>CAZYMM010000127.1:0-6090 GCA_964648515.1 uncultured Conexibacter sp.
TCGTGATGGACGGCGGCGAGACCGCCGGCAGCGTCGTCAGCGGCCCCGGCGGCCCGGGCGCCTGAAACGCCCGTGGCGGCGCCCGCCCCGCGGCTGCTTCGGCGCGTCCGGGCGCCGACTTGCGGTGACGGTCCTTACAGCAGCCCGTACTTGCACTTCACGCGTTCGAGCTTCTCGAGCATGGGCCGGGCGAGCAGGAGCAGGAAGACGACCGTCGAGACAGCGTGGACCAGATTGAACGGCACGCCGGACGCCAGCGTCAGGAGCACGACGCGCTTGCTGAACTCCTGGGGGAACATGAGTACAGCCGCCACATCGACGATCGGTCCATACACGAAGAAGGTCGCCAACCCTCCGAAGACGCACAACCAGACGAGACGGACCCTGTGGAACCGTTTGCGGGCGAACGCCCTGGCGAGCAGGTCGCCGGGCCCCGCCGGGACGTCAGCTGCCGTGAGATCACTCGCCGACCTGGGATCATCGGCCGCCGCTGCGTCGGACCGGAAGAAGACAAGACCGGCGAGCAGGCCGACCAGGCCGAAACCGATCATCTGGAACGGCGTCCACGGACCCTGCCCGAACACGAAGTTGGATACGAAGCCGGAGAGGACACCGACCAGGAAGCCGGTCTTGGGGCCCAGAGCCACGCCCGCGATGATGACCAGCGCCGCGACCGGCTTGAACTGCGGCACCATGAAGAACGCCGCCCGGCCCGCGACCGCGAGAGCGACCAGCACGGCGATGACGACCACCTCCCGCGCCCGTGGCCGACGTTCTTCGAAACGCAGCGCGAAGATCGCCAAAGCGACGCAGATGATGGCGACGCTGATCAGATAGTAGTGGCGCAGGGTCAGATCGAGATCTATCACAGTGCGGCCTCGACCGATCTGCGATCGGTATCGAAGGACGCTGAGGCAGACGACCCGCTATCACCGCCGACCGGCGCGCGCCTCCCAATCGGAGCGATCTGCTCAGACCCGACCTCCGACACCGCCGCCACGATGTCTTCTGCCGTGACGACACCGTCGAGCAGGCCGCGACTCATGCGGTTGGCGGCCGTGGTGTAGAAGCTGTTGCCGGCGAAGAACCTGCGCGGCTCGTCGACGCTGACGATCCCGCCGTCGAAGAACAGCGCGCAGCGAGTCGCGTAGGCCGCACAGAACTCGATGTCATGTGACACCATGACGACCGTGAGGCCGTCGTCGCGAAGCCGATCGAGGATATCAGCGAGCTTCTGCTTGAAGAAGCTGTCCATGCCCTTGGTCGGCTCGTCGAGCAGCAGGACGCGAGGATCGGCGAGCAGCGCCTTGGCGAGCGCCGCACGCTGCTGCTCGCCCCCACTGACGTCGTACGGATGCTGATCGAGGATATCCTCGATCTCGGCCTGCTCGGCGGCGCGCAGCACCAGTCGCTCGCGCTCGTCCCGATGCGGTGCTGCCCGCCCGGCAGCGTCCCAGAGATCCTCGGCGATCGTACTGCGCAGGAACAACGTCTGCGGATCCTGGGGCAACGCCACAAGCCCGCGCGAGAAGAGGTCCGCAGCGCCGCACTTGGCGGGGTCGCGACCGAAGGTCCGGACCTTGCCCCGATACGCTCGCAGCCGACCCGAGAGCACGCCGAGCGCGGTGGTCTTGCCGGTGCCGTTGCCGCCGACGATGCAGAAGAACTCTCCCTCACGTACCTGCAGGCTCATGCCTCGCAGGATGTCGGCGCCCTGCTTCTCGTAGCGGAACCACACATCCTTGGCGCTGAGTATCGCCGTCTGGCCGGGAGAGTCGCCCGTCGGGGCACGATCCTCGTCGTGCGACGCCACCGGACCCGCTCCCACACGACTCTGCAACCAGCCGCGTCCCTCGCGCACGCTCACAGGGCAGACGCCGTCTCCGTCCTCGAGCGCAAGACAGACGCGCATCGGCGTCGGCATCGCCGCCAGCATCGGGTCGGCGCTCGCCAGCAGCAGGCGTCCCACCTCGGACGGCGGCCCCTCTGCCGAGATCCGCCCGCGGCCCATCACGACGACCCGATCGGCGGCGGGCAACGCCTCCTCCAGGCGATGCTCAGACAGCAGAACGGTCGTGCCGAGCTCGCCGTTCACCCGCTTCAACGCGGCGATGAACTCCGCCGCCGCGATCGGATCGAGCTGCGAGGTCGGCTCGTCGAGGATCAGCAGGTCCGGCTGCATCGCCATCACCGCCGCCAGATTGAGAAGTTGCTTCTGTCCGCCGGAGAGCTCCGTCACTTCACGGTGGTACCACCCCTGGATGCCGAAGAACGACGCCATCTCCGCCACGCGCAGCCGGATGACGGACTGCGCCATCCCGAGGCTCTCAAGCCCGAACGCGAGCTCGTGCCACACCTTGTCGGTGACCAGTTGGTTGTCGGGGTTCTGGAGCACGAAGCCGATCCTCTGCGCCTGTTCGCGGTGATCCACGGAATCCAGCGGCCGGTCGTCGAACATCACCTCGCCCCGCCTGCTGCCGTGCGGCGTCAGAGCCGTCTTGAGGTGACGGAGCAACGTCGTCTTGCCACAGCCGGACTTGCCGCAGAGCACGACGAACTCCCCGGATGCGATCGCCAGGTCCACGGCGTCGAGAGCCGGCTTCGATGCTGCCGGGTAGGCGAAGGTCAGACTCTGGAGCGTGACGAGCGCCACACCGCGTCCTCTCTCAACCCCACCGCCAGCGGAGACGCACAGATCAGCGTCCAGCAGACGTACAGCGCGATCGCCGCCGGCGAGCCTGCGTCCATCTGGAACAGGGGGAAGAAGACGACCGTAGCCCCCCGCACGCCCCAGGCGACCACGACCACCGCGAGTATGCCGGCGCCCAGAAGCACCAGCATGATCCGATCACGTCCCTCGAGGCGGTAGTCGGAGTACGCCGTGCGCCCCCGCAGTCCGTAGCCGCGACTGTTCATCGCGTCGGCGGTATCCACGCCGTTCTCGAGCGCCCAGGTCGTCATCACCGACAGGATCAGCAGCCCACTCCGCACTCGGGAGAGCAGGGATCCGGAGGTGACGTCCACGCCCATGCCCCGCTGCGCCGCGGCGACCTGCCTGATCTGCGCCGTGTAGCGCGGCAACAACCGCAACGACATCGAGATCACCAGTGCGAGCGCCGGGATGATGCGTCCGAACAACCAGAGGAACTTGTCTGAGCTCATCGTGGCGCTGTAGCAGAAGAACCACTGGATGACCGCCCCGATCATGAGCGCCGCGACACCCCCGTAGAGCATCGACTCGAGCGTGAAGGGGTTCCCGTCCGGCAGATAGAAGAGGATCGTCGCGCCACGGTGGTTGAAGGCCGGATTGACGACCGCCGCGATCAGCATCACCGGCAGAAGGACTCCGAGCGAGAACAGTACAGCCTTGCGACCACGCAGGTACACCGCATACGTGGTCGCGCAGACGAAGGACACGGCCAAGGTCACGGGGTGCAGGAACGCGACCGTGAAGAGCGACACGAACGCGAAGAACAGGTAGCCGACGCCCGGATGAAGCGAGGAGAAGGCGTCGTCCGCACCCGAGGCGCCGGCCACGAGCAGTCACTCCCCCGTGGCGTAGAAACCGCCGATGTCCTTGCCGAGGTCGCAGGTGTAGCGCCAACGGATCACGTCGCCGGCCTTGAGCACGTACTTGCTGCAACCGTAGTTGGGGTACCAGCCGTTGACGCTGTACATCCAGCCGGAGAGCTCGCCGCGGTCGAACTCGTAGAGGTTGTCGATGCCCTCGATGTAGGCGCTCTGGTACATGGGCGTCCACACGTGCTCCATGTGGATGCCGGCCGCCTTGCACTCACGCAGCAGCACGTCGAACACCGTCTCGCCTTGTTTGAACCTGACCGACTTGGGGGCCATGATGGTGCCGCGTCCTGCTGTCTCGGCGTCGATGCTCAGCGTTGCCGTGAGCGTCGCCGGCTTGGGCGGCTTGGGGGTGCTGGAGTCGCCGCCGCTCGAACCGCCCGAGTGGCCGCCGCTCGAACCGCCCGAGTAGCCGCCGCTCGAACCGCCCGAGTAGCCGCCGCTCGAACCGCTGTTGCCGGCGGTGGACGAGCCCGAGCCGCTGGAGGTGGTCTCGCTGCCCGACGAGTTCGGGCTGCCCGGCGTGGTCGCGGCGCCGGCAGGAGCGGGCTCGTTCGCGGCAGTCACCCCCGCTTCGACCGGTGACGGCGAGGCGCTGGTGACCGCCGCGCTGCCGACGGCGGGTTCCGGGTCGCTCGAGCTGAAGAGGTTGCCGAACACGGCCGCTGCACTGAGGAGGGAGGCGACGACGATCAGGCCAGCCACGATGATGAGCTGCGGCGTGACCTTTCGCTTCGCCTTGCGACTGTTCGGCGGTGTCCATTGTGTGGTCATGTCATCTGCTCCGCATCGGGATACGCGTGGACGTCACTTCACCGTCAGTTTCTTGACGCGCTTCTTGTCGGCCAGCGTGACGGTGATAGAGACGCTGCCCTTCTTGAGCGCCCTGACCTTGCCCGCGGCGTCGACGGTCGCGACCTTGACGTTGCTGCTCCTGAAGGTCGCCTTCAGATTGGTCGCCTTGGCGGGGCGGGGCTCCAGCTTGAGCTGCGCCGTCCCGCCCACTTTGAGCGAGGCGGCAAGTCCGGTGAAAGTGAACGAGCGCAGGGCGGTGCGGCGAGCGGCGACGATGACACTGGTTCTCAGCGTCTTCCCGTTCAGGGCCCTTGCGGTGATGGTGCTCGTGCCGACTTTGAGGGCGTTGATCTTGCCGGTTGCAGAGACGCTCGCGACCGTGGCCTTGCTCGAGCCGAACGTCAGCGTGGGGGCGATGCCGGCGTCGCCGAGCACGACCGGCTTCCAGTTCCTGGTGCCTTTGACCAGGTAGACCTTGGTCAGCGGAGTGCGCAGCTTGGTGACCGAGTCCTTCATGTCGTACAACGCCCGAGCGCCGGCCTTGAAACGCTTATGGGCGACGAGCGCCAGATACGCCTGCTCCGTCGCCATCTGGTTGACGCCACCGCCTGACTTGGTATGTAGGAAGCTCCCGTTGTTCTGAGCGTAGCTGAGCAGGGCCGTCATGGGGTTGCCACCGGCCTTGACGAAACGAGCATCGGTAGTCGGGTCCACGCCCAACGCCGTGAGTGCGATGACGACCTGAGCGCTGCTCTCGGAGGTGGGCTCGCCACCCATGAACGACGCGGGCTGGAAGCCCCCGTCGGCAAGCTGCATGGCGCTGAGCTTGGTGAGCGCACGGTCGACCGCTTGGGTCAGGTCGGCGTACCCGGCCTTCTCGTAGTACGGGGCGCTCGCCTGCAGGACCATGGCGGTGATGTCCGGGTCGGCCTCGCTGCCGATCAACGTCCAGCCGCCGGCTTCTGCCGTATCCTTGTTCACCTCACGGCCGAGGATGAAGGCGATGAGCTTGGCCTCGGTGGCCTGATTGGCCACTGCGACGTCAGTCGGGATCGTGTAGGCGCCGCTGTTCGCGGCGATGAGCGCGAACACGGCGCCGTTGATGCCCTGGTTCGTGACCCAATCCATATCGGCCAGCGGCGCCACGAGATCGTGGCCGGCGATGACGGTCGGGTCGCGTCCAAGTGCCGTGAGCGCCAGTATCACGCGCTCATTGTCGGTCGACTTGGCGCCGTGCAGCTTGTCGCCCCGGGCGGCCACGTACTCGCTCACGCGCCCCAGGTAGCCTTGCCAGTAGCCCGCCGGCAGGGCGGCGTCCGCCCGAGCAAGGCCGATGACCGCCCACTCACCGCCTACCGATCCGACCTCAGGCGCCTTCACGGTCGTGATTATGTACGCCTGAGTGGCGGCGAGCGCCTGCGCAGGCGTGAGCGCCCGCGCCGGAGCCGCCGTCAGCATCAGCAGCAGGCACACCAGCGTCGCCGTCGCGATCGCCGTCGCACCGGCTCGCGCTGCCCTGACGACTCTGATCGCTCTGGCCGTCGAGTCCGTGTCCATGATCACGCTCCTTGTATCACCAGGTATCCCCGTACACCCGTCTACGACGTGGCAGCGCCGGCTGCCACGTCGTAGAGCAGGCTCAACCCTCGCTACCTCGCCGGCTTGACGGTCACGCGGCAGATGTCGTACTTGCCGCTGCCGTCATTGGCCCTGGCG
>CAZYMM010000128.1:0-6078 GCA_964648515.1 uncultured Conexibacter sp.
TCGTCGCCGGGGCCGACGCCGAGCGCCCGCAGCGCGATCGTGATCGCCTCGGTCCCGTTGGCGACGCCGACCGCATGCCCGGTGCCGAGGTAGGCGGCGAACTCGCGCTCGAACGCCTCGACCTCGGGCCCGAGGATGAAGGCGCCGGAGTCGAGGACGCGATGGACCGCGGCGCGCAGCTCGGCGCGCAGCGGGCGCAGCGGACCCTGGGGATCGAACAGCGGGACGGACATCGCCGTCAGGCTATGTGAAGGCTCCCCGGTATAACGGGTCCGTGACCGAACGGAGCAGCGGCAGACCATGCGTCGTCGTCACCGCATGCGGCACCGCGACAGCACACGGTCTGGCGCGGACGCTGCGCGAGCGCTGGGGTGACAGCATCCGAATCATCGGTGCCGACGCCGGCGACCTGCGGCTGATCGCCGGGCGGTCGCTGTTTGATGCGATCCACCTCGTGCCGCTGTTCGGCGATGCCGGGTTCGACGCCGCGATCGATCAGATCCTGAGCGAAGAGGCTCCGGTCGTCTACCGGCCGCTGATCGATTCGGAGATCGCACACGCCGCCCGGCGTGATGCCGGCGCGGAGCTCCCCCCGGGCGCGCGTGTGCCCTGGCCGGGAGTCGCTGCTGCCACGGCCTGCGCCGACAAGCTTGCCCTCGCTGCGGCGCTCGACGCGGCCGGCGTCGCCGCCGCGCCGTCGTCACCGGCGCACGAGACACGCTGGGACCCGCGCGGCGTCGTCACGAAACCGCGCGGCGGGTTCGGTTCGGTCGGCGTGCGGCGTTTCGCGACCGAGACCGAGTTCTTGCGTGAGCGCCCGCACCTCCCCGCCGGCCACATCGGCCAGCCGCTGCTCGCCGGACCCGAGATCACCGTCGATGCGGTCGCCTTCGCCGATGGACGGGTCCGCGCCGTCGCGCGCGAGCGACTCGGTGTCCGTGGCGGCGTGGCGACCAAGTGTCGCGTGTACGAAGATGACCACCTCGCCGCCATCGCTGCGACCATCGCTGCCGCGCTCTCGTTCCGGGGGCCGTTCTGCTTTCAGGTGATGCACGACGAGGACGGTGATCCGCAGGTCACCGACCTCAACGCACGTCCTGGTGGGGCAACCCGGATGACCGGTGTCGCAGGCGCCGACCTGCTCTGCGCGCCGTTCGCCGAACTGTGGGGACTCCCGCTGGACGACATCTTCCTGCCGCTGCGCGATGAGCGCTTCGTCGTTCGCCATTTCGAGGAGGAGGTCCTCTGAGCACGCTGGCGTTCGATCTCGACGGCACGCTGCTCGACTGCCGGCCGCGGCAGGTGCAGGCGCTCGACGTGGCTCTCGACGGGCCACAGCCCGACCCCCAGGCGTTCTGGGCGCTCAAACGCGACGGAGCGACGACCCGTCAGGCGCTGGTCTCGCTCGGCATCGACGAGCGCCGCGCGGAGACCGTCGCCGGTCGCTGGCTGGAGGCCGTCGAATCGGACCGGATGCTGCTCGTCGACACGCTGCTGCCCGGCGTCGAGGACGTGCTGATGGCGGCCGGCCGCCACACAGAGCGGCTCGTCGTGATCACCGCGCGCCGGCGCGGCAGCGCGGCTCGCGCGCAGTGCGAGCGGCTGGGCCTGATGAAGTTCCTCGACGAGGTGATCGCCGTCGACCCCGTCGACGCGGCGACCGGCAAGGCGGCGGTGCTGCGCCGGATCCAGGCGCTCGGCTTCATCGGCGACACGGCCAGCGACGCTCGTGCCGCCCGGCGGGCCGGCATCCCGTTCGCGGCGGTCACGACCGGGCAGCACACTCGCGCGGTGCTCTCGACCGCGATCGACGCGCCGATCGTCGCGAGCCTGGCCGAGGCGGTGGCGGTCCTGACAGACGGATACGGTTCGCGGCGGTGATCTCCGAGCCGACACCCGAGCAGGCACGACTCGAGGAGATCGCCGCGCGATCGATCTATGCCGAAGGCGTCAACGCCGCGCTGATCCGTTACGGAGCATCGATCTTCTCTCGGTCATGGCGCGGTACGAGCGCGTTGGAGCTCGGTCCCGCGGAGGGGCTGGCAACCGATCTGCTGGCCGCGAGCTTCCCCGACCTGACGCTGGTCGACGGGTCGGAACGATTCGTCGACCAGCTTCGAGGGCGATTCCCGCAGGCGACGGTGGTCAGGAGCCTGTTCGAGGATTGGGAGCCGGCGCGCCGCTTCGATCAGATCCTCCTCGGCCACGTGCTCGAGCACGTCGAAGATCCGGTCGCGTTGCTGCAACGGGTCACGGCCTGGCTCGAGCCGGGCGGCCGCATCCAGATGTCGACGCCCAACTCACGCTCACTGCACCGGCAGGCGGGGGTCCTGATGGGGCACCTGCAGACGACGCGCGATTTCAGCGCGAAGGACGTCGCGCACGGCCATCGCCGGATCTACGATCCCGACTCCCTGCGGGCCGACGTAATGGCGGCCGGGCTGAGCATCGTGGCGGAGGGCGGCTGGCTGCTCAAGCCGGTCTCCGACGCCCAGATCGAGTCCGACTGGTCTGCGGAGCTGCTTGACGCCTACATGCGGCTCGGCGAGCGCTACCCCGACATCGCCGCCAACATCTACGTGATCGCAGCGCCGGCGCCGATCGCCGGCGACTGAGCGGTGGCCTGCGGCCTAGGCCGCACGCAGGCGAGTGCCGTCCCGCCGCTCGCTGAGGGCCATCGGCTCGCCGCCGATCACCGACGACCTGTCGGCGGCCTCCAGCACGGCGACGACGTCTCGGCCGAGCCGTCCGTCTGACAACGGCCGCCGCTGCTCGCGAACCGCACCCACGAAGTCGTCGATCTCCGCCCGCAGCGGCTCGCTGCCCGACACGTTGGGCGCGTAGACGTCACCGGTTCGCAACGACAGCTTGTGGAACCCGAAGCCCGGGTCGAGCGGTCCGGAGCTGCCGAGCAGCTCGCGATCGACACCACGGTCGTAGATCCGCACCGGCATCTCGGGGTCGGTGTCGTCATAGACCACCATCTTGCGATCGCCGACGATCGTCAGCTCACGGACCTTGCGCGGATCGAGTCGCGAGACGTGAACATGGCCGACGGCACCGTTCGGGAACGCCATCGTGACCATCGCGATGTCCTCGCGCCTGGCACCGAGCAGCGAGAACTGCTGCGCTGTGACCATCCGCGGAAGCGCGCCGAAGAGGTGCAGGAAGATCGAGACGTCGTGCGGCGCCAGATCCCACATCGCGCTGGTGTCATCGCGAATCGCGCCGAGGCTCAGCCGCTGGCTGTAGCAGTAGAGGACCTCACCCAACTCGCCACCGTCGACGAGCTGCTTGAGCAACTCCACGGCGGGGCTGTAGAGGAACGTATGACCGCTCATCAGCTGGAGCTCCCGGTTCTCGGCCAGGGCCACCAGCGCGTCGCAGTCGGCAGTGGTCGTCGCAAGCGGCTTCTCGACCATCACGTGCTTGCCGGCGAGCAGAGCGGCTCGCGCATGGACCGCGTGCTGCTCGGCGGGGGTGGCGCAGATCACGGCATCGAGATCCGCGACGGCCACCAGCTCGTCGAAGCTCGCTGCCGTGGCGACGCCGTACTGCTTGCGGGCCGCCTCGCGACGCCCACCATCCCCGTCGCAGACGACGACGAGCTCGCAACCGTCCGCCTCGACGCAGTTGCGCGCGAGCTTCGTTCCCCAGTAGCCGAACCCGGCGAGACCGATACGAACCGGCTCGGTCATCGACAGCACCAACCCTTGAATGTCATCCGGCAGCCCACGATCACGCCGCCCGCAGCTCCAGCCGGGCCGCGTCCTGCGTGGAACCGGCCCCGATCATCGGTGCGCCGTATGCGGCGGCGGTTCCCCGATCCAGTGTCAGGACCGCCCCGAGGCGCTGCGGCCAGCAACGCGCGTCGGTCGCGATCGTCGCGTCTGCGCTGACGCTCTCAGCAAGCCCAGCGGCCGCCGCCACCGGAAGCAGCTCCTGCTCGATGCGCTCCGTCGTCCAGCCCTTGGCATCGATCACGAGCGTCTGTCCGGCGTCGGCGCCCGTTGCCGCGACGTACGCCGCGAGCAGGTCCGGGACGCGGACCAGCTCGGCTGCCTCGGCCACGACCACCACCGCACGCGTGACGACCGGCGGGTGCGCCAGGTCGGCTGCGGCGATCAGCGCGTCGGCGGTGGACCGGACCGCAGCGTCGACGGGATTCCACGTGACGGCCCGTGCCGCCATCACCGCGGCGGCGATCGGATCGCCGCTCTGCGCGGCCGCAGACAACAGCTCCGCCGCCTGCGCGTCGTCGAACGGCACCAGATCCGGGACCTCGCCGAGACCGGCCGAGACCGCTCGGCCGAGATGCCAGACATAGGCACGCATCGCCGACACCACATCGACGTGGCCGACACCGGTGATCTCTGATTCTGTGAGCAGCCAGTGACGGAACGGCAGCTCGCTGGCACAGAAGCGGATCTGCTCGTCGTCTGAGATCCCGGCCGACATGTTCTCGCCGTGGATGCGGTAGTCGACATCGAGCTCGCTGAGATAGACGACCTCACCGGCCTCTGCGGCACGGATGTACATCCACCAGTCCTCCCACACGGCCGGCGGGCCGATCGGTGCGATCCGGGGCAGCAGCGAGGCACGCCACATCGTCGTCGGAGCACAGATGCAGTTGCGCTCCAGCAGCGAGCCGCGCGCATCACCGACCGGGCGCGGCAACGTCGGGTTGCGCGAGTAGTAGCTGCCGTCGAGCGTCGCTCCGTCCGCGTCGATGTGCCGGGCGTCGGAGTAGACGAGCGTGGCCCACGGCCGGCCGGTCAGCGCGCGGGCGCGGCGGGCGATCGCACCGCGCCCGACCCGATCATCACCGGAGAGCCAGCCGAGCAGCTCGCCGCGCGCCTCGGCGAGCAGACGGTTCACCGTGCTCAGCAGACCACCGTTCTGCTTGTGGATGACCCGTACGCGGTCGCGGTAGCGATCACAGATCGCCGCCGTCCCGTCGGTCGACCCGTCGTTGACGACGACGATGTCGAGAAGTTCGGCCGGATAGTCCGCCGCTTGCGCGAGCGCGCTGTCGATCGCTGCACCGATGAACCGCTCGTGGTTGTGGGTCGCGATCAGGATCGAGACGACCGGATCGGTGGCGGCCACGACCGTGACCGTGGGAGCGGCCGGCACCGTCGCGACGGGCTGCCGGCAGAGCACGTCGGCGAGCTGCAGGGCAGCGGCGTTCCACGGGTCCTCACCGAGTGCTCTGACGGCCAGCGCCAGCGCCGCAAACCGATCATCCGCTGCGCCGGCCGCGGCCTGCGCGAGCAGCGATGCGGCCGACGCCCGCGCGGCGTCTGTGACCGCGTAGAGCACGTCCGGCTGCGTGCCGGTGACGTTGAGCGCATGCTGCAACGAGTAGCGCCAGCTGAGCAGCGCGCCACGCAGGTCCTCGACGCTGAGCCCCGGCGTAGGCGTCAGATTGCGCAGCATCCACTGGCGCCACGGCACCTCGCGCACGAGCGCGCGGTCGAGCCCCGCCGCCCCGGTGCCGAGCCCCATGTTCGAATCGTGGTCGCGGTAGCGGTTGGCGCAGCCCGGCACCGTCACGATCTCCGCGACCGCAGCGATGTTGGCGGCGATCCACCAATCCGGGTAGGCGGCGGCAGGATCGATCGGCAACAGCACCGGCAGCAGCGAAGCTCGGAAGGTGCAGGCCCCGCCGGAGACGAAGTTGCCGGCCAGCAGCGCGCCGAGAACGCGCCCTTCACGAACATCCTTGTTGTAGGCCTCGAAGAACGAGCGGTGCGTGGTGTTGCCGTGCTCGTCGATCAGCTCCATGTCACCGTGGACGAGCCCGGCCTCGGGGCGTGCCTGCAGCGCCGCGACGTGGCGGGAGATGCGATCGGCCGGCCACTCGTCGTCGGCATCGAGCAGCGCGACGTAGTCGCCGCTGACCTCGTGCAGGCCGCGATCGACGGCTGCGACGAGGCCTCCGTTCTGCTGGCGCACGGTGCGGATCCGCTCGCCGTAGCCGGCCAACACCTGCGGCGTCTCGTCGGTCGAGCCGTCATCGACGACGATCAGCTCAAGGCTGTCCTGCGGCCAGTCCTGGCCGAGCGCGGAGTCGAT
>CAZYMM010000129.1:0-5999 GCA_964648515.1 uncultured Conexibacter sp.
CCCGAGGTTGCGGTCGATCTTCTGGCCGAGACCTTCACGAAGGCGATCGTTCAACGGCGTCAGTTCAGGGGCGTCTCGGACGAGGAAGCGGTCGCATGGATCTACTCGATCGCAAGGCACCTCCTGATCGACAATCTCCGCCGGATACAGGTTGAGCGTTCCGCACTCGAGCGTGAGGGTCGCCAACGCCGGACGCTCTTCGACGATGAGTACGAACGGATCGAGCGTCTACTCGATCTTCGAGACATTCGAGATGCCGTAGCCGTCGCTCTCAAAGACCTGTCCGACGCCCATCGGCAGGTGTTGCAGCTGCGCGTAATCGAGGAGTGCTCTTACGGCGAGCTGGCGGCTGCGATCGGCACTAGCGAGCAAACCGCGCGGGCACGCCTGAGTCGAGCACTTCAGGCGTTGCGTGCGGCCCCAACCATGATCCGCCTGCAAGAGGAGCTAGACCGTGCATGACAACGACGACGACCTTCGCGACCTCCCGATCATTCGTGAGATCGGGGCCGCCTTGCGCGCGTTCGCCGCGCAGGAGGACCAGCACGATGCGACCGCTCAGCGTCGGGCGTGGTGGCGCAAGCGCCCAGTAGTTCTCGCCGCGGTGATCGCAGTGGTTGTCGCCGCTCCTGCAGCAGCCGCGATCGGCGGCCTATGGAGTCCGGACACGCCGCCCGCGTCCCCGATGACCACGGTGATCGCGACCACGTCGAGTTCGAGCACGTGCCCGCCATCGCCCGTCGACAGAACCGGCCCGGGGACGACCAATGAGGCTCCGCCGCAGGAGATGCTCCGGGCCTTTGGCGTGCTGCGCACAGAACAGACGACAGAGGATCGAGCCGCGCTGAAACTCCCGATCACGCGACACCTGGTTGGTGCGATTGCGCCGGACCTTGTCCGGTTGCTTGGTACAGATGCAGGAGGGCATCGTCGCTGGCTGGTGCCATCACTCGTCTCCGCAGCCACCAAGGAGACGGCGGGTTGCCCCGGTTCAGCGGAGTCGCCGCGATGGATGCTCTCTTTGGTCGACGATGCAAGCGGCGCCGACACCAGCGAGTATCGGCAGGTCATCGAGCGCGGAACGGTGGGCTCATCGAACCCGAATCAAGTCCTCGGGCGCGCGACTGTCGCGGGCATCGTTCCCGACGGCGTTGAGAGCGTGACGATCGCCTACCCCGGCGACAAGAACCCGCCACGGATATGGCCCGTCAGCCGCAACCTCTTCAGCTACAACGTGCGAGTCTCCGTCGAGCAGGCGCTCCCCGGGAAGGTCAGGTGGAATCGAGATCGGTAGGCAGTCAGCGGCGTCGCGCAGGCACGCCGCGCACAGGCGGCGAGATTCGTGTGTCCGCCTCGGGGTTGGCGAGTTGTCGCTCCACGGCGCGCTCGGCGTCAGCGACATCAGCGGCCGTCTCGCCGAACAGCGAGAACGCCCGGCCGACGAGTAGATCCGGGATGTGCGCTTCGTAGTCACAGCCCTGTCGGGCGCGGCGCGGGAGCCCGGAGCCGGACCCGGGCGGTGCCCAGTGAGCCTTGACCATCTCAGGCATGTATTCAAGGTTAGTTCTCAAACTTGAATACGATAAATTTGGATTTGGTGACGTGACCTGAGATGCGGACCTGCGGCGGCTCCTTCTTGACCGTGTCCCGGCCCGTCAGATGGAACGCTCGGCGCTGATCCCAGGCGAAGCGCAGCGTGTCCTGCCAGACCACGGGATTCTGCGGCTCGTAGATGCAGAGGTGGTCGAACGCTCCGGTGTAGTGGGCGGTCATCCAGCAATCCACGCTCGCTAGCGCCGGTCGAGCAACAGCCGAGTGCGTGAGTGCGAGCTCTCGCTGCTCGCTTGCCTTCCCGCCAGCTGCTTTGCCGACGCCCACCAGTACCCGGGAGCGGCGTCAGCTCGGATCGAGGGTGCTGAGTGCCCCCAATCCGTGTCAACGTTCGGATGGCGCGTGTGGTCCACCATGAACGCGCGTCAGCGTGTGGCCGGCGCGGGCGCTTCGGCCGGTGCGTGCAGCTGCGCGAGCGCCACCAGTGCCGTGCTGAGCAGCACCAGTGCGCCAGCCTGGTGGGCCATCGCGAAGCCGACCGGCACGACCAGCAGCAGCGTCGTCACGCCGAGCGCGAACTGCACCAGCACCATCAGCGGCACGAACACCACCGGCCGGCGCAGCCGCCACGGCAGCTCCGAGCGGCGCAGCCGCACGACCAGCCAGCAGGCGCAGGCGAAGGTCGTGATCGCCAGCATCCGATGGACGAACTGGACGGCCGGCGGGAAGTCGACGAGGCCGTGCAGAACCGAGCCGCTGCCGAACGACGGCGGCCACGGTGTACTGCCCATCAGCGGGAACGTGTTGTACATCAGCCCTGCGTGCAGCCCGGCGACGAAGCCGCCCCAGGTCGCGGTGATGACGGTCAGCGTCGCCACGACGATCACCGGTCTGCGCAGCGCGGCGCGGGCTTGGGCGCTGGTCCCCGCCGTGCGGTCTTTGGGCAGCAGGATCTCGAGTGCCAGCCAGAGCATCCACGAGTAGAGCGCGAACGCCGCCAAGAGGTGCAGCGCGAGCCGGTAATGGCTGACGCTCGGGCGCTCGACGAGGCCGCTGCTGACCATCAGCCAGCCGATCACGCCCTGCAGTGCGGCGAGCGCGCCGACGCCCAGGATTCGCCGCAGCATCCGCGGCGAGATCGAGCGGCGCCAGAGAAACCACAGGAACGGTCCGATCAAGGCCAGTCCGAGCAGCCGGGCGAGAATCCGATGGAAGAACTCCGGGTAGTAGATGCTCTTGAACTCCGCCAGCGTCATCCCCTGGTTGAGCTTCAGATACTCGGGGAAGTGCTTGTAGCGCGCGAACTCGGCCAGCCACGCGCTCTCGCTCGTCGGCGGCAGCAGCGTGCTCGGCTGCCACTTGACCATCGACAGACCGGAGTGAGTCAGCCGCGTGTAGCCGCCCAGCAGCACCATGCCGACGACGATCGCGCAGCAGACGAGCAGCCACCAGGCGACGGCTCTGCTCGTCACCCGCTCACCGGTGGCGGCGGTGGGGGTGGTGGTGGCGGTTGCAGTGGTTGTGGTGGCGCTCACGACGGCGCCCGAGGTTAGCCGTCTCGTCGCCTGCGGGTCGGCTCGCGGCGGGCGTCGCGCGGGCTCGGACGTGCGGCCAGACACGCCGGTCGCGATGCGACGATCCGGCGGTGCGTTCGTTGTGGACCGCCGTTGTCGCGACATGTCTTGCGGGACTGCTGCCGAGCGTCGCCGGCGCGGCGCCGGCGATCGCCGGCTGCCCGGTCTTTCCGGCATCGAACCCGTGGAACCGTCCAATCGACGCGCGACCGGTCGACCCGCGCTCGGCGGCGATCGTCGCCGGGCAGATGAGGGGCGCCAAGCTCCATCTCGACCTCGGATCGACCGAGTCCGAGTACGGCATCCCGTTCACGGTCGTCCCGCGCGACCAGCGGCTGGTGCCGCTCTCGTTCGGCGTCGGCGGCGAGGACTACCGCGATGAATCGGACCGCGGGCCGGTGCCGATCCCCTTGAACGCGCCGGTCGAGGGTGCCGGCGAGCCGGGGGACAGGCACGTGATCGTGATCCAGCGCGGAATCTGCCGGCTGATCGAGCTCTACCACGCGGTGCGCTCGGGCAACGGCTGGCGCGCGTCGGCGGCTGCCCGCTGGTCGCTGCGCTCGAACCGCCTGCGACCCGCCGGCTGGACCAGCGCCGACGCCGCGGGCCTGCCGATCTTCCCCGGCCTGCTCCGCTACGAGGAGGCGGCGAGCGGGCGGATCGAGCACGCGCTGCGCTTCACGCTGCCCGAGGCGCGCTACGCCTACACGACGCCGGCGCGCCATTGCGGCCCGTCGGGCAACACGAGCCCGAGGCTGCCTGTCTACGGGATGCGCTTCCGGCTCAAGGCCTCCTTCTCCGAACGGCCGTACCACGGCCCGGCGCTGGCGATCGTGCGGGCGATGAAGCGCTACGGGCTGATGTTCGCCGACCAGGGATCGGCGCTGTACGTGACCGGCGTGACCGATCGTCGCTGGGCGCCGGTGATCGACGACTTCCTCGCCGACCCGGTCGACGGTTCGCAGTTCGAGGTCGTCAGGCCGTTCGGTGCGACGACGCTCTGCCGCTGAGAGGCTCCCGGTCGACAGGTTGACCGGTCGGTGCGTGTTCGCGCCGGGCTGTGCGCAGCGGCGGTCTGGCAATCTTGCCGCTTGACGCGATGGCCGGCATCGACACCAACAGGGGGGCCAAGCGGGCGCGCGAGCTGCGGGCCGAGCTCGGGATGCCGGCCGACCGACCGCTGGACTGCCTGCTGACGCTGGTCGAGCAGCGGCTGGGCATCGCCGTCGTCTTCGCCGTGCTGCCGGCCGGGCTGGACGGTGCGTGCTGTCGGGACGGGGCGCGTACGATGATCTTGGTCAACGGCACCCACGTGCCGGTGCGCCGCCGCTTCACGCTTGCGCACGAGCTCGGCCACCTGCGCTGCGATCACCGCCCCGACACCGGGGTGCGCGTCTTCACGACCGTCCACGGCAAGCGGACGACCTCGCTCGAGAACCAGGCCAATGCGTTTGCGGCCGAGCTGCTGGCACCGGCCGGCTACGTGCGCGCGCTGGCCGAAGACCGCCCGCCGCAGATCGAGGACTGTGCGCGGATCGGTGCCGCTTGCGGCATCTCGGCGCAGTCGGCGCTGTACCGGCTCAATGCGCTCGGGCTGGCCGGCGACGGCTACGAGCAGATGCGCGCCGTGCTCACGGGCGAGCTGACCGAGCGGCTGAGGGACGAACTCGGCCTGCCCGAGTACCCGGACGCGATCGCCGCGATCGGCCCGGCCGATCTGCCGCGGCTGTCGCCGGCGCTCACCGGTTCGGCACTGGCGGCGATGGCCGCGGGCCGGATCTCCGCCGCGACCGCGGCGCGGGTCGCGTCGGTCGACGCGGCGGCGATGGCCGGCGCCGCCGGGCTGATCGGTGTGTGAGACGTCGTCAGGATTGATCGTCGAGACCCGGCACGTGCACGATCGGCAGGGGTCCGTGAAGCAGCTCGAGCTCGGCGAGGTCGCTGCGGTCACGCGGGCGACCGGCAAGCCGTTTGAAGGCGACCAGGCTCTCGAGCCCGGCGACGAGAAACGGGCCGTCGCCGAGATCGACCTCTATCGCTGAGCCTGCGACGCTTCCGAAGTCGAGTGGGGGCGCCCCTTCACGCAGCAGATCGAGCCTGCCGGCGCGGGTTCGCAGCCGCGAGTGCTCCCGGCCGGCAAGCTGGCCGGCCGTGAACTCGGTCGTCTCGTCCCAGCTCGCGCCAAGTGATAACAGGGCGACATCCAGCCTGGCGTCGTTGGCCGAATCGGCCGGGATCAGCAGATCGACATCCTCGGTTGCCCTGACGTACTGGTGCGCAACCACCGCGAATCCGCCGATGATCACGAATCGGGCGCCGGCGCCGGTCAGGGCGGCGGTCGCAGCGCGAAGGTCAGGGTCGGCGGGCGCGTTCGGAAGCATCCGCTGCGGCTCGTCGTAGCTGCGCGGCCTGGGCGGACAGCCGCTGGGCCCGCATCAGCCGCTCGGCGACTGCCCCGGGTGACATGTCGACGGCCTCGCGGCGACCCTCGCCGATGACGGCCCACGCGGCGTCAGCGTCGGGTCTCAGCAGCGGATTGCCGTCACGCGAATCCATCGCAACGAGTCTAGATCCGGGCCCGGCGGTCGGCGGGCGCCTCACCCCTCGGGGCCGCCGGCGAAGAGCCGGTCGAGCTCGTCCATCTCCTCCTCCGAGTCCGGGCTCGGGGCGGGCGCCATCGCGGCCGCCAACAGCGCCTGCATCTCGGTCGTGATCGTCTCAAGGTCGGCGTCGTCGGCGGCGCGGAACCATGCGTGCGCGGCCGCGGGGGCCGGCGCGAGCCGGCCGGGATCGACCGCGAACGCCTCGGCGAGCGCAGCGAGCAGCCGCCGTGACAGCCGGCGCTCGTCGAGCTCGCCGGCCTCGAGCCGCTCG
>CAZYMM010000130.1:0-5975 GCA_964648515.1 uncultured Conexibacter sp.
CGGGCGCCTGCGACGCGCTGGCCGGCGGCGACCGGCGGCGCGTCTTCTGGGAGCTCGGTGTCGCGAGCCCCGGGCGGCGGCTGCCCGGAGGCGCCGGGACCCAGCTTGCGCTGGCGCTTGACACCGGGCCTGCGCCCGCGCTGGCCGCGCTCGGCGACCGGGACAGGATGGTCGCCGACTACGCGACCACGGGCCTCACGACCGGCCCGCATCCGCTGGCACTGGAGCGCGACCGGCTTGCCGCGCGCGGTGTCGCATCGACCGCCGACCTGCCGGCGATCGCCGACCGCGAGTCGCTCTGGATCGCCGGCCTAGTGCTCGCGCGCCAGCGCCCATCGACGGCGAGCGGCGTCTGCTTCGTGCTGATCGAGGACGAGCACGGCACCGCGAACCTGATCCTGCCGCCCGCCGTCTACGACCGTCACCGCGCGATCGTCCGCACCGAGCCGCTGCTCGTCGCCGCCGGGATTCTCGAGCGCCATCCCGCGGCCGGCGGCGGTGTCAACATCCTCTGCCACGCGCTCGAGCGCTACGAGCGCGCCGGCCTCACCGCGACGACGACCACACTTCACTCCGGCGAGCCCGAACCTGACCCGCAGCTCAGCGACTTCCGCGCCGTCGCACCCCCGATTCAATCCTTCGCCACCGGCCGCCGCCGCTGAACGGAGGGGAGGCGACGTCTGAACACCACCCAGCTGAGAGGAGGGGGTGCGGCACACCACGAGCACCCTGCGGCCGCGAGACGCGCGGTGGTGATTACGGCTGCCTGCGCGTTTCTGGGCGGCGGGATGTCCTGGATGCCCGCGGCGCACTCCGTGAGCCGACGGGATGGAGGCGAACGGCGCCGCAGGGACAGCGGACGCCCCGCTGTCATCGCCAGCTGTAGGCGAACGGAGGGCGTCCCACCACGGGTGCCGCCACCCGTGTGCCCACCCGCACACGCCCCCGAACGAATGTTCGGCACCGTACGGCCCGACCGAAGACCGTTCCGTCCGACCGGCCTCAGACGATGCCGCTGTGTCCGCAGTTTCCAGAACAACGCGGCCAGGCAGGAATTCGTGGCGCTGGTACGATGGCCCCGCGAACACTGCCTCGATTGCAGGCGGAAATGCGAGTCGCGGATCGGTCGGCCGGTACCGCTCGCACCCGGCGTCACACGCGCCAGATCTGATCATCATGACCCAGTCCCCGCCGCTCTCTCCCGATGCCGCCGAGGCCCCCGAGTGGTGGGCCGACCTGCAGCGGGATCGCGCCAAGATCACCAGCGCCGACAGCTGGCTCGGCGAGGACATCGACTTCACGCCGCGGCCCGGCGGTCGCCGCCAGGCCGGCCGCTTCGAGCGGACAGCCGCACCGAGGCGCACAGGTCACGAAGCGCGGCGGCCACGCACCGACGACGAGGCCCGCGTGCTCGATGCGCTCGCCGGGATCGGCGACGAGGTGGAGGCCGTCGGTGCTGAGCCGCCGGTTCGCGGTCCGGGGGCGTTCGACGTCGTTCTCGGAGACGACGGCGAGTTGACGTCGACCGAGGTCGCCACGTTCAGCGCGGCGGAGGTCACGATCCCGGACGCCCCGCCGGAACCGGAGCGGGGGACCGTCCGCATCACCGGTCGTCCCGACCGCCATTCCGATGACCGCGCCGAGCGCGGGCTGCTCCAGATGATCGGGCCGCACCCGGACCGGATCGCGTTCTGGGTCGTGCTGCTCGGCGCGCTGCTTGTGCTGCTGTCGGTGCTCTCCGCGCACGCCTGAGTGCGCCGTCCGCGCTCCCGGCACGGCAGAATGGGGCCATGAGCGGTACCGCGCCGGGCGTCGCCAGCATCCTCCGCCAGGTCGAGGACCAGGATCTGCGTTTCACGCGACTCTGGTTCACCGACATCGTCGGCCAGCTGAAGTCGTTCTCGATCGGCTCTGAGGAGCTCGAGCGGGCGTTCGAGCAGGGCGTCCCGTTCGACGGTTCGTCGATCACCGGCTTCAACGCTGTCGAGGAGTCGGACATGGTCGCGATCCCTGATCCGTCGACGTTCGCACCGCTGCCCTGGCGCCCGAGCGACCAGGGGGTGGCGAGGGTCGTCTGCGACATCCACACGCCTGACGGCGTCCCCTACGAGGGCGATCCGCGTCAGATCCTGCGCCGCGCGCTCGGCCGCATGACCGAGCTGGGGTTCGACGAGCTGCTGGTCGCGCCGGAGCTCGAGTACTACCTGTTCGCCGATCGCGCCGGCACGACCGTGCTCGACGAGGGCGGCTACTTCGACCTGACGACGCTCGACGCCGGATCCGACGTCCGGCGCGGCACCGTGCTGGCGCTGGAGGGGCTCGGCGCGCGTGTCGCGGCATCACACCACGAGAGCGGGCCCTCCCAGCACGAGATCGACATGCGGCCGGCGCCGGCGCTCCGTGCCGCCGACGACTGCATGACCGCCCGGATCACGGTCAAGGAGACCGCGCTCGAGCGCGGCTGGCACGCGACGTTCATGCCGCGGCCGCTCGGCGATCACAACGGCTCGGGCATGCACACCCATCTGACCCTGTTCAAGGACGGTGTCAACGCGCTTGCCGACGGCGGTGATCCGGCACGCCTCTCGGACACCGGGCGCGCGTTCGTCGCCGGCCAGCTTCGTCACGCGCGCGAACTCAGCGCCGTGCTCGCCCAGTGGGTCAACTCCTACAAGCGGCTCGTGCCCGGCTTCGAGGCACCGGTCCACGTTGCCTGGAGCCGGCGCAACCGCAGCGCGCTGCTGCGGGTCGCCGCCCGCCAGGACGAGGCCGGCCCGCTCAGCGTCGAGCTGCGCTGCCCGGACCCGGCCTGCAACCCCTACCTGGCGTTCGCGGCGATGCTGCAGGCCGGGCTCGAGGGGATCGAGCAGGGATATGAGCTGCCAGAGCCGCTCGAGCAGAACCTCTACCACCTCGGTGCCGAGGAGCGCCGCCGGCTCGGCATCGAGGCGCTGCCGGCCTCGCTCGGCAGCGCGATCGAGCTGACCGCTGGGTCGGAGCTGATGCTGCGCACGCTCGGCGAGCACATGCTCGACCGCTTCGTCGCGCTCAAGCGTCGCGAGTGGGAGCAGTACCGCGTGCACGTCACCGCCTGGGAGCGCGACCGCTATCTGCCGGTGCTCTAGACGATCGGTCGGAAGCAGCAACCGTTCGACAGTCCGCAAGCGATCATCTAGATTTGCGAACCAGGCCCTGTGCAGGGTCAACTACCCGATCGGTCGGCCGATCAGGGTGGGGAGATGGGTGTGAGGACCACGATCGCGCGCGGCATCCCGCATGGCGTGCGGGCCTGGGGGCTCGTGGGTCTGACGCTGGCCGTCATCGTCGTGATGGGGCTGATGGTCCTCTTCGCGGACACCGCACGCCAGGATGCGGTTCGTGCGCGGCAGATGCAGGTCGAAGTAGCCGAGCTCAAGTCACGGAGCCAGGACTTCGTCACGATGGCCAAGGACGCGCAGATCGCGGCGCTCGTCAACGAGTTGACACCGCTGGAGGCGATCTCCGCCAACGAGGCCCGTGGCGGACGGATCCTCGCCGACATGGGAAGGATGTCGGCGCTGCTGATCAAGCGCGATCCGAGTGCGCAGGCGTTGCAGGTCAAGGCCGACGTCGACGCGCTGTTCCGCGAGTCGCTGCGGTCGATGGCCGCCGTGCAGGAGAAGGTGCGCAGAGAAGGCGGCGGGGAGCCGAAGACACGCCGCTACATGCGCGGCATGGATCGTGTGTTCGCGACCCTGGGCAGGGATGTCGAGGTCCTGTCGGACCGCCTCGGCCGCAGGGCCGATCGCGCCGACGCCCGTGCCCGCACCGCGATCGTCGGCGGCACCGTCGGCGGCGCGCTGATGATGCTGCTGCTCGCCGCCTCGCTCGGACGGATCCGCCGGCGGGCGCTGCTCGCCGAGCGCGTGCGCGACATCGAACGCCGCAGCGAGGAGCGGATCCGCGCGCTGGTCGAGCACGCCGGCGACGTCGTCACCGTCGTGGACGTCGACGACCAGCGTGTGCTGTGGGTGCCCGCCTCGCTGCAGCGGATGCTCGGCCTCGATCCCGAGGCGACGATCGGGCGCGAGCTGTGGGATCTCGTGCACCCCGACGACATCGCCGGCGCTCGCGCCCAGCTCGAGCGCTGCGTGCAGGAGCGCAGCACCGAGCTGATCAGCGCGCGCTTCCGGCACCGCAACGGCATCTGGATCTGGGTCGAGGCGGTTGCCGAGGATCGCAGCGACGACCCGGCAGTCGGCGGCCTGCTGCTCAGCCTGCGCGACGTCAGCGAGCGCAAGCGGCTCGAGGACCGGCTCCGCCACCAGGCCTACCACGACGCTCTGACCGGTCTGGCCAACCGCGCGCTACTCGAGGAGCGGGTCGAGCTGGCGCTGCAGGAGGCCGCTGCCGGCGATCACAGCGTCGCGCTGCTCTACCTCGACATCGACGATTTCAAGACGATCAACGACAGCCTCGGCCATCTCGCCGGCGACGATCTGCTGCGCGCGGTCGGTGGCCGTGTCGCGTCGGTGCTGCGGCCCGGCGACCTGGCCTCGCGTCCCGGCGGCGATGAGTTCGCGGTCCTGCTCCGGGCCGTCGATGACGAGCGGGCGGCGGTCGCCGTCGCCGAGCGGCTCGTCGACGTGCTGCGGCCGGAGTTCATCACCGACGGCCGGCGGCTGTCGGTCACCGCCTCGGTCGGCATGATCATCGACTCCGGCGCCAGCACGATGACCGAGGTGATGCGCAACGTCGATCTGGCGATGTACGCGGCCAAGGATCAGGGCAACGGCCGGATCCGGCTGTTCGAGGACGCGCTGCACCAGCGCGCGCTCGACCGGCTCGAGCTCGGCGGCGAGCTGCCGCGGGCGATCGCCGGCGGCGAGCTGGTGCTCGAGTACCAGCCGATCGTCGAGCTCGATGGCGGGGCGGTCGCTGGGCTCGAGGCGCTCGTGCGCTGGGACCATCCGGTCCGCGGGCGCCTCGGCCCCGACCAGTTCATCGCGCTGGCCGAGCAGAACGGCGCGATCATCGCGCTCGGTGAATGGGTGCTGCGCAGTGCGTGTGCGCAGGCGCTCGAGCTCGGCCGGTCCGGGGATGGCGGGTCTGGTTTCTACGTCAGCGTCAACGTCTCGATCAAGCAGCTCGATGTCCCGGACTTCCCGGCGACGGTCGCATCGGTGCTGGCCGAGACCGGGCTGGCTCCCGACAAGCTGGTGCTCGAGCTGACCGAGAGCCTGCTGGTCGAGGATCGCGTCAACGCGCTACGGCAGATGCATGCGCTCAAGGCGCTCGGCGTCCGGCTCGCCGTCGACGACTTCGGCGTCGGCCACTCGGTGCTCTCCTACCTGCAGGAGTTCCCGATCGATCAGATCAAGATCGACCGCTCGTTCGTCGATCAGCTCCACATCGACCCGGAGCGGGCGCAGCTCGTCGAGGGCGTCGTCGGGCTCGCCGACCGCCTGCGGATGGCGATCGTCGCCGAGGGGATCGAGCACGACGCGCAGGCTCAGCTGCTGCGCGGGATGGGCGCGCGTTTCGGGCAGGGCCGGCTGTTCGCGCCGCCGGTCGACGCCCGCAGCGCGGCGATGCTGCTCGACGAATCGCGACAGGCCCGCCGCGGTCTCAGCTGAACGGCGACAGCGGCCCTGACGGCAGCCGCTGCGGCAGCGCCCACGCGGCGCGTGCGGCCTTGACCGTGCGGCCGTTGATCCGGCCCGCCAGGACGCCCTTGGCGCTGACCCGTAGGCGGCCCGAGATCGCACGTCCGCGGACCGTCACGGTTCCGCCGCGCCCTGTCGTGTAGCTGCCGCTGACCGACAGGCCCGGCACGTACTGGTAGCCGATCAGGCGCATCGCCAGCTCGCCGGAGGCGGCACGCGGGCGGACGGTGCCGGCGCGCAGCCCGCCGACCGAGCTCGGCACGCGGCCCTCCGCAAGCGCTTCGCCGACGACATGGCGGCGGGCGTCGGTGATCGTCGCGGCAACGGCGG
>CAZYMM010000131.1:0-5954 GCA_964648515.1 uncultured Conexibacter sp.
AGCTCGTCGCCGCCGCGGTCGGTCAGCGAATCAGGTACCGACACCCAGCGAGATGAGAAGAAGTCGCTCACGATCGACACTCCGTGGGCTCATTGGGAGCTGGGGTCATGCCGTGCCCCCGAGTCCCTCGGTCTCGTCGAAGCCGAACATCAGGTTCAGCGACTGCACGGCCTGCGAGGCCGTGCCCTTCCAGAGATTGTCGATCGCCGCGAAGACGATCACGCGGCCGCTGCGCTGGTCTGCGCTGACGTGGACGGCGCAGCGATTGGTCTCGCGGACGTCGCGCACCCCGGGCGGCACGCCGACGAGATCGACGAACGGCTCGTCGCGGTAGGCCTGCTCGTAGAGCGCGGCCGGATCGCACGGCCCGCTCGTGCGCACGTAGCAGGAGGCGAGCTCGCCCTGGTCGAGCGGCACGAGGTGCGGCGTGAACGTCGTGCGCAGCTCGCTGCCCGCAAGCAGCGAGAGCTGCTCGTCGATCTCCGGCGCGTGACGGTGGCTGCCGACCTTGTAGGCCTTCATGTTCTCGGCGACCGAGACGAAATGGGTCGTCTGGGTCGCGGCGCGGCCGGCGCCGGAGACGCCGCTCTTGGCGTCGATCACGACGTCGGCGAGCAGGCCGGCGCGGGCCAGCGGCGCCAGCGCCAGGATCGCCGCCGTCGGGTAGCAGCCGGGGCCGGCGACGAGCCCGGCGCCGGCGATCTGCTCGCGGTGGAGCTCCGGCAGCCCGTAGACGGCCTCGGCGAGCAGCTCGGGATGCGGATGCGGTCCGTAGTACTGCTCGTAGAGCGCGACATCGGCGAAGCGGAAGTCGGCGGAGAGGTCGACGACCCGGACGCCGCGCTCGCGCAGCGCGGCGACGACCGGCGCCGAGGCCGCGTGCGGGTAGCCGACGATCGCCGCGTCGACCTCGCCGTGGACGCCCGCGATGTCGAGCTCTTCGAGCACGCGATCGACACGGTGGTGCGGGTACAGCTCGCTGAGCCGCCGGCCCGCATCCGCGCGGGCCGTGATCGCGGCAAGCCGGAAGCGCGGGTGGTGCTCGATCAGCCGCGCGGCGATCGCACCGGCGAAGCCCGACGCACCGGCGACCAGCACCGAGGGCCGGTCCGAGCCGGCGGCGTGATCAGCTGCGGAGCTCACCGCCGGCCTCCCGTACGGCTTGCATGATCCGCTCGCGCAGCGGCGCGAGCTCGTCGGCGGTCAGCGTGCGGTCGGGCGCCTGGAAGCGCAGTGCGAACGCCAGCGACCGCCGTCCGGCGCCGACCTGCGGCCCCTGGTAGACGTCGAACAGCTCGGCCCGCGTGAGCAGGTCGCCGCCGGCGACGATGATCGCCTGGCGGATCTGCCCGGCCGCGACCTCGTCCGGTACGACGACGGCGAGATCTTCGCGCACCGGCGGATGGCTCGGTACATGCTCGTAGGCGGGGACGCGGGCGGCCAGCTCGCAGACGCGATCGAGATCGAGCTCGAACGCCGCGACCGGCCCGTCGAGCTCCCACTCGGCGGTGACGAGCGGATGGATCTCCCCGAGCCAGCCGAGCACCTGGGTGCCGGCGAGAACCCGGGCGGCGCGCCCCGGATGCAGGAACGGCTCCTCGATCGGCTCGGCCTGCCAATCGACGCGCAGCACGCCGAGCACCGCCTCGAGCAGCGCCTTGGCGGTGAAGAAGCCGGCGCGCGGCGGCTCTGACCCCTCACCCCAGCCGGCGGGCCGGATGCGACCCGACTGCAGCAGGCCGAGCGCCCGGTGCTCGGCCGGCAGCAGCTCGCCGGGACGCGCGAAATAGACCGCGCCCTGCTCAACCAGCGTCAGGTCGCTGCTGCCGCGAGCCAGGTTGCGGGCGGCGGCCTCGAGCAGCGAGCCGAGCAGCGAGGTGCGCAGCACGCAGTGCTCGGCGGCCATCGGGTTCTCGAGCTCGACGAACCGCCGTCCCGGCGAGTCCGGCGCAAGTCGCAGCCGGTCAGCGACCTCGGGGCTGGTGAACGACCAGCCGACGATCTCGTGCGCGCCACGGTCGATCAGCGCGTCGAGCGCGCGGCGCCGCGCCTGCTGAACCGGTGACAGACGGCCCGCAGCGCCGCGGCGCCGAGGCAGCGTCGCCGGCAGCTCGTCGAGATGGAAGCGGCCGATCTCCTCGATCAGGTCGGCGGGCCGCGTCACGTCGCTGCGGCGGAACGACGGCACCGTGACGTCGATCCCAGCGCCGTCGCCGCCGCCGGAATCCCGGACCGTGAAGCCGAGGGCCGTCAGCCGGGCGCGCTGCTCGGCTGGGTCGATCGCCAGCCCGAGCAGCCGCTCGGCCGCCGTGGCGGCCAGATGGATCACGGGGTCGGGCCGCTCGCTGCCGGCGAACGGCCCGGCGTCGATCGTCTCACCGCAGAGCCGGGCGCCGGTCAGCTCCAGCATCAGCCGCGTGCCGAGCTCCTGGGCCTCGAGTGCCTGCTCGGGCGCAAGGCCCTTGGCGAAGCGGGTCGAGGCCTCCGACCACAGCGCCAGCTGCGAGGCGGTGCGATGGATGTTGGGACCGACCCAGCTCGCGGCCTCGAACAGGACGCGCGTCGTCGCCGGCGAGACCTCCGAGCGTGCGCCGCCCATCACCCCGGCGATCGAGGTCGGGCCGTCGGCGTCGTCGATCACAACCATCTCGACGTCGAGCGTGCGGGTCTGGCCGTCGAGCGTCTGCACCTGCTCCCCGTCGCCGGCCCGACGGACCACGAGCCGCCCGCCGGCGACGCGGTCGAGGTCGAAGGCGTGGCACGGGTGACCGCAGGCGAGCATCACGTAGTTGGTGATGTCGACGACGTTGTTGATCGGCCGCATGCCGGCTGCGGTCAGGCGGGCGCGCAGCCAGAGCGGCGACGGCGCAACCGTGACGTGCTCGAAGATCCGTGCTGTGAAGCGGGGGCAGAGCTCGGGACATGCGACCTCTATCGAGATCCCATGTCCTTGCGAGTTGCCTGCGGCAACATCGCGCTCAGCGGTTGTGTCCTCCCATGGTGGTGGCGCCAGCGGTGCGCCGGTCGCGGCGTGCAGCTCGCGCGCGAGGCCGTAGACGCCGAGGCAGTCAGGCCGGTTCGGCGTGATCTCGAACTCGATCACGGTGTCGGCGATCGGCAGCAGATCGAGCGCCGGGGTACCCGGCACGAGCGTCTCGTCGCCGAGGGCGAGGATGCCGTCGGCCTCGGTGCTGATCCCGAGCTCGGCCTCCGAGCAGATCATCCCCTCGCTGACGATGCCGCGAAGCTTCGCGCGCCCGATCTTGATGCCGTTCGGCATCACGGTGCCCGGCGTGGCGACGACGACGGTCTGGCCGGCGGCGACGTTCGGAGCGCCGCAGACGATCGTGGCCGGCTGATCGCCGCCGGTGTCTACGGTTGTCACGCGCAGCCGGTCGGCGTCGGGGTGCTGCTCGCAGGTCAGGACCCGCCCGATCACGACGTGCCCGGGCGTGCGGACGCCGTGCTCCGTGATCGCCTCGACCTTCGTCCCCGACACCGTGAACGCGCGCTCGAGCTCGGTGAGCGAGAGGCCCGGATCGCAGTACTCGCAGATCCAGCTCAGCGGCGCCCTCATCCGAACTGCTCCAACAGGCGCACGTCGTTCTCGTAGAAGAGCCGCAGGTCGGTGACGCCGTGTTTGAGGAACGCGATCCGCTCGATCCCCATGCCCCAGGCGAAGCCCTGAACCCGCGAGGGGTGGTAGCGATCGTCGCCGACGGCCGCGAAGACGTTCGGGTCGACCTCACCGGCGCCGAGGACCTCGATCCAACCCTCACCCTTGCAGAGCCGGCAGCGCTCGCCGCCGACCCAGCCGTCCTTGCAGGCAAAGCACGAGACGTCGACCTCGACCGACGGCTCGGTGAACGGGAAGAAGTGGCCACGCAGCCGCACCTGCCGCTCGTCACCGAAGATCGCCCGCGAGAACGAGAGCAGCGTGCCCTTGAGGTCGGCGAGCGTGATGTCGCTGTCGACGGCAAGTCCCTCGACCTGGTGGAACTGCGGCGTGTGCGTGGCGTCCGAGTCGCGGCGGTAGACGCGGCCGGGGATCACCACGTAGAGCGGCGGAGGATGCTCACGCATCGCCCGGATCTGCATCGGCGATGTGTGCGTGCGCAGGACGACGTCGCCTGAGACGTAGAAGGTGTCCGAGCGATCCCGGGCGGGGTGCGTGGCGTCGTGGTTGAGCGCGTCGAAGTTGAGCTCGACGAGCTCGACCTCCGGCCCCTCCATCACCGTGAAGCCGAGCCCGAGGAAGACGTCCTCGATCTCGCGCCAGGTCTGTGTGATCAGGTGCCTGCGACCGACCGGCGATGGCGGCGTGCCGGGCAGCGTGACATCGACGCGGTCGCGGGCCAGGCGCTCATCCAGCGCGGCTGCCTCGAGCCTCGTGCGGGCCGCCTCCAGGCCCGCCTCCAGCCCGTGGCGAGCCTGGTTTGCACGCTTACCGACCGCGCCGCGCTGCTCGGGCGGCAGCCCGGCGACGGAGCGGAGCAGGTTCGGCAGCTCGGCCTTGCGCCCGAGCAGGCCGACCCGCACCTGCTCGAGCTCCTCAGCGGTGCCGGCCGCGGCGATCGCGGCGTATCCATCGGCTTCCAGCGTGTCGATCCGTTCGAGCATCAGGCGCTCTGCACCCTAGAACGTTCGTAGAGCGCGACCGTCGCCGCCATCGCCGCGTTGAGCGAATCGCCGCGGATCTCAATCCGCCGCACCTGGCCGGCGGCGGCCAGCAGGCCGTCCGGCAGCCCGTCGCGCTCGGCGCCGACGATGATGCTGACCGGCCCCTGCGGCCACGGCGCCGTCAGCGGTGTGTGGCCGCGGGCGTCTAATGCGATCGTCGTCCCGGGCAGCTCGCTGAGGTCGGCGGCCCGTGCCACCGGCATGCGGAAGATCGCGCCCATCGAGGCGCGGGTCGCCTTGCCCGAGTACGGATCGGCGGTGCCGGGGCCGATCACCACCGAGCTCGCGCCGAACGCGTGCGCCGAGCGCAGCACGGTGCCGACGTTGCCGGGGTCCCTGACGCCCCAGAGTGCAACGCAGAGCGGGCCCGTCGGGGCTGTCCAGCGCTCCTCGAAGACACCGATCACGCGGCTGCCGGAGCCGAGCTCGCTGACGTGCTCGAGCGTCCGCTGCTGGACCTCGATCCCAGCGCGCAGAAGCTTCACCGCCTGCCGGTCCTGCTCGCCGGCAGCAGCGATCAGATCCTCGCCCTCGCAGGCGAACAGGCCCGGCACCTTGCGGGCCTGGATCCGGCGCAGCTCTCTGAGCTGAGGGTTTTGGATCGATTCGATCATCGTTGTGAGGTGGGGGATCACCGGCTCAGAACGAACAAAGGGCGCCCTGGTCAGGGCGCCCTTTGGAAGCTCTCTGGCCGTTGTGCTCAGGCAGCGGCCTTTGATGCCTCCTGGGCGGCCTGCGCCAGACGTCGGAAACCCTCGGGGTCGCGCACCGCGATGTCGGCGAGCACCTTGCGGTCGAGCTCGATGCCTGCCTCCTTGAGGCCGTGCATGAACTGCCCGTAGGTCATGCCATTGAGGCGGGCGGCGGCGTTGATCCGCGTGATCCAGAGACGCCGGAAGTCACGCTTGCGGTTGCGGCGATCGCGGTAGGCGTAGGAGTCGGCCTTGGTCAGGGCCTCCTTCGCGCGCTTGTAGTTCGAGTTCGCCTCGCCGCGGAAGCCCTTGGTCAGCTCCAGCGTCTTCTTGCGCTTCTTGCGTGCGGCGACGCCGCGCTTGACCCGGGTCATTTCTTCTTCGCTCCCAGCAGGACCTTGACCCGCGGCGCATCATGGTCCGAGAGCACGAAGTCATTGCTCAGGCGACGCTTGCGCTTCGGCGACTTCTTCTCAAGGATGTGGCTGGTGTTGCCGTGGCGGGCCTTGACCTTGCCCTTGGCAGTCAGCTTGAAGCGCTTCTTGGCGCCCGAGTGGGTCTTCATCTTCGGCATGGCGTGAG
>CAZYMM010000132.1:0-5891 GCA_964648515.1 uncultured Conexibacter sp.
GACGCGGACGATCTCGGCCAGCGCCGGGCCGGCGGGAACCGCGCCGGCGCCGAGCAGGCGTTCGCGCGCACCGGCGGCTGCGGCGGCCTCCACCAGCAGCTCGAGCCCGCGGTAGCTGCGTACGGCATCGGTCGTGCAGGCGTGCTCGGCGCGGTCGTCGGGAACCGTGAACCCGGCCGCGATGGCGACCGCGTCGGAGCCAGGCCCGAGCAGTTCGATCCGCTCGAGCTCGAGCGTCCGCTTGTGGATCACCGCATCCCAGCCGAGGCCGCCCGTGCGCAGTCGCTCCCAGAGCGGCTGAAGCGTCTCGCGCTCGGTCAAGAGCAGCAGGCCGTCGGGACGGCGCAGGACCCGGACGGGAGCCATGATCCGGCCCTTGGGCGTCAGCAGCGCAGCCTCGCAACCCTCACCCTCGGCCAGCCCGGCGATGTCGTTGGAGAGCTGGCCGTCGAGCAGGCCGGCGGCCTGCGACCCGGTGATCAGCAGCTTGCCGTCCTGCGCCGCAGGGAGCAGGCCGCAGCCCGTGCCCGTGACCGTCTCGTAGGTCGCCTGGTCCATCGTCGGTCAGGCTAGGACGCATGAAAGTTAGACGAGGCTAAACTCTGGTTTCGTGGAGCCACCGGTCTCGCACGCGATGGAGGACTATGCGAAGGCGATCTACTCGCTGGAGCAGCGCGGCGGTGGCGAGGCGGTTACGACTACGGCGCTCGCCGAGCGGCTGGAGGTGACGCCGGCGTCGGCCTCGGCGATGCTCAAGCGGCTCGCCGAACAGGGTCTGGTCAGCCACGAGCCGTACCGCGGCGTGCTGCTGACCGCGCGCGGCGTCCGTGTCGCGCTCGAGGTGCTGCGCCACCACCGGCTGCTCGAGCGCTATCTCGCGCAGGAGCTCGGCGTCCCGTGGGATCGCGTCCACGCCGAGGCCGAGGTGCTCGAGCACGTGCTCTCCGAGGAGCTCGAGGAGCTGATCGCCGCCAAGCTCGGCCACCCGTCCGTCGATCCGCACGGCGACCCGATCCCGTCCGCCGACCTGCGGATCTCAGAGCCGGACACGGTCCGGCTCGAGCAGCTCGGAGACGGCCAGTCCGGCCGGTTCGTCCGCGTCTCCGACAGCGATCCGGAGATGCTGCGCTATCTCGAGCAGCAGGGGATCGGGCTCGGCGACCGGCTGACCGTGCTCGAGCGCCAGCCGTTCGAGGGGCCGCTGCTGGTCCGCTTCGAGCACGAGCGCGAGCCGCGCGTGATCGGCGGCCGGCTGGCGGGCGCGATGCGGGTCGACGTCGATGTCGCTGACGTCGCCGGCGACACGCCGCGGAGGGGCCCCCGTGGCCGCTGAGTCCCACGGCTCCGAGCATCTTCCGTCGCTGGCCTACGGCGAGCTGCGCGCGCGCGGCTGGCGCGGCCGGCTGGCGCTGCTGGGGCCCGCCTTCGTGGCCTCGATCGCCTACCTCGACCCGGGCAACTTCGCGACCAACATCGCCGGCGGATCGAAGTACGGCTACCTGCTGCTGTGGGTGCTGGTCGCCGCCAACCTGATGGCGATGCTCGTGCAGCTGCTGTCGGCCAAGGTCGGGATCGCGACCGGGCGCAGCCTGCCCGAGCTCTGCCGCGAACACTTCCCGCAGCCGGTCAACTTCGGCCTCTGGATCCAGGCCGAGCTCGTGGCGATGGCGACCGATCTGGCCGAGTTCGTCGGTGCCGCGATCGCGCTCAACCTGCTGTTCGGCGTGCCGCTGCTGCCCGCCGGCCTGATCACCGCGGTCGTGACGTTCGGCGTGCTCGCGCTGCACAACCGCGGTCACCGCCGCTACGAGCTGACGATCATGGCCTTCCTGGCCGTGATCATGCTCGGCTTCCTCTACGACACGCTCAAGATCGGCTTCGACGGCGGTGCGGCGATCCGCGGGCTGGTGCCGGCGTTCGACGGCACCAGCTCGGTGCTGCTGGCGACCGGCATCCTCGGCGCGACCGTGATGCCGCACGTGATCTACCTGCACTCGTCGCTGACGCGGTCGCGCGTCCGCACCCGCGACGGCGCTGAGCGCCGCGCGCTGATGCGCTACACGGTCGTCGACGTGCTGCTGGCGATGGGGCTCGCCGGGATCGTCAACGTGGCGATGCTGGTGATCGCGGCGTCGCTGTTCCACGCCGGCGGGTACGGGGTCGAGACGATCGAGCAGGCCTACGCCGGGTTCCACCGACTGGTCGGGTCGGAGGCCGCGATCGCGTTCGCGCTGGCGCTGCTGGCATCCGGTCTGGCCTCCTCGTCGGTCGGCACGCACGCCGGGCAGGTCGTGATGCAGGGCTTCATCGGCCGGCGGATCGGGATGCTGCTGCGGCGCACGATCACGATGGCACCGGCGCTGATCGTGCTCGGCGCCGGCGTCGAACCGACGCGCGCACTGGTGATCAGCCAGGTCGTGCTGTCGTTCGGGATCCCGTTCGCGCTCGTGCCGCTGGTGATGCTGACGGCACGCCGCAGCGTGATGGGAGCGCTCGTCAACCGGCTCCACACGACCGTCGTGGCGACGATCGTCGCGGCTCTGATCATCGCGCTGAACGTCTTTCTGATCGCCGATGTCGTCGGGCTGGTGTGAGCCCGGCTGCCGCTGCAGGTACGATCGCCCCGATGGAGTCCAAGCTGGAGACCGTGTTCGCGGCCGTCGTCGCCGACCTGCCGGAGGACTGGTCGCAGCTGATCATCGACTTGCGGATCGCCGACGAGCGCCGCTACGTCGAGGCCTGCCTGCTGCTGACGACCTGCGGCGCCCGACCGTACTCCGAGCACGACTGGCATTGGCGCATCGCGGTCGCCCACCGGTTCGGCACCGGGGCGGCAGTCGACGCGGTGATCGGCGCGCTGCGGATGCTCGACGAGGCCGGGATCGCCGGCGAGCTCGTGGTCCGCGAGCTGCGCAGCGGCCGCGCTCCGATCGAGCACGGCTGGGGCCGGCCGGAGTCGGCGCGGCAAGCCTTCCGTGAACTTCATCGCCAGTAGCTCTGAGCTGCCGGCCGCTGCGCTGCCCGGCACCACCTAGGATTGGCGCCGATGGCCCGCCGCACGGTCACGTACTCGCGCAACATCACGCTGTCGCTGTCGCGGACCTGCGTCTCGCACTGCAAGTACTGCACGTTCCAAACCCACCAGCCGCATCTGCAGCAGCCCGAGGAGGTCGTGAGCCTGCTTGACGGCGCTGCCGCCCGCGGGGTCAGGGAGCTGCTCGTGCTGACCGGTGACGAGCCCGACCATCATCCGGGGGTCCGTGAGCGGCTGGCAGCGCTCGGCTTTGCGGACTTCGTCGCCTACGTGATCTGGTGCTGTGAGCGGGCGCTCGAGCGCGGCATCCTGCCGCACACCAATCTCGGCGCACTGACGGCCGGCGAGCTCGAGCGGCTGCGGCCGGTGACCGCCTCGCAGGGTCTGATGCTGGAGTCGCTGCGCGCCGACCTCGTCGTCCACCAGGGCTCGCCGACCAAGGACCCGCAGCTGCGGCTCGCGACGATCGCGGCGGCCGGCGAGCTGGCGATCCCGTTCACCAGCGGGATCCTGGTCGGAATCGGCGAGAGCGCCGCCGACCGCACCGCGGCGCTGACCGCGCTCGCCGCGCTGGGCGAGCGTCACGGTCATCTCCAGGAGGTGATCATCCAGAACGTCGTCCCGCACCGCCGCTACTACGGGCAGGAGCCGGCGCAGATCGCGACCGACGCCGCCGAGCGGTTCTGGCGCACCGGCCTGCGCGAGCCGGAGACCGGACCGCCAGGCGGGCTGCCGGCCTGGGCCGATCCGCTGACGCTCGGCGAGCTGCGCGAGCTCGTCGCCCTCGCCCGCGAGCTGCTTCCCGACGAGGTCGGAATCCAGGTGCCGCCGAACCTCTGCGAGCACTGGCCCGAGCTGGTCGCCGCCGGCGCGACCGATCTCGGCGGCCTGTCCTCGAACGGCGATCACATCTCGCCGGAGCTTCCGTTCCCGTCGCCGCGACAGGTCGCCGACCGTCTTGCGCCGGACGGGATTGCGGTGCGCGAGCGGCTCTGCGCCTACCGCCGCTTCCTGACGCCCGTCTGGCAGGACCCACGCGTGCTCGCGGTCGCGCGCGAGCACCATCCGACCTTCGTGCCCGCTGTCGCAGCGGTGCCGGCCGCCGACGGGCTCGGCGCGGTGATCGAACGAGCAGCGGCCGGCGATCCGCCGTCCGAGCAGGAGCTCGCTCGGCTGTTCGCCGACGGCCGGGCGGAGGTCGCCGCCGCGGTCCGTGCGGCCGCCGACGAACTGCGCGCGCGGCTGGCCGGCGACACCGTCACCTACGTCGTCAACCGCAACATCAACGTCTCCAACATCTGCACGGTCGGCTGTGCGTTCTGCGGCTTCGGCCAGACGCGCCGTTCGTTGCAGGCCTACACGCTGAGCGAGGACGACTTTCGCGCGCGGATCGCCGAGGCGGTCGATTTCGGGGCCAGCGAGCTCTGCATCCAGTCGGGCATCCATCCCGACTGGGATCTCAGCGACTATGAGCGCTGGCTGCGCGTCGCCAAGGACGCCTCGCGTGAGGCGGGCCGCGAGCTTCACCTGCACGCCTACTCGCCGATGGAGATCGCGCACATGGCGCAGGCCTCGGGGCTGTCCGACGACGAGGTCTTCGTCCGGCTCAGGGACGCGGGCCTGGACTCGACGCCGGGCACGGCGGCCGAGATCCTGCACGACGCCGTGCGCGCACGGATCTCGGTCAACAAGCTGACCGCCGAGCGCTGGGTGCAGGTGATCGAGGCCTCGCACCGCAGCGGGCTGCGCTCGACCGCGACGATCATGTTCGGTCACATCGAGCGGCCCGAACACCTCGCCCGGCACATGGTCGTCGTGCGCGAGCTGGCGCAGCGGACCGGAGGGTTCACCGAGTTCGTGCCGCTGAGCTTCGTCCCCTACATGACACGGCTCGGCCGCCGCGACGGGATCGAGCCGATCACGCCGCAGGAGAACCTGCGCCACACGGCGATCTTCCGGCTCGCACTCGGTGAGGCGATCACGAACCTGCAGGCGTCCTGGGTCAAGATGGGGCTCGAGGGGGCGACCGAGGCGCTGTCGTGGGGCGTCAACGATCTCGGCGGCACGCTGATGGAGGAGTCGATCACGCGGATGGCCGGCGGCGAGCACGGCGTCCGCCTGACGCCCGCCGAGCTGGTCGCCGCCGCACACGCCGCGGGCCGCCCCGCGGCTGAGCGCACGACGCTCTACCAGCCGGCCGGGGCGCCGATCGCCGCGCTACGGTCTTCAGATGGTTGAAGCGATCACCGCCGCGGGGCTCGAACAGCTGAAGGCCGAGCTCGCGCAGCTCGAGGGTGCGGGCCGGCGTGAGATCGCGGCGCGGATCCTGGCGGCCCGCCAGCACGGCGACCTGTCGGAGAACGCCGAGTACCACGCCGCCAAAGAGGATCAGGCGCACCTCGAGACGAAGATCGCACGCCTGACCGAGCGGCTGCGCAGTGCGACGGTCGTCGAGGCCGACGCCGACGCTGCGCACGTGACGTTCGGGGCCACCGTCGACGTGCTCGACGTCGCGTCCGGGCGCACGACGACCTACACGATCGTCGGCCCGACCGAGGCCGACATCAAGACCGGCAAGCTGTCGTCGGAATCGCCGGTCGCGCAGGCGATCGTCGGAGCGATCCCCGGCCAGAGCGTCTCGGTTCAGACGCCGAGCGGGGCGCGCGAGTTGCGGGTCGAGCGCCTGCATTAGCACGCCTGAGGCGCGTGCGCTGCGCATCTCGTGGCGATGCATCACCGCGAGCTCACCGAGCCAGACCTGAGGCGCGTGCGCAAAGCAGGTCGTGGCGGCGCGAGCGAGTGGCTAGGGAGCGACCTGAAGGTCGTGACCGCTGCCACGAGCGACGCGGCGGCGCGA
>CAZYMM010000133.1:0-1734 GCA_964648515.1 uncultured Conexibacter sp.
TCGAGCAGGCGGCCGCGCTCGGATCGTCGGTCGAGGGGCTGCTCGACCTCGCGCTCGCGCGCCAGCTGCATGGCGACGTCGGCGGCGAGGTCGCGGCGACCGAGGCGGCGGTCGCGCGCGAACCGCACAACGCGTCGGCCTGGACCCGTCACGCACACGCACTGGCGCGCACCGATCGGGGTGCCGAGGCACTGGCCGCGACCGACCGCGCGCTGGCGCTGGCGCCCGACGACGAGGACCTTGCCGCGCTGGCCGCCCGCCTGCGCGCCGCCCAGCCGCGTGAGCTGCACCGTCGCGCGCCGGCGGCGCGACGCCAGGCTCTGCGCGATGATGCAGCCGTGACCGAGGGGACGACCGGCGCCGAGCGATTCGTGCGCGAACTCGAACGCGCCGGAGTGCGCGTCGTGTTCGGGCTGCCCGGCATTCACAACATGGCCGCCTGGGAGGCGCTCGGCCGCTCGCAACAGATCCGGCGGATCGGTGTCCGCCACGAGCAGGCCGCCGTCTACGCCGCTGACGGCTGGGCCCGTGCGACCGGCGAGCCCGGCGTCGCGCTCGTCACGACCGGGCCCGGCGCCGCAAACGCGCTGGCCGCGACCGGCGAGGCGTGGGCGTCGCACAGCCCGGTCGTCGTCGTCGCGACCGACATCCCCGCCGCCCTGCGCAGGCCGTCGATCACCGGCGGTGCCCTGCACGAATCGCCGGATCAGCTTGCGGCCTTCGCGCCGCTGACGAAGGCAGCGCTGCGCGCCGAAGATCCGGAGCGGGTCTCCGAGGCGCTCTGGCTCGCCGCCCGTCCGCCGGCCAGGCCCGTCCTGCTCGAGGTTCCGGCCGACAGCTGGGCCGTACGCTCGCAGTACCTGCCGGCCCCCGAGTTCGATGCCGATGTCGTCGCACCGCGGCCGGACGTCAGCGCCGCACTCGCCGCACTGGCGGGGACGTCGCGGCCGCTGATCGTCTGCGGCAGCGGAGCCGTCGCTGCGGAGGCGGCGGTCGGCGGGCTTGCGGCGCGCCTCGGAGCGCCGGTCGTGACCAGCTTCGGTGCTCGCGGCCTGCTGGCCGGCAGCCCGCTGTCGACCGCGGGCTCGCTGCACCTGCCGGCGATCGCCGCGCTCTGGGAGCAGGCCGACGTCGTGCTGGCGATCGGCACCGATCTCGACGGCCCGAACACGATGAACTGGCGGCTGCCCCAGCCGCAGCGGCTTGTGGTGATCAACGTCGACGAGGACGACGGCGCCAAGAACTACCGCCCCGACGCGGTCGTGGCGGCCGGCGCCGAGGCCGCCTGCCACGAGCTGCTGCGGCTGCTGCCCGCGGCAGCGGCCGAGCCCTGGATCGACGTGCCCGGACTGCGGCGGCGGGTCCGCGGCCAGCTGCGCGGCGAGAACCCGACCGAGGTCGCCTTCACCGACGCCTTCGCCCGTGCGCTCGGCGGCCACCGCGAGCGGGTCGTCGTCTGCGACATGTGCATCACCGGCTACTGGCTCAGCTGCGCGTGGGCGCCGCCGGCGGCGCGCCGCTTCCAGTTTCCGATGGGCTGGGGGACGCTCGGCTACGCGCTGCCGGCCGCGATCGGCGCCGCGGCGGCCGGACCGGTCGTCGCGGTATGCGGCGACGGCGGCTTCCTGATGGCCTGCGGTGAGCTGGCGACGATCGCCCAGGAGCGGCTGCCGGTGACGATCGTGCTCTGCGACGACGGCGCCTACGGGATGCTCGCCTACGAGCAGCAGGCCG
>CAZYMM010000133.1:1834-5865 GCA_964648515.1 uncultured Conexibacter sp.
AGACGCCTCCGCGCCCCAGTGACGCGGCCGCCGTCGACGGTGATGCTGGATCGATGCTCGCCAACCCCTCCCTTGATCCGCTCGCGCGGCTCGTGCGCCGCGTCGCGGCCGCCTCGGCCGCCCGGCCGAAGACCGTCATCGCCCTCTGGCTCGCCGCCGTCGCCGCACTGGCGCTGCTCGGCGGCGCCGCCGGTACGCAGAAGCTGTCGAGCGCAGGCTCGATGCTCGGTGAATCGGCGCACGCCCAGCGGCTGGTTGACGCGGCGGGCCTGACGCCGCCGCCGACCGAGAGCCTGCTGATCCGGGCCGCAGACCCCAAGGCGGCCGCCGCGGCTGCCAGGCAGCTCGCCGGCAAGCTCGCGGCGCTGCCGCAGGTACGGTCGGTCTCGCCGCCGGCACAGGCGCCGAGCGCCCGCGGCGGCCGTGCGCTGCTGTTGACGGCGGCGCTCACCGGCGACTCCGATCAGGCGGCAGAGACGGTCGTGCCGGTCGAGCGCGCGGTCGCCGCCGTCCGTGCGCAGCTCGGACCGCAGGTCACGATCGGTCAGGCCGGTGAGGGATCGGTGTCGCGCGCGCTCGCAGAGAGCTCGGGCAGCGCCCTGCGCACGACCGAGTTCCTCTCGCTGCCGATCGCGCTCGTGATCCTGCTCGTGACCTTCGGCGCGCTGGTCGCGGCGCTGGTGCCGATCTTCCTCGGCGTGACCGCGGTCGCCGCGGCCTCCGGAATCGTGGCGCTGCTCTCACCGCTGGTGCCGGTCGCCGACGCGACGATGTCGGTCGTGATCCTCGTCGGGCTGGCGGTCGGGATCGACTACTCGCTGTTCTGCATCCGTCGGGAGCGCGAGGAGCGTGCCGCCGGCCGCGGGCCGGCCGATGCGATCGCGGTGACGATGGCGACCGTCGGCCGCGCCGTGCTCGTCGCCGCGGTGACGGTGATGATGGCGCTGGCCGGGATGCTGTTCACCGGCAGCGGCGTCTTCACATCGATGGCGACCGGCGCGATCGTGGTCGTCGCGGTCGCGCTGGCAGGCGCGATGACGGTGCTGCCGGCGATGCTGACCGTGCTCGGCGACCGTCTCGATGCGGGCCGTCTCGCCACGCTGCTTGCGGCGATCAGGCCCCGCCGTGCGGGTGCCGCCCGGCCCGCGCCGCAGGCCGGGCGCTGGGCGCGGTTTGCCGCCTCGGTCACGCGCCGGCCGGTCGCTGGCCTGGCCGGATCGGTGCTCGTGCTCGTGCTGCTGGCGCTGCCCGCGCTCGGGATGCGCACCGCCGACACGACGCTCAACGACCTGCCGCCCGGTGTCCCGCAGAAGGCGGTGCTGGCGGCGGTCGAGCGCGACTTCCCCGGCGGCCCGGCACCGGCCGAGCTGGTCGTGAGCGGCCGCGACCTGCGCGATCCGGCGGCGAGGCAGGAGCTCGAGCGAGCCGGCACCGAGGTGATGAGGCGGACCGGCGGCAACGGCAGCGTCAGCACCCGGGTGTCGAAGGACGGCCGGACCGCGGTCGTGCTCGTCCCGGCGCCGATCGCCGGTGCGGCGCGGACGACGAGCGCTGCGCGGGAGCTGCGGACGGCTGCGCGCGAGGTCGTGCCGGCGGCGCTGCCCGGAGCCCGGGTGCTGGTCACCGGCCCGGCGGCGTCAAGCGCCGACTTCGCCGCTCGGCTCGCCGAGCGGACGCCGGTCGTGATCGGGTTCGTGCTGGCGCTTGCGTTCCTGCTGTTGCTCGCGGCATTCGGTTCGGCCCGGCTGGCCGCGGTCGTGATCGCGCTCAACGCGCTGTCGGTCGGTGCCGCCTACGGTGTCCTCGTCGCGGTCTTCCAGCACACCTGGGCGCAGTCGCTGCTCGGCTTCAGCTCCAGCGGCGCGATCGTCAGCTGGCTGCCGCTGTTCGCGTTCACGATCCTGTTCGGCCTCTCGATCGACTACACGATCATCGTGCTCGAGCGGATCCGCGAGCATCGTCTCGCCGGCGCCTCGGCGCGAGATGCTGCCGCCGCCGGCGTCGTCGCGACGGCCGGTACGGTGACCGGCGCGGCGGCGGTGATGGTCGCCGTGTTCGCGATGTTCGCCACGATGAGCATGCTCGAGATCAAGCAGATGGGCGTCGGGCTCGCGGCCGCGGTGCTGCTCGACGCGACGATCGTGCGCGGGATCGCGCTCCCGGCCGCGGTCAGCCTGCTCGGCGACCGCTGGCAGGTGCGGCGCAGGCGTCCCGCGGTCAGGGCGGCCGGCCCGGTCGAGGTGGTGGCATGACCGCCCGGCTGCGCCGGTTCGGGCGCGAGCTCGCCTACCTGACGGTCGGTGGCGTCACCGCGTATGTCGCGCTCGTGACCTGGACGGCCGGGATCACGGTCGCGGCCACCCTGGCCGTCCTGATCGTGGCGATCCCGGCCGTCGTGTTCGTCGCGACCGTCTTCCGCTGGGCGGCCGAGCTCGACCGTCAGAACGCGCGGATCCTCGCGGGCGCGCCGATCGGGCGCGAGTACCGGCGACCGGCGCAGCCCGGCGTCTGGGTGCTGATGCAGACGCGGCTCCGCGACCCGCAGCTCTGGCGCGACCTCTGCTGGCTGGCGCTGCATTCCGTCATCGGCCAGCTCTTGGCGATCGTGGCGCTGACGCTGGTGGGCACGACGCTTGCGACGCTGACGCTGCCGGTCTGGGGCGGCTACATCCACGGTGAGGCCGCGCACTGGGGCCCGCTGCCGCTCGGCGAGGCGCGGACCCGCTGGATCGGCACCGCGGTCGCGATCCCGCTCGCGGCGATCACGGTGCTGCTCACCGGGCCGATGGCGCGCGCCGAGCTTTGGCTGGCTCGCTGGCTGCTCGGCCCGCGCGCCGACCGCCGGCCGGCCCCGGCGCCGCTTGCGGCCCCGGCCGCCCGCTACCGGCCGGAGGTCGCGATCCCCGTTCACGGTGCGATCGCGGTCGTCCTCGGCGTCGGCCTGACGCTGATCTGGGCTCTGACCGGTGCCGGACACTCGTTCTGGCCGGTCTGGCCATGGTTTGCGATCGCGACCACGGTCGCCGTCCACGTGCTGCTGGTGCGCGCCTCGCAGGCCGACTCCGACGCCGGAATGCTGCAGGTTCTGCTGCGGACCGGGATCGAGTTCGCGGTCGCGATCGCGCTGATGCTGGTCGTGATCTGGGCGCTCGCGGGCGGCGGCTTCTTCTGGCCGGTCTGGCCGATGGTCGGGATGGCGTTCCCGCTGGCGACGCTGTGGCTGCTCTCGACCGCGCCCTGGCGCGACAGCGAGGCGCTGGTGCAGCGGGTCGATGTGCTGACGCGCACGCGCCGTGACGCCGTCGACGCGCAGGCCGCGGAGCTGCGCCGGATCGAGCGCGATCTGCACGACGGCGCCCAGGCGCGACTGGTGGCACTGGCGATGAAGCTCGGCCGCGCCGAGGCCCGGCTCGCGGCCGAGCACCCCGATGAGGCGGCGCTGATCGGCGAGGCCCGCGCCGACGCGAGCGCCGCGATCGCCGAGCTGCGCGATCTCGCGCGCGGGATCGCGCCGCCGATCCTCGCCGACCGCGGGCTGCTCGCTGCCGTAGAGGCGCTCGCCGATCGCTCGCCGGTTGAGACCGAGGTCCGCGGCACGATCGCGGGCAGGCTGCCGGCGGCGGTCGAGAACTGCGCCTACTTCGTCTGCTCGGAGGCGCTCACCAACGTCGCCAAACACGCCGCCGGCGCGCGCGCGTCGATCGAGCTGCGCCACGAGGACGGTGAGCTGTCCGTCCGCATCGTCGACGATGGTCCCGGTGGTGCCAGCGAATCCGGTGGCGGCCTGTCCGGGCTGCGCAGCCGCGTCGCGGCGCTCGATGGAAGGTTCGACGTGGTCAGCACACGGCTCGGGACGACGATCGTGATGGCGGTGCCGTGCGAGTCGTGATCGCCGAGGATCACGCGCTGCTGCGCGAGGGGCTCGTCGCGCTGCTGCGCGAGAACGGGATCGAGGTCTGCGCCGTCGCGCAGGACGGCGAGGGGCTCTTGCGGATCGTCGCCGGCCACAAGCCCGACCTTGCGATCTGCGA
>CAZYMM010000134.1:0-4539 GCA_964648515.1 uncultured Conexibacter sp.
CGAACAAGATGTCGACGACCGGCGGCTCGGTCGAGGGCACGGTCTACGTGCTCGATGACGATGCCACCACCGAGCGCAAGTTCCGCCGCGCCGTCACCGACTCCGACGAGCCGCCGCGGATCGTGCGGGCGGCCGGCAAGCCCGGTGTCAGCAACTTGATCGACATCCTTGCCGCTGCCCGCGGCGTCACGCCCGCCGAGATCGAGGAGCGGATGGCCGGTGCCCGGGGCTACGGCGACCTGAAGACCGCGGTCGGTGCCGAGGTCAACCAGCTGCTGGCCCCGGTGCGCGAGCGCTACCGCCACATCCGCGCCGACGAGGATGCGCTCGAGCGTGTCTTCGCAGGCGGCGCCGAGAAGGCCCGCGCGATCTGCGCCGGGACGCTGCACGACGTCCGCGCCGCGCTCGGCATCGGTCCGGCCGGCGGCTGACGGCGCGGCACGACGGCGCAGCGTGTTGTCGCGCATCGCGCGATGCGCGACACTGGGGCGATGGAAACAGCGCCGAGCAAGGGGATCGCCGGCAGGATCAGCTCGGCCGGGCCGCCGCCGGCGCACGGCACACGCCGCTTCGCGGTCGTCAGGCTGGCGATGGCGGTGAACACGGCCGTCTACCGGCTGACGCGCGGGCGCGTCGGCGGCTCGATGGACGGTGCGCCGGTGCTGCTGCTGCACCACGTCGGCGCCAAGAGCGGCACCGAGCGGGTCGCGCCGCTGCTCTACCTTCGTGACGGCGAGGACTACGTGATCGTCGCCTCCTACGGCGGCGCGTCCGCAAACCCGGCCTGGTTTCACAACCTGATCGCGACACCGCAGACGACGATCGAGGTCCGCGGCGAGCGGATCGAGGTACGTGCACGGCGTGCCGACGAGGACGACCGGCAGCGGCTCTGGCCGCGGCTCGTCGCGATCTGGCCTGCGTACGCGGACTATCAGGCCCGCACCGAGCGCGAGATTCCGGTGATCAGGCTGACCCCGAACGGCTGAGAAGCCGCAAGCCATCGGGACGGGGCTGTAGCTTCCGGCCCGCATGACGACCACCGTCGCCGAGCTCGATCTCGACCTCGAGATCTTCACAGGCCCGTTCGACCTCCTGCTGACGCTCGTGCTGCGGGAGGAGATCGACCTGCTGGAGGTCGAACTCGCCGACGTCGTGCTCGCCTACATCGACGTGCTCGGGGCGCGCGGTGAGCTCGATCTGGAGCTTGCGACCGAGTTTCTGGTGCTGATCGCCGCGCTGCTGGAGCTGAAGTCGCGGCTGATGCTGCCCGAGGCCGAGGCCGAGCTGATCGAGATCGAGCCCGGCGAGGCGCTCGAGGAGCTGCTCGAGCGGATGCTCGACGCGCAGCGCTACCGGCGCGCCGCCGGCCACCTCGCCGGCCTGCTCGCCGGTCAGGACGGCGTCCGCTTCCGCTCGGCGCCGGTGCCGTCGCGGCTGCGCAGCAGCGGCCTTGAGGAGCTCGAGGCCGTCTACCGGCCCGAGCGGCTGGCGCGTGCGCTCGGCGAGCTGATCGCGCTGCCGCCGAAGGTCGACGTCCGCCACATCACCGCGGTCCGCGTCACGCTCGGCGAGCGCCTGCACCACCTGCGCGCGCTGCTGCGCCGCGGCCGGCGCACGGTCAGCTTCGAGGAGGCGGTGGCCGGTGCCGATCGCGTGACGGTCTGCGTGACGCTGTTCGCGCTGCTCGAGCTCTACAAGGAGGGCGAGGTGCGCTGGTCGCAGGACGAGCCGTTCGGCGAGATCCTGATCTCGTCGACGACCGTCGACGAGCCACGGTTCGAGTCGGGGCCAGTGGTCTATGCGGCCGCCGCCGGCAAGGAGGTGCGGGTATGAGCACGACCACCGAGGCGGCGGTGCTGAGCGGGCTGGCGCGCAACGTCGAGGCGCTGCTGTTTCTGTCGGCCGAGCCGGTCACCGGTCGTGATCTTGCCGCCGCCTGCTGCGTCGAGCCTGACGAGCTCGACGGCGCGCTGGCCGAGCTGCGCGAGGCCTATCTGCCCGGCCGGCGCGGAATCGAGCTGCGCGAGCTCGCCGGCGGCTTTACGCTCGCATCGGCGCCGGACACCGAACAGGCCGCCCGCCGCCTGCTGGCCAAGCCGCGGACGCCGCCGCTGACGCCGGCCCAGGCCGAGACGCTTGCGATCGTCGCCTACCTGCAGCCGGTCTCGCGGCCGGAGATCGGCCGCATCCGCGGTGTCAGCGCCGACTCGGCGACCACGACGCTGCTCGAGCGCGGGCTGATCGAGGAGGTCGGGCGCTCACAGTTCGGCGCCGTCCTCTACCGCACGACGCCGCTGTTCCTGAAGCTGTTCGGGCTCGCGTCGCTCGACGACCTGCCCGACGCCGCCGAATGGGATCCGGCGCCCGGCGAGGCCGAGACGCTGCGCGAGCGGCTGATCCGCGCCGGCGACGCCCGGGCCGGCGCGGCCGGAGCGGTCGAGGGTGCAGCGCCGCGCGAGACCAGCCTCGACGAGGCCGACTGGGAGGCGGGGAGCGATCACGCACCCGGTGCGGCCGACGGCGATACCGGCCGGTCCGGCGGTGACGGCGGCTGATCCGAAACGGGGCGGCTGGCCGCCGGTCGTCGCGCACGCCGCCGCGATCGGTGCGACCCAGGTCCTGTGGCTGACCTACGCGCCGATCACGACCGATGCGGCACACGGCTACGGCGTCTCGTCGAGCGCGGTCGTCTGGCTCGCCAACGTCTACCCGGTCCTCTACTTCGTGCTGGCGCTGCCGGTCGGCGCGCTGATCGACCGCCGGCCGCGCGCGGTGCTGATCGCCGGTGCGATGCTCGTGATCCTGGCGGGTCTGCTTCGCCTGCCGAGCGGCTCCTACGGCTTTGCCCTGGCCGGGCAGATCGCCGGCTCACTGGCCCAGCCGATCCTCTTCAGCGGCATCGTGATAACCGCCCGCGCCAACCTCGACGAGGCGCGGCGGCCGGCCGGGATCGCGGTCGGCACCGCCGGGACCTTCATCGGCATCGTGCTCGGCCTGCTGCTGCCGCCGCTGCTGCACACCGGCTCGGGGCTCGGCACGCTGCTGGCGGTCGAGGCCGTGCTCGCCGGCGTCTGCGGGCTGGCGCAGCTGTGGACGCTGCGCGAGCCGCTGCGCGTCCGCGCGGCCGACGACGAGCTCGAGCCGCGTGTGGTCCGCCGCCTGCTGCGCGACCCCGGGATGCGCGCGCTGGCGCTGCTGGCGTTCGGCGGGTTCGGCATCTTCGCGACGCTGCTGACGGCGTTCGAGCCGTTGCTCAAGGAGCGCCACATCGCCACCGGCACGATCGACGTGATCACGCTGGCGATGACGGTGGCCGGCATCCTGACCTCGCTGGTGCTGCCGCCGCTGATCGCGCGCCGCCGGATCCAGCGCGCGGCGCTGACCGCCGCGCTGCTGGCCGCTTCGATCGCGGTCGCGGCGATGGCGGCACCGTTGCCGCCGCTTGCGATCGGTCTGCTGGCGCTCGTCATCGGGATGGTGCTGCTGCCCGCGCTGCCGGTGCTGCTCGAGCTCGGCGAGGCCCGCCACCCTGATGTCGGCGGGACGGTCTCGGCGATCGTCTTCCTGGCCGGGAACCTCGGCGTCGCGCTGCTGACAGCCTCCGCGACGGCGATGAAGGCGTCGCATCCGGCGCCGTTCCTGCTGCTCGCGGTCGTCGCGCTCGCGGCGCTTGCCGGCGCCCGGCGCGGGCTCGAGCGGACAGTCACCGACATCGCCCGCCGGGACCTATCCTGAGCGGCGATGCGGCGGGGTGTTCGTCAGCCGGCTGCGGGTGGTGCTCGGTGAGCGAGCGGCCGCTGCGTCTGCTGGTCGTCGATGACGACAGCGAGCTGCGTGAGCAGCTGCGGCGCCGCTTCGAGCGCGAGGGTCACGAGATCGTGGCCGTCGCCGACGGCGTCTCGGCGATCGACCGCGCCAGCACCAGCCGCTTCGATGTCGTGCTGCTCGACGTCGGCCTCGGACCCGGCCCTGACGGCAACGAGGTCTGCCGGACGCTGCGTGCGCGGGCGATCACGGTTCCGATCATCATGCTGACCGCGCTCGACTCCGAGGCCGACGCGGTGCTCGGGCTCGAGAGCGGCGCCGACGACTACGTGACCAAGCCGTTCGGTGTCGCCGAGCTGCGCAGCAGGATCAGGGCGCTGCTGCGGCGGACCGGTGTGCTGGCCGCCGCCGGCCCGGAGACGCTGCGCGTCGGCCCGCTCGAGCTCGACGTCCGCGCCCGCACCGTGAGCTGCGGCGGAGAGAGCGTCCATCTGACCTTCTCGGAGTTCGAGCTGCTGGCCGACCTGATGCGCCACCCGGGCGCGCTGCGCAACCGCCAGGAGCTGCTCGTCGCGATCTGGGGCGACGATCGCTACCGCGACCCGCGCGGGATCGACGTCCACGTTCGCCACCTGCGCCAGAAGCTCGAGCCGGAGCCCGACCGGCCGGTTCTGATCCTGTCGGTGCGCGGTCTCGGCTACCGGTTGCAGCCATGATCCGGCTGCTCGGGCTGCGGTCCCGGCTGACGATCGCGTTCGTGCTCGTCGGCGCGCT
>CAZYMM010000134.1:4639-5836 GCA_964648515.1 uncultured Conexibacter sp.
CCTACGGCAAGCATCTCGGCCCCGGCGACGTGCCCAGCGGCACGAGCGAGCTGGTCGACCGGGCGTTCGCCGCCCACCGCCCGCAGGAGACGCTGCGCACCGACGAGGGGCTGCGTGTCGTCGAGGTCGTGGTGCCGTTCCGGCTGGGCGGAATCCGCTACGCCTATGCGCTGACGAGCTCGCTCGCGCCGATCGAGGCGACCGAGCGCGCCGTCCGGCGCGGCCTGCTGACGGCCGGGCTCGTCGGGCTGGTCGTCGTCGTCCTCGTCGCCTGGCTGCTCGGTGCACGGCTCGTGACACGGCTCGAGCGTCTGCGCACCACCGTCCACGCGGTCGCCGACGAGGGGCCGTCGGCGCCGGTGCCGCACGACCCGGTGCGTGACGAGATCGGGGATCTGACCGCCTCGTTCGCGCGGATGCAGCAGCGGCTCCAGGCCCAGGAGCAGTCGCGGCGGACGTTCGTCTCGACCGCCTCGCACGAGCTGCGCACCCCGCTCGCCTCGCTGGTGCTGACGCTGGAGACGACCCGCGAGAACCTCGGTGCCCAGCCGCCCGAGCTGGAGGAGGCGCGCGAGGAGGCCGACAGCGCGGTCGCGCAGACGAGCCGCCTGACCGCGCTCGCCCAGTCGCTGCTCGATCTCAGCCGTGTCGACGCCCAGGTGCCGCTGCGGTCAGAGCCGGTCGAGGTCTGCGGCGTCGCCCGCGCGGTCGTCGCCGAGCTGCCGCCCGGCACCGGCCCCGGGCTCGAAGGCGAGCCGCCGGTCTGGGCGCTCGCCGACCCGGGCGCGGTGATGCAGATCGTGCGGCTGCTGGTCGACAACGCTCTGCGCCACGGGCAGGGAACGCCGGTCCGGGTCGCGATCACCCGTGACGCCGGCACCGTCCGTGTCCGGGTGACCGACGAGGGGCCCGGGGTCGAGGAGCGGGACGAGGCGATCCTGTTCGAGCGGTTCGCACGCGGCCAACACGTGACGGTGCCGGGCAGCGGGCTCGGGCTGGCGATCGGCCGCGAGCTGGCGCGGCGGATGGGCGGAGACCTCGTGCATGTGCGGGCCGTCCGCGGCGCCGAGTTCCTGCTGACGCTGCCGACGCCCGAGGCGCAGCCGCCGGTGGCCTGACCGGTCACGTCCGCCAGACGACCCAGGCGACATGGCCCTCGGGTGCCGCCAGCGGCCGCGCACGCCAGGCGCCGCCGTC
>CAZYMM010000135.1:0-5778 GCA_964648515.1 uncultured Conexibacter sp.
GTCCACCTGATCCGCGCCGGCAGCGAGTTCGTGCTCGTCGGCAGCGCCGAGCACGGCGTCTCGGCACTGCGCACCTACAGCGAGCAGGAGGCCTTCGACCTCGGCCTGCTCGGTGATGAGGACGAGGACGCCGACGCTCCCGCGCCCCGCCGCCGCACGATCGCCGACCGGATGCGCGAGCGGACGCTGCGATGAGCACCGCCACGCTCGTCCTCTCTCAGGTCAAGGGGCTGACGCCCGACGGCAACAACGCCGTCCAGCTGCTGGTCCTGATCGCCGCGCTCTCGCTCGTCCCGGCGCTGCTGTTCTGCGTCACCGGCTTTACGCGGATCCTCGTCGTGCTCGGCTTCATCCGCACCGGGCTCGGCACGCCGACCGCGCCGCCCAACCAGGTGCTGGTCGGGATCGCGCTGTTCCTGACCTTGTTCGTGATGGCGCCGGTCTTCACCGACATCAAGGACAACGCGATCACGCCGCTGACGAGCGGCAAGATCAGCCAGGGCGAGGCGCTCGAACGCGGTCAGGCGCCGCTGCGCGAGTTCATGTTCCGCCAGACCCGGACCAAGGACCTGGCGCTGTTTCTGAACCTCTCGAAGTCGAAGCCGCCGCAGACGCGCAAGGACGTGCCGACGCTGGTCCTGATCCCGGCGTTCGTGATCTCCGAGCTGAAGACCGCGTTTCAGATCGGCTTCCTGATCTTCCTGCCGTTCCTGGTCATCGATCTCGTCGTCAGCTCGACGCTGACGTCGATGGGCATGGTCATGCTGCCGCCGACGTTCATCTCACTGCCGTTCAAGATCCTCTTGTTCGTCCTCGTCGACGGCTGGGATCTGGTCACCCGCGCGCTCGTGGAGTCGTTCCGGTGACGCAGGACACGGTCATGAACCTCGCGACGCAGGCGATGTCGCTGGCGATGAAGGTCGCGCTGCCGCTGCTGCTCGTCGGGCTCGTCGTCGGGCTCGTCGTCTCGCTGATCCAGGCCGTCACTCAGATCCAGGAGCAGTCGCTGGCCTTCATCCCGAAGATCCTGGCGATGGCGGCGGTGCTGGTGATCGCCGGGCCGTGGATGCTCGGTCAGATCCTCGCCTACACGACCGAGCTCTGGAACTCGATCCCGTCGCTGGTGGGCTGACGTGCTGCCCGATCTGCGCGCGCCGGTCTCCGATCTGCTCGCCGCACTCGGCGAGCAGCACGTCGTCGCGTTCTTCCTCGTGCTGGCGCGGCTCTCGCCGCTGTTCCTGCTCGCGCCGCTGTTCTCGGCCCGCTTCGCGCCGCCGCGGGTTCGCGGCATCATCGCGGTGTCGATGGCGCTCGGGCTCGCGCCGGTGCTCTCCAAAGGGGTGGTGCTGCCGGTCGACATCGCGTCGGTCTTCGGCCTGATCATCAAGGAGATCCTGATCGGCGCGCTGTACTCGTTCGTGCTCGGTGCGCTGTACGCGTCGATCACGGTCGCCGGCAACTTCCTTGACGTGATGATCGGCTTCTCGTTCGGCGGCAGCGTCGACCCGGTCAACGGGATGCAGTCGTCGGTGCTGACGACCGCCTACGGCCTGTTCGCGATCATGATCTTCATCGTCATCGGCGGTGACGGCTGGATCCTCGCCGGGCTCGTCAAGAGCTACGACGTCGTCGGGATGGCCGAGCTGCCGTCGCTGGCGCTGTCGGTGCAGGGGGCGCTCAACGCGTTCGCCGGGATCTTCGTCAGCGCGCTGCAGATCGCCGGCCCGGTCATGCTGGCGCTGGTCCTGACCGACGCCGCCTTCGGCGTCGTCTCGCGCGTGATGCCGCAGCTCAACGTCTTCGCGGTCGGCTTCCCGGCCAAGATCGTGATCGGGCTGGTGCTCGTCAGCGCGACGCTGCCGTTCGTCGGCGGCTGGGTCGCCGACCGTCTGCAGCAGGACGTCGGCACCGCGCTGCACTCGCTGCGGGTCGGGTGATTAGGGCTTGGCCGACAAGACAGAGAAGCCGACAGCCAAACGGCGCCAGCAGGCACGTGACGAGGGCACCGTCGCCCGCTCGCAGGACCTCAACGGCGCCGCCGTGCTGCTCGTCGGTCTGATCGCGCTCGGGATCAGCGGGCCGGGGATCGCCCAGGCGCTGGCGAACGTGATGCGCGAGTCGCTCGGCCACGCCGCCGCGTCGGACATCGTCAGCCCGAACACGATCCCGAACCTGCTGCTGTCGACGATGGTCCCGGCGATCAAGTCGCTGGCGCCGGTGCTGGCGGCGTGCACGCTGGCGGCGATCCTGATCAACCTGCCGCAGGTCGGGCTCAAGCCGCGGACCAAGGCGCTCAAGCCGAACGCCAAGCGGCTCAACCCGATCACCGGCGCCAAGAACCTGTTCGGCCCGAACGCGCTGGTCGAGACGGCGAAGGGGATCCTCAAGATCCTGATCGTCGGGGCGGTGGTGCTGAGCGCGCTGATCCCGCGGATCCCCGACTTCGCCGGGCTCGTCGGCGCCTCGCCGGTCGATCTCGGCTCGCGGCTCGCAGGCGAGATCCGCTCGATCGGGCTGCGCGCCGCGCTCGCGTACATCCTGATCGGCCTCGTCGACTACGCCTACCAGCGCAAGCGCACCGAGAAGTCGCTCAAGATGGACAAGCAGGAGGTCAAGGACGAGGCTCGCAACGCCGAGCTCGCGCCGGAGATCAAGGGCGAGATCCGCCGCCGCCAGATGTCGCAGGCGCGGGCGCGGATGATGGCCGATGTCCCGACCGCCGACGTCGTCGTCACCAACCCGACCCACTACGCGGTCGCGCTGCGCTACGACGGCGAGAGCGCGGCGCCGGTCGTGGTCGCCAAGGGCATGGACCACCTCGCCGCCCGGATCCGCGAGCTCGCCACCGAGGCCGGTGTCCCGCTGGTCCCCGACCCGCCGCTCGCCCGCTCGCTGCACAAGACCGTCGAGGTCGGCCAGGAGATCCCCGAGGAGCTGTTCGAGGCGGTCGCCGCGGTGCTCGCGCACGTCTACCGGCTCGCTGGGCGACGGAGAGTCGCGTAGGCGCGTGGCGCAATCGCGGTTCCGCGCGATGCGGTGCGTGGCTAGGAGACCTTGACCTTCAGCTTGAAGATCGTTGCGGTCTCACCGCCATGCCACCTCTGGCTGTAGAGCAGGGCCAACGTGCCCTTGCCGGCCTTCGCCGCCTTGTAGGTGTACACGCGAGTCCCACCGGCGCCCGGGACGGACCCCGTCCCCGGAGCGATGAACCTGCTCGAGACGTAGCGCAGCGCCGCCGGCCTCGCGGTCTGTGACCACCTGAACCCGGTCGAGGGGTTCTCGCTGAGCGGGATGATCAACGTGTCGCCCTTCTTCAGCGAGACGTTGGTCGTCTTGACGTTGGTCACACCCGGGTCGTTCTCTGAGACCGTGACCGTCTTCGCCTCGGCGGTCGGGACGGCGACCACGGCCACCGCGACGGCGGCGGCAGTCAACAAGCGGACCGGAGGTGCGTGCACCGACGGGAGGCTAGTGGCACTGTGTCCCGTGTCAACTTGTTGGCAGGATTTCTTTTCGTTCGAAGTTGGGGATGGTGGGGTCGGCGAGGCCCATGTGCACCTCGATTGGCCGGTTACAGGCGATCGCTTCGTGGGGGCGGATCTCGTTGTACTCGGTGCGGTAGCCCGCGGCGCGCCGGGCGAGCATCAAGGCGTCGTCGATCTCGTCAAGGAAGAGCCGCTCGTACTTCAGCGTCCCGAGCCCTCGTTCGCGTGACCCGCTCTGCCCCGGTGATCTGACCCGGGTGCGAACGTGCGCCAGTTCGGGGTGGCGCATGATGTACAGCTCGAAGTTCAGCGAACGGAACGGCCCGCCGTTATCGGTCACGATCGTGGATCGCGGCCTCAGCGAGCGCCTGCGTCAGCTCAGCGACCTCGCCCTCGAGCTGCTGCTCACGAGAGGAGGGCCTGGACCTACCGGCCTCGATCCCGGCCTTCCCGCCCTCCAGAAACTGGCGCTTCCAGTTCCCGATCGCCTGCTCAGAGACCTTCTCTCGACGGGCGGCCTCAGCAACCAACCACCCCTGCCACACAGTCTGACGCGCGACACTTGAACGGCCACGTACCGCGATCGGCGGCTCGAGCAAGCGGCCGGATCCGGTCAATGCCCGCACGCCGTGGGTGCTGAGGATCCGCTCAAGCGCCGCCTCCCGCGGCCGATCCAACCGGGAGACCGCTCCTCCCTCCAGGCGGTCGCCCTCCACGTGCAGCACGCGCTCGGACGCATCTCCAAGTACACCGACCTGATCGCCGCCGGCGTCGTCGTGCTGGTCGTGGTGATGCTGGTCATCCCGCTGCCGCCGCTGCTGCTGGACCTCTTCATCACGGTCAACATCTCGCTCGGGCTGGCGATCGTGGTCACCACGCTCTACGTCCCACGCGCGCTCGAGTTCTCGGTCTTCCCCTCGCTGCTGCTCCTGACGACGCTGTTCCGGCTCGCGATCAACGTCTCGGTCACGCGCCTGATCCTGCTCCACGGCGACGCCGGCCACGTCGTCGAGGCGTTCGGCAAGTTCGTCATCGGCGGCAACGTCGTCGTCGGCCTCGTCGTCTTCCTGATCCTCGTCGTGATCCAGTTCGTGGTCGTCACGAACGGCGCCGGCCGCGTCGCCGAGGTCGCGGCGCGGTTCACGCTCGATGCGATGCCCGGCAAGCAGATGGCGATCGACGCCGATCTGAACGCCGGCCAGATCACCGAGGAGGAGGCGCGCACGCGGCGCCGCGACATCCAGCGCGAGGCCGAGTTCTACGGCGCGATGGACGGCGCCTCGAAGTTCGTCAAGGGCGACGCGATGGCCGCCGTCCTGATCGTGCTGATCAACCTGATCGGCGGCATCGTGATCGGCGTCGTGATGCAGGGCGTGCCGTTCGGCGAGGCCGTGCACCGCTTCTCGCTGCTGTCGATCGGCGACGGCCTCGCCGCCCAGATCCCGGCGCTGCTGATCTCCGTCGCCACCGGCATCCTCGTCACGCGGTCGGCCTCCGAGGCCGACCTGGGCACCGACGTCGCCGATCAGATCGCCGCGCAGCGCAAGGCGCCGATGGTCGCGGGCGTCGTGATCATGATGTTCGCGCTCGTCCCGGGCCTGCCGAAGCTGCCGTTCCTCCTGATCGGCAGCGCGTTTCTGGCCGGCGGCTGGCAGCTCAGCCGCGCCGCCCAGCTCCGCGACCAGCAGGAGCAGGCCGAGCAGCAGCGGCTGGCCGAGCTGCCGCCGCCCGCGCAGGCGCCCGCCGACCAGGTCGCCGAGGCGCTGACGCTCGACCCGCTCGAGCTCTGCATCGGCTTCGGCCTCGTCCCGCTCGTCGACGGCTCGGCGGGCGGCACGCTGTTGCAGCGCGTCTCGGCGGTCCGCCGCCAGATCGCGGCCGAGGTCGGCACGATCATCCCGTCTGTCCGGATCCACGACGAGCTCGGTCTCGGCAGCCACGAGTACGTCGTCAAGGTTCGCGGCAGCGAGGTCGCGCGCGGCGCGCTGATGGCCGGCCATCACCTCGCGCTCGACCCCGGCGACGCGGTCGGCCACCTCGACGGGATCCCGACCGTCGAGCCCGCCTACGGCATGCAGGCGGTCTGGATCACCGACGGCCAGCGGGCCGAGGCCGAGGCGCTCGGCTACACGGTCGTCGACCCCGAATCGGTGATCGTCACCCACCTGACCGAGACGATCCGTCGTCACACCGCCGATCTCTTGACGCGCCAGGACGTGCGCGCGCTGCTCGACACGCTCAAGCAGACCAACGCCGCCGTCGTCGACGAGGTCGTCCCCGACCTGCTCTCGGT
>CAZYMM010000136.1:0-5703 GCA_964648515.1 uncultured Conexibacter sp.
GCTTCGCTCCGGCCTCGCTGGTCGTGCCCGAGCTCTGCTTCGCGCGCCGCGACGGTCGCACGAAGCTGACGATCAGCACGCTCGTCGCTGCGGGCGACGAGCCCGGCGCGCGCAGCGAGGCGCTGGCGGCGCGTGTCGCCGCGCTCGACATCCGGGCGCGTCTGCCGGAGCCCGACGCCGAGCCGGGCGGCCGCCACCGGACCGCCAGCGTTCTGGCTCCCGAGCACTATCTCGATGCGGTTGCCCGTGCGGTCGAGCGGGTCGATGCCGGCGAGCTCGAGAAGATCATTCTTGCCCGCGCCGTCGACGTTGATGCGCCGGCCCGCTACCGGCCCGAAGCGCTGCTCGGCTCGCTGCGACTGCGCTTCCCGGACTGCCACCTCTGCGTGGCCGGCCGCGGCGACGCTGCGTTCGTGGCGGCGACCCCCGAGCTGCTGATCCGCAAGGAGGGCCAGCGCGCCAGCACGATCGCGCTCGCCGGCTCGGCGCGCCGCAGCGCCGACCGGTCGGTCGACGAGCATCTCGGCGCGGAGCTGCTGCGGACCGGCAAGGAGCGGCGCGAGCACGAGATCGTCGTGCGCCGGATCGTGTCCGCATTGGGTCCGCACGCGGTCTGGGTCGCGGCAGCCGACCGGCCCGAGCTCGCTCGCGTCGCCAACATCCAGCATCTGGCGACCCCGATCCGGGCCCAGCTTCGCGGCCATCAGCCGCTGCTCGGCCTCGTCGCCGCGCTGCATCCGACGCCGGCGGTCGGCGGCGAGCCGGCGGCGGTCGCGCTGCCGATGATCCCGGCGCTCGAGGGGCTCGACCGCGGCTGGTACGCGGGTCCGATCGGATGGATCGACACAGGCGAGGACGGCGAGTTCGTGGTCGGTCTGCGCAGCGCGCTGCTCCGCGGTGCCCGCGCGCGCCTGTACGCAGGCGTCGGCGTCGTCGCGGCGTCAGATCCCGCAGCCGAGCTGGCCGAGACCGACGTCAAGCTCGGGGCGCTGCTGCCGCTGCTCAGCCCGTGACCGCGGCTGCGATCTGCCGGTGCAGCGCAAGGTTCTCGGCCCGGTCGGTGCGGCAGTGCAGGATGCGGGTGCCGACACACTCCTCGGCCAGCGCCTCCCGCAGCCCGGCGATCGTCTCGATCGCCGTGTAGCCGGCGCCATATGCGGCCGCGGCGGAGGCGACGCTGATGCCGGGCGGCGTCGCGACGTGCTGCTCGTAGGCCGGGCCGATGCCGGCGACGGGGAGAAAGTCGAAGATGCCGCCGCCGCGGTTGTCGACCAGCACGATCCGCAGCTCGAGCCCGAGCCGCGTTCCGGCCAGCAGCCCGCCGAGATCGTGCGCGAACGCGACATCGCCGGTCAGCAGCGTGGTCTTCTCGCCGGCCGCGGCCACGCCGTAGGCGGTCGAAATCGTGCCGTCGATCCCGTTCGCGCCGCGGTTGGCGAGCACGCGCATCGCTCCCGGCCTGGCGAACGCCTCGGCGTCGCGGATCGGCATCGACGATGCGACCACCAGCGTCCGGGCGCCGGCGACGGACTCGCGCGCGATCGCCGGCTCGCAGAGCGCGTCGCCGAGCAGCTCGTCGATCAGCGTCGCTACGCGGGCATCCTCCTGGCGCCAGGCGTCGAGCCAGCCGTCGCGCTGCGGCCGGCCGCCCGGGAGCGGCAGCGTGTGCGCGACGAAGCGTGCCTCGCAGACGCTCATCGGGTCTGGCCAGCCGTCGTGTGGCACGACCATCGCCTGTGGGCAGTCGAGCCCTGTCAGCCACTCGCGCAGCGGCTTGGATGTCGGCAGCTCGCCGATCCGCAGGACGGCGGCGGGGGTGGGAGCGTCACCGCGCAGGCTGAGGTCGTAGTGGGCGATCGCCGCATCGCCGTGGCGGGCACCGGACTGCGGATCTGCGAGCACCGGCCAGCCGAGCGCCTCGCCGAGCCCGGCGGCGTCGAGCCCGCCGCACTCGCCGGCGACGATCACGCCCCGCTCGCGAGCCTCGAGCCAGGCAGCGAGCGCCGTGGTGTCGGGTGCAGCGACCGGCGTCAGCGTCCACGGCGCGCCGTCGGCACGACCGCCGGGCGGCGCCTGATCGGGCGGTGTGCCGGTCACCAGCGGCTCGCGCAGCTGAATGTTGATGTGCACGGGGCCGGTTCGTGCCTCGGAGACCGCGCGGCAGGCGAGCTGGCGGATCCAGCGCAGCCGCTCTGGCGTGGCGAGGCCCATGTCGAGCTCCTGAAACCAGCGGACCGCGCTTCCGTAGAGCTTGACCTGATCGATCGTCTGGCCGGCGCCGCTGTCGCGCAGCTCGGGCGGCCGGTCGGCGGTCAGCACGATCAGCGGCAGTCGCGCCTCGCGCGCCTCGATCACCGCCGGCAGGTAGTTGGCCGCGGCGGTACCCGACGTGCAGACGAGGACTGCGGGGCGGCCGGTCGCGCGGGCCAGGCCGACCGCGAAGAAGCCGGCCGCGCGCTCATCGATGTGGCTGTGACAGCGCAGCCTGCGGTCGCCGGTCAGGGCGAGCACCAGCGGCGTCGAGCGTGATCCCGGTGAGGTGCAGACGCCGGCGACATCGCAGCGGGCGAGCTCGTCGGCGAGGGCGCCGAGCAGGTGATGGGTGTCGTGGGTCTGGCCGGTCACGGAGAATGTGGGGCAGATGCCCGAACCGCTCGTACTCCTGCACGGCTTCGGTGGGACCCACCGGGCCTGGGACGCGGTCCGCGCGCAGCTGCCGCCGCAACGCTACCGGCCCGTGGTCGCGCCCGACCTGCCCGGCCACGGCGTACGCGGGGCGCAGCGGCCGGTCGACTGGGCGGCCTGTGTCGACGCGGTGCTCGCTGACGCGCCGTCGGGACGGTTCGTGCTCTGCGGCTACTCGCTCGGCGGGCGCGTCGCCCAGCACGTCGCGGTCGCTGCGCCCGAGCGCGTCGCGCGGCTCGTGCTCGTCTCCTCCTCGCCCGGCCTGGCTGACGGTGCCACACGCGCTGCCGCCGACGACGCGCTCGCCGCCGAGATCGAGACGATGACGGCCGCGCAGTTCGCCGATCGCTGGCAGGCACAGGCGATCTTCGCCGCTACCGCCGCCGGCGCGCTCGGGCCCTGGCGGGAGGATCTGCTGCGCAACGAGCCCCGCAATCTTGCCGCCGCCCTGCGCGGCCTGACCGTCGGCCGGATGCGGACGTTCGGCGAGGACTTCGCGATGCCGGTCACGCGGATCGTCGGCGAGCGCGATGCGCGCTACCGCGAGCTCGCCGGGCCGGATGCGGTCTTGATTCCCGGTGCCGGGCACGGTCTGCCGCGCGAGGCGCCGGCGGCGCTGGCGGCGGCGATCTGAGCGGGACCGCTCGTCAGCTGTCGACTCCCAGACCGCTGCCTGACGGAACGGCGATCGCGCCCTGCCGGGGGCGGAGTGCAGCCGGCGGCCCTTCGGCAAAGGCGTCGAGCGTCGCCAGCCCGCACGGCAGCTCGACGCCGAGCGCGGCCGCAGCGTGAACGGCAGCCGCGATCCCGACCGGGCCGTCGAACGTCGACGCCAGGTAGACCTCGCGGCCGTCTGCCCGCACATGGGCGGCCTGGGCCAGCAGAGCGCTGATGCCGCCTGAGCGCGAGAGCTTCAGGCAGACGGTGCCCGTCGCACTCGGGCCGCTCTCGTCGGAGGCGATCCGCAGGCCCGGGAGGGCGGCGGCAACGGCGCGCAGCTCGGCGCGCCCGTGCACCGGCTCCTCGACGATCTCCAGGCCGCCCGCGGCACTGGCAAGTGTGGGGAGTACGCCGATCGCCTGATCCGGCGTCCAGGCGCCGTTGGCGTCGATCCGGATCGCAAGCCCGGGCCCGGCTGCACGGACGGCAGCGAGTCGTCCGAGATCGTCGCCGCTGCCGACCTTGACCTTCACGCACGAGAAGCCGGCGGCGACCGCACTCGCGGCGGCCAGGCCCGCCGCCTCCGGCTGCAGGGCGCCGATCGTCGCGTTGACCGGCACAGCGTCGAGCGGGCGATCGCCGAGCAGATCGCAGACGCGCGCGCCCTCGCGCCTAGCGGTGCGGTTCCAGAGCGCGATGTCGATCGCAGCCAGGGCCTGGGGCAGACCGGCCGCCGCCTGGCAGGCGCCGAGGATCTGCGCGCCGTCGTCGAGCCCGGCGATCGCTTGTCGGTACGCGGTGAGGGCCGCCTCGACCGCCGCGAGCGACACGCCGTCGTACGGTTCGAGCGGTGCGGCCTCGCCGACGCCGCAGCTTCCGTCGGCGCTTTCGAGTGTGACCACCAGCGTCTGCCGCTCGCGCAGCGTGCCGAATGCGGTCTGCAGCGGCTCGCGAAGGCGGTGGGTGACGCGCTCCCAGCTCAGCGCGGCCATCCGCTCAGCTCCCGATCAGCAGGCCGGCCGACAGCAGCACGCAGTAGGCGAGCTGCAGCATTCCCGTACGGCCGAGCGCCGCGTTCAGCGTCGGACCGTCGTCGTGGGTCGCGACCGTTCGGGCCAGGATCGCCGCCGGCGGCGTCACGAGCAGCGTCAGCAGCACCGTCGGGTCGCTCGCGCCTGCGATCCACATGACCGGCGCCACGACCAGCGCCAGTGCCAGCTCGGCGGCGTAGATGCGCCGCGCGCGATCGCGCCCGAGCCGCACCGCGAGCGTGCGCTTGCCGACGCACGCATCGGTCGCCGCATCACGGATGTTGTTGACCATGAGGATCGCGGCGGCCAGCATCCCGACCGGCACCGCGAGCACGAATGCCTCCCAGTGCAGCGCGCGGGTCTGCACGAAGTACGAGCCGGCGACCGCGACGATCCCGAAGAACAGAAACACGAACAGGTCGCCGAGGCCGTCGTAGCCGTAGGGCCTGGGGCCGCCTGTATAGAGCACGCCGGCGAGGATCGATGCTGCGCCGATCGCGAGGATTCCCCAGCCGGCCACCACGATCAGGTAGACGCCGCAGGCGATCGCCAGCGCGAACGTCAGATAGGTGGCGGTCAGCACCGTGCGCGGCGGCACCAGCCCGCCCGCCGTGACCCGGACGGGACCGAGACGATCTTCGGTGTCGGCACCGCGGCGCGCGTCCGAATAGTCGTTGGAGAGGTTGGCGCCGATCTGGATCAGGATCGCCCCGAGCAGTGCGGCGATGAACGTCCAGGGATGGAAGTGATCGTGGGATGCGGCGAGAGCGGTGCCGACGAGCACCGGTGCGACACCGGCCGGCAGTGTTCGCGGCCGGGCCGCGAGCAGCCAGACCCGCAGCGCGCCCAACTCAGGATCTCCGCGGAAAACGGGAGAAGTCAGGCGCCCGTTTCTCCTTGTAGGCCTCGCGCCCCTCTGCGGCCTCCTCGGACCCGTAGAAGAGCAGGTTGGCGTCGTGAGCCAGCTGCTGGATTCCCGCATAGCCGTCCTCGTGGGCGTGGAAGCTCGACTTGACGAGCCGCAGCGCGAAGGGGGAGAGGGCGAGCATCTCCTGACACCAGCGGACGGTCTCGGCCTCGAGTTCGGCGAGCGGCACGACGGTGTTGACGAGGCCCATCGCAAGGGCCTGCTCGGCGTCGTACTGACGGCACAGCAGCCAGATCTCCTTGGCCCGTTTGGTGCCGACGAGGTCGCGCAGCAGCGAGGCGCCGAAGCCGCCGTCCCAGGAGCCGACGCGCGGCCCCGTCTGGCCGAACCGTGCGTTGTCGGCGGCGATCGTCAGGTCGCAGCAGAGGTGCAGCACATGGCCGCCGCCGATCGCGTAGC
>CAZYMM010000137.1:0-5695 GCA_964648515.1 uncultured Conexibacter sp.
AGACCGTCGTCGACACCGACGAGGGGCCGCGCCGCGGCTCGACGCTCGAGGCGCTTGCGAAGCTGCCCGGGCTCGTCGCCAAGGAGGGCTCGCACACAGCCGGCAACGCACCCGGTGTCAACGACGGCGGCGGCGCGCTGGTGCTCGCCTCCGAGGAGTGGGCGCTGGCCAACGGCAAGCGGATCCTGGCCGAGATCGTCGGCCACGCGCAGTTCGCCAACGACTTCGCCTACCTCGCCACGACGCCCGGTGGCGCCGCCAAGAAGGCGCTCGAGCAGGCCGGCCTGACCGTCGCCGACGTCGACCTCTGGGAGATCAACGAGGCGTTCGCATCGGTGACGCTGCAGTCGATCCGCGACCTCGGGATCGACGAGCAGAAGGTCAACGTCAACGGCGGTGCGGTCGCGCTCGGCCATCCGATCGGCGCCTCGGGCGCTCGCATCATCGGCACGCTCGTGCTCGAGTTGCGCCGCCGCGGCGGCGGCATCGGCTGCGCGGCGATCTGCTCGGGCGGCGGCCAGGGCGACGCGCTGATCGTGCGCGTGCCGAAGGCGTAGCGGACGAGCAGACCCGGCGGGGCCGCGACCTCACGCGTCGCGCAGGTCACGGCGCCTGAACGCCAGCACCCCGGAGGCGCCCAGCAGGACCGCGACGGCGGTCAGCGTCAGCAGCGGCCCGGCTGTGGCCGGGCCTCCCGGCAGCGCGAGCAGGTGGTGAAACGGCGACAGCCAGATCAGCCGGCTCGGGAGCTCCAGCAGCGGGCCGAACTCGGCCAGCACGAACGCGGCAGCAAACGCGGCCCAGGTCAGCGGGGCCAGGCGCGGCAGCACGCCGAACAGCAACAGGGCGCCGCCGGCACAGACCCAGGCGGCGGGAGTCAGCGCGAGCGCCGCCGCGATGATTGTGGCGGGCGACGGAGCATCGCTGCCGCTCGCCATTAGGCCGGCGGTCGTGCCGAGGCAGAGCAGCAGCCAGAGCGGGGTCAGGGCGGCGACGAGCGCGTGCGAGAGCAGCCAGCGGACCCGGCCCACGGCGGTGGAGAGCAGCAGTTCGGCGCGTCCGTGCTCCTCCTCGCCGCGCGCGTGGAGCGCCATCGAGATCGCGGCCGCGGCGGCGACGACGGCTGCCTCCTTGAGCTCGGCGCGGAAGAAGACGTCGACGAGCGTCCCGCGCGAGCCGCCGATCTTGCGCAGCATCTCGGTCAGCTTCGGATCGTCCAGCATCGACGCGGCCGAGCCGGAGATCGACCCGATCAGCGCGCCGAGCAGCACGAACGCGGCCGTCCATCCGAACAGCGAGCCGCGCGCCAGCCGCAGCGCCAGCGCCTCGGGGCAGGCCAGCGCCCGGCTCGCACGGGCACGCCCGGGCCGCCCTGCGATCATTCCGGCACCGAGGTCGCGACGGTCGAGCAGCACGAACGCGACCGCGATCGCGGTGGCGAACGTCGCGATCCCAAGCGCGAGCACTGCGAAACGATTCGTTCCGAACGGGGCCACCTTCTCGGCCCAGCCGATCGGGCTCAGCCAGGTCAGGAAGCGGGCGCCGCCAGGCGGACTGGCGACCTGCGCGCTGTCGCCGATCGCCCGCAGCCCGTAGGTCGCGGCGAGCGTCCCGAGCGCGATCGCTGCGCAGCCGCGCGATGACGCCGTCAGCTGCGCGGCGATCACCGTGATGCCGGCCATCGCCAGGCCGCTCGTGATCCAGGCCGCGGCCAGCGCGAGCGAGCCGAGCGGATCGAGGCCGATCGCGATCAGCAGCACTGCGGTGACCAGCGACGGGACGATCACCGCGATCGCCGCAAGCGTGACCGCGGCGGCAGCAGGCGCGCGTCTGCCGACGACGCCGGCGCCGAGCAGCTCCAGCCGCCCGGCCTCCTCCTCGCTTCGCGTGTGCCTGCGGACGACCGCGTAGGCGAGCAGGGCGACCATCAGCGCGCCGAGCACCAGCGTCTTGTAGACGGCGAGTGCGTCCGCGCTCGCAGCAGGTGCCGGGCCGTAGAGCGCCACCACCGCCGGCGCCTTCAGGATCTGTTGCATTCCGCGGCCGGCGGCTGCGGCGGTCGGATACATGTCGATCGTGGCCTTCGCGGTCACGGTCGTCAGCAGCGCCAGCGCCAGCCCGGCGGCCGGGATCAGAACGCGGTCGCGGCGCCAGGCCAGGCGCAGCAGCTCGCCGAAGCCGGCGAGGTCACGCATCGCCGTCTTCGCGGTACTGCCGCAGGAACGCGGCCTCCAGCGGCGAGCGCCCGCCGGCGGCGCCTGCGTCCTGCTCGAGCTCGGCGAGCGTCCCGTGGGCGACGGCGCGGCCCTGACGGATGATCGTGACGCGGTCGGCGAGCGCCTCGACCTCGGCGAGGATGTGGCTTGAGAGCAGGACGGTCCGCCCGCGGTCGCGCAGATCACGGACGATCTCGCGGAAGCCGTCCTCCATCAGCGGGTCGAGGCCTGAGGTCGGCTCGTCGAGCAGCAGCAGCGGCACGTCGGCGGCCAGCGCGGCGACGAGCGCGACCTTCTGGCGGTTGCCCTTCGAGTACGAACGGCACTTCTTGGCCGGGTCGAGCTCGAAGCGCGCGATCAGCTCGTCGCGACGGGCGGAATCGATGCCGCCGCGCAGTCGGCCGAGCAGGTCGATCACCTCACCGCCGCTGAGCGTCGGCCACAGCGTCACGTCGCCGGGCACGTAAGCGAGCAGGCGGTGCAGCGCCTGGGCGTCGCGCCAGGGGTCTTGGTCCAGCACCCGCGCCGAGCCGCCGTCGGCGCGCAACAGCCCGAGCAGGATCCGGATCGCCGTCGACTTGCCGGCGCCGTTCGGGCCGAGGAAGCCGTGGACCTCGCCGCCGGCGACCGTCAGGTCGAGCTCATCGAGCGCCAACGTGCTGCCGAAGCGCTTGGTCAGCTGCCGGCATTCGATCGCTGCGCCCATGGCGCAGGAGGGTACGGACCGGTGCTGCGCTCAGACCTCGAACCGCACCGTGCGCGTTGCCACGTCGGCGGCGATCAGGCGCGCGCTGACCGCCGCTCCGAGCTGCAGCGCGGCTCCGTCGCAGCGGGCGAGGACAGGTGGGTCGATGAGCTGGACCAGGCCGCCGCCGCGCTTCTCATCGCGGTCGACGACGACCGCATCGAAGCGCTCGCCGACCCGGCCTGACAGCAGCGCCGCCTCGACGGCGTCGACGCAGGCGCGGTCGAGCGCGCCCGCGCGGCGGTCCGAGTCGCGCATCAGCTCCGGCAGCAGCGGCAGCGCCAGGCGTACCCAGTCGGGCACCGGCTCGCCGACGCTGATCGCCGCGCAGCAGGCCAGGCCGAAGCGATCGACGAGCCGTCTCAGCGGTGCCGTCACGTGCGCGTACGGCGCCGCGATCGCAGCCTGCTCACGCTCTCTCTCGGGCGGCGGCGTGCCGTCGAAGGCCGTGTAGGCGGCGCCGCGGAACAGCACCCCAGCCTCGTGCAGGAGCGCGAGATGGTGGGGAGCGTCGGGGCTGAGCGCACGGAGGAACGCTGATGCTCGCAGCCCGTCCGGCCAGTCGAGGCCGAGCGCCCGTGCCTGGCGGCGCAGGCGCGCCACCACCTGGTCGGGCGGCGGCGGCATCGTGCGCAGGATGCCGGTGCCGGCGTCCAGCATCATGCTCGCCGCCGCGATCCCCGTCATCAGCGACAGCTGGGCGTTGGCGTCGTCGATCGGCCGCGGCGGGCGCAGCGTCAGGTGGTAGGCGCCATCCCTGTGCTCGACCTCCTGGTCGGGCGTCCCGAGCGAGACGCCGCCGCGCTTTGCCTCGACCTGCCTGCGCAGCGCGCCGATCTCCAGCAGCAGCACCATCTCGGGCCGTCCCCGGCCGGCATCGAGCGCCGCCTGCTCGGTCGCGTAGTCGCACTGCTCGCGCGAGCGGACCAGTGCGCGCTCCAGCCCGGTCGCCGTGACGACGCCGCCCGCGTCGAGCTGGAAGGTCCAGACGAAGGCCGGTCTCACCTGGCCCGGCAGCAGTGATGCCGCGTCCTCGCTCAGCAGTGGCGGGTGCAGCGGGCTGCGCGCGTCGGGGGCATAGAGCGTCTGGCCGCGCTCGCGGGCCGCCGCGTCGATCGGCCCGCCGGGTGCCACGAACGCGGGCACGTCGGCGATCGCGTAGCGGACGAGGTAGCCGTCGCCGGCACGCTCGAGCGCCATCGCCTGGTCGAGGTCGGTCGACCCTGCCGGGTCGAGCGTCAGGAACGGCAACTCGGTGCGGTCTGTGGCCGGGCGGCTCCAGTCTCTGGCGGCCGCGCGGGCCGCCTCCAGCACCGGCTCGCCGAACGCGGCCGGGACCTTCAGCTCAGCGCGAATCGCGTCGAAGCTGGCGGCAAGCTCGCCGTCGGGTACCGACACGCGGTAGCGGGGGCTTCGCACGTGTCTACCCTAAGCGGCGTGGCACCCGCAGCCGCCTTCTTCGATCTCGACCGCACGCTGATGTCCGGTTCGTCCGGATTCTTCTGGGCGCGGGCGGCGGCTCGCAGCGGCATGATCTCGCGCCGGCAGCTCGCCGCACACGCCTACGAGAACCTGCGCTTCCGGCTGCACGGGTCGACCGACGCCTCGACCGACAAGGTGATCGCCGGCGTCGGCGCACTGCTCGAGGGGCGCCGTACGACCGAGCTCGAGCGGCTCGGGCCGCAGGTGCTGGCGGGGGTGCTGCCGCGGCTCTATCCGCAGATGCTGGAGATCGGCTGGCGCCACCAGGACGAGGGACGGCCGACGTTCATCGTGACCGCGGCAAGCCAGGGCACGGCGGAGCTGATCGCGCTGGCGATCGGCTTCGACGGCGGCCTCGGCACGCGGTTCGAGCAGCAGGACGGTGTGTTCACCGGCCGCCTCGACGGCGTCTTCGCCTATCGCGAGGGCAAGCCGGCGCTGATGCGCGAGCTCGCCGCCGAGCGCGACATCGATCTGGAGGGCTCGTTCGCCTACAGCGACTCGGAGTCCGACCTGCCGATGCTGCGCGCAGTCGGCAACGCGGTCGCCGTCAACCCCGACGATCATCTCGCGCGGATCGCCAAGGATGAGGGCTGGGAGATCCTGCGCTTCGACCGGCTGCGCGGGCGCCTGCGGATGGCCTACGGGCTGGCCGGCGCGACGCTGCTGGGTGCCGCGGGCCGCGAGGTCGCCCGCCGCGCCCGCTGAGTGGCCGCAGGTCGACTGGCGTCCGACTATCGCTGGCGGATCATGTCGAGTGGCGTCCGACTATCGCTCAGCAGGTAGTGGGACGCCACTCGACCTGCAGGAAGCAGGCGGCGGCGGGTCCGGTTCGGTCATAGGCTCACAGCATGGAACGCCGCGACGCCCTCGACGAGCTGCGCGCCCGGCTCGCGCTGACCGAGGACGCGGCACGCACCGAGAGCGTCGCCCGGCGCCACGCGCGCGGCGGCCGCACCGCGCGCGAGAACGTCGAGGATCTGATCGACCCCGGCTCCTGGGTCGAGTACGGCCGTTACGCGATCGCCGCCCAGCGCGCAAGGCGCGAGGTCGATGACCTGCGCGCGGCGACACCCGCCGACGGGCTGATCGCCGGGACCGCGACCGTCGACTCTCGCCCGGTCGCGGTGCTCGCCTACGACTACACAGTGCTGGCCGGAACGCAGGGAGCGGTCGGCCATCTCAAGAAGGACAGGCTGTTCGAGCTGATCGAGCGGCTGCGACTGCCGGTCGTCTTCTTCGCCGAGGGTGG
>CAZYMM010000138.1:0-5656 GCA_964648515.1 uncultured Conexibacter sp.
AGGTCGTACATCACGCTGCGCAGCTCGGACGGGCCGATGCCGATCTGCCGGGCGCAGCGCAGCAGCTCGGTCGGCGAGACCGGGCTGCCCTGTGAGTAGTGGGCGAGCATGTCGGCAAGACGGACGAACGCGATCTCACCGTCGGTCTCCTCGGCGTGGTGGCGCTCGATCACCGCGGCGATCGCCTTCGGCAGCCCCCAGCGGCGTGCCAGGACGCCGCCGACCAGAGCGTGATCGACACCCAGCTCGCGGCGCTCGCGATGGATCCGCTCCTCGGGGGTGCGGGCGTTGAGGTGCACCTGTGCCGGGTAGCCCGGGTAGGCGTGCATCAGGACCAGCTTGCCGATGTCATGGAGCAGCGACGTCACCATCAGACGGTCGCGGTGCTCGTAGCCGGTCTCGGCGGCGAGCCGCTCGGCGGCCCGCTGCGTGGCGATGCCGTGCAGGCGGAAGCGCTCCGGTGCGGCATCCCAGACCGAGGTCCGCTCGAAGAAGTCGAAGGTGCGGGCGCGGCTGGCCAGCGCCTGAACGGCGTCGGCTGAGAGCAGCTCGACGGCCTGGACGACCGACTCGACACGACCGCGCGTCTTGCCCTCGACCTGGTTGCCGAGCCGCAGCACGGAGATCACCAGCGCGACATCGGACTCGACGGCCGCGACTACCTCGCCGGCCGAGACCCGCTCCTGGCCGACGACGCGCAGCAGGCGGTTGCGGGACTCGGCGAGCGCGGGAAACGCCTCGAGCGCCTCGAACGCCGCGGTCAGCCGCCGGCCGTGGCCTTCGTTGTGACGGCGCTGGATGTCGGCGCTTGCGGCGCCCGGGGTATCGGCGTGCTGGGACAGGGCTTCAGCTGATGGCATGTGCTGGATGGGCTCCAGAGGGGTCCATGACGACCGGCCGGCCGTCTGCCCGGTTATCGGCGGAACCTCACGTGGATTGAACGTTCGTCCGTGATCGTCCTCGCTGCGACGGCCGGCCGCCGCTCATGCCGACAGTGCACGGTCGATCCGCCGCAGCGCCTCGTCACGACCCAGGACCGATAGCGACTCGAAGACACCGGGAGAGATGGTTCTACCTGAGATCGCCACGCGCAAGGGCTGGAAGACATCCTTCGCGCGCAGGCCGCCGGCCTGCACCTGGCCGCGCAGGGCGATGTCGATCGCTTCGGCGGAGAACGGATCGATCGCCGCGAGCAGCTCCCGGCTCTGCGCGAGCTGCTCGCGATGAGACCGATCGAGCCAGCGCTCACGGGCGGCCGGATCGTCCGCGGGCCCGTCGAAGATGAAGCCCGAGAGCGGCCAGAACTCGGCGAGCGTGGCGATCTTCTCCTGCGATATTGCGGCCGCGGCCGCGAGCCCGTCGCGGCCGGTGAAGGCCTCGAGCCGGGCGGTGAGGTCAGCCGGCTCCAGCGCCCGCAGGTACTGGCCGTTGATCCACTCGAGCTTCTTTATGTCGAAGCGGGCGGGGTTGCGCTGCACGCGCTCGATGTCGAACTGCGCGATCAGCTCGGCGGTGGTCAGGATCGTCTCATCCCCGGATGTACCCCAGCCGAGCAGCGCCAGGTAGTTGCGCACCGCCTCCGGCAAGAAACCCTGCTCGCGCAGCTCCTGCACCGACGCCGCCCCGTGACGCTTGCTGAGCTTCTTGCCGTCGGGCCCGTGGAGCAGTGGCAGATGGGCGAACAGCGGCGGCTGTGCCCCGAGCGCCTCGTAGACGAGCAGCTGCTTGGGCGTGTTCGAGAGATGGTCCTCGCCGCGGACGACGTGCGTGATCCGGGCGTCGAGGTCATCGACGGCGACCGCGAAGTTGTAGAGCACGCGCCCGTCGGCGCGTGCGATCACCGGATCGTCGAGATGGACGTGACGGAACGTGGTGTCGCCGCGGACGAGATCGTGGACGACGGTCTCGCCATCGTCGGGTACGCGCAGGCGGACCGCGCCCTCGCCCTCCTCGCGGCCGCGGTAGCCGCGGTCGGCACCGTGCTCGGCCTTGTAGGCCTTGACGTCCTCGGCGGTTGCGGTGGTGCGGTACGCGCGACCGGCGTCGAGCAGCTGCGCGAGCGCCTGCTGATGGCGGTCGCTGCGTCCGACCTGCGAGATCGGCCCCTCGTCCCAGTCGAGGCCCAGCCACCGGAGCGCATCGATGATCTGCGCGACGTTCTCGGGCGTCGAGCGCTCGGTGTCGGTGTCCTCGATCCGCAGCAGCATCGTTCCGCCGGACCCGCGGGCCATCAGCCAGTTGTAGAGGGCGGCACGGGCGCCGCCGACGTGAAGGGCCCCGGTCGGGCTGGGAGCGAAGCGGACGCGCATTGAAGCGCGATGCTAGCCGCGAGCGCGGCCTGCTAAGACCTGGTGGCATGCTGATCGGCGCCCACGTCTCCCCTGCCGGCGGCCCGGCCAAGGCCGTCGGGCGCGGTGAGGAGCTGGGTGCGCAGGCGATCCAGATCTTCAACCAGAACCCGCGGGCATGGCGGCCCTCCTCGTACACGGCCGAGCAGATCGGCGCCTATCACGAGGCGTTTGCCGGATCGCAGGTCAAGGCGCTGCTGATCCACGCTGTCTACCTGCTCAACGCGGCCTCCGACGATCCCGAGATCGCGGCCAAGACGCTCACCAGCCTGACCGCCTCGCTGCGCGCCGGTGACGAGCTCGGCGCGGTCGGCGTCGTGCTCCATCCGGGGTCGGCGAAGACCGGGCCGGTCGGGCCGGCGATCGAGCGGGCGGGCGCCGTGATCGCCGAGGCGCTGGCGGAGTCCGAACGCTGCCCGCTGCAGCTGGAGAACACGGCCGGCGCAGGCGGCACGCTCGGTCGCAGCTTCGAGGAACTCGCGCTGCTGATCGAGGCGGCGGGCGCCGACGAGCGGCTCGGCGTCTGCCTTGACTCCTGCCATCTGTACGCGTCCGGTTACGACATCCGCACCGCAGCGGGGCTCGGCGAGACGCTCGACGCCTGCGACCACACCGTCGGCCTCGACCGGCTCGGATCGCTGCATCTCAACGACTCGCAGACGCCGCTCGGCTCCAACCGCGACCGCCACGCCGACATCGGTGAGGGCGAGCTCGGCGACGAGGGCTGTGCGGCCTTCCTCTCCGAACCCCGCTTCCAGGACCTCCCCTGCGTCCTCGAGACCCCTGGCCCCGACCGCAAGGGCCCGACCCGCGCCCAGCTCGACCACTGCCGCCGCCTGCGCGAGCAGGGCATCGCCGCGCGCGACTGAAGCAGCCCGCACTCACACAGCTCCCCTCCCAGCATCACACGCGGACGGGCACCGCACAGCATCACACAGCTCCCCTCCCCGCATCACGCGGCCGGGCACCGCACAGCATCACACAGCCCCGCTGAACGAGGTCAGCACCTGCCCGGCCAGCTACCGCCCACCGCCACAGGTCCGGGCGTCACCGTCCCGAAAGGCGCACCGCGCAGCCTGACGGGATGGAAGGCTGCGGCGCCGTCGGGACGGTAACGCCCGGACCAACGGTGACGCCCGGACCTACGACAACGTCTGAGCTGCCGCAGTCTGCGCCGACCCCAGCGCCGCCGGCCCGAGGATCCGCGCCAGCTCGGCCCGCAGCGACGGCGTCTCGGCGACCCGGAAGTCGGAGCCGAGCCGCAGCGTGCGGTGACCGGCCGACGTACTGACCGCGAGCACGACCTCCGACTCGCCGGCGTGATTGCCGAATACGTGGCGCAGCTCGTCGATGATGCCGATCGGCAGCCGCTCGGCATCGAGCGTCAAGGTCAGGGTCGCGGGCTCTGCCGCGGCGATCGCGGCCGCGGCCGCGGCCTCACGCGCCGAGGCGACCTCTTTCGCGCTCGGCTTGAACTGCTGGCAGCTGCGGACCTTGACGGTCAGGCCGCGGTCGTCGTTGGAGAGCTGGCCGCGGATCACGACAATCGCGTCGACGGTCGCGACGTGCTCGTACTCCTCCAGGGTGTTGCCGAAGAAGAGCAGCTCGGCCTGGCCCTCGAGGTCATCGAGCGTCGCGAACATCATCGTGTTGCCAGCCCGGCTCTTGATCTTGCGCGCCTGTGTGATGATGCCGCCGACCGTCACCCATTCGCCGTCGGCGACCCCGCCGAGCTCTGAGAGCGGGCGGTCGACCTTGGCGTGCAGCGCCTCGCGCACGTCCTTGAGCGGGTGCATCGAGAGGAAGAGACCGATCGACTCCTTCTCCTGGGCCAGCAGCTCGTGCTGCTCGAACTCCTCCGCAGGAATCGGCGGGTAAGAGTACGCGAGCCCGGGCGCTGCCGCGCTCTGGGATTGGTCGGCCGGCGCCAGGTCGAAGATCGAGCCCTGGCCGATCTCGGCGTCCTGCTGGGCCTTCTGCCCGGCGGCCTGGGCCGCCTCGAGCACCTCGAGCATGCCCTTGCGGCTGTCGCCTGTCGAGCCGAACGCGCCCGACTTGACCAGCGCCTCGATCGCACGCTTGTTGACGGCGCGCGGGTCGACCCGCTCGCAGAAGTCCCAGAGCGAGCTGAAGGCGCCGTCGGCGCGGGCGTTCTTGATCGCCTCGACCGCCGCGAAGCCGACGCCCTTGACGGCGTCGAGGCCGAAGCGGATGTCGCCGCCGGTGACGACGAACGCGTGATCGGACTCGTTGACGTCCGGCGGCAGGATCCCGATTCCCATCTCCTCGCAGCGCGCGACGTAGAACGGAACCTTGTCCTTGGTGTCCATCACCGAGCTGATCAGCGCCGCCATGTACTCCGCCGGGTAGTTGGCCTTCAGCCATGCGGTGCGGTAGGAGATCAGCCCGTAGCAGGCGGCGTGCGACTTGTTGAACGAGTAGTCGGCCGACTTCTCGTTCGTGGTCCAGAGCCAGTCGACGACCGAGCCGGCGACGCCGTTGCGCGCGCAGCCTTCGCGGAAGAGCGGCTCGAGCTGCGCCATGCCGGCGCGGTTCTTCTTGCCGATCGCCTTGCGCAGGTCGTCGGCCTGGGCGCCCGTGAACCCGGCCAGGTCCTTGGCGATCTGCATCGCCTGCTCCTGGTAGAGGATCACGCCGTAGGTCGGACCGATGATCGGCGCCAGGCGCTCGTCGGCGATCTCGACCAGATCGGGGTTGCGTTTGCCACGAGCGTAGGTCGGGATCTGGTCCATCGCCCCGGGCCGGTAGAGCGCGTTGAGCGCGACGAGATCGGCGAACTCGGTCGGCCCGACCTTGCGCATCGCCTCGCGCATCCCGTCGGACTCGAACTGGAAAACGCCGATCGAATCGCCGCGCGCCAGCATCTCGAAGGTCTTGGCGTCATCCATCGCCAGCGCCGACATGTCAGGCCGCACGCCGCCGGAGCGCTCGATCAGATCGAGCGTGTCGTCGATCACATCGAGGTTGCGCAGGCCGAGGAAGTCCATCTTCAGCAGGCCGAGCTGCTCGACCGGCTTCATCGAGAACTGCGTCACCTGGTGATAGGTCCGGTTGCCGCGCTCGTCCTTCTCACCGGAGTCGGCGAGCTGCAGCGGCACGACGTCGGTCAGCGGCATCCCGGCGATCACCACGGCGGCAGCGTGGATCGAGCTGTTGCGCGCGATCCCCTCGAGTCCGCGGGCGACGTCGACGATCTTGCGCGTGCTCGGATCCGAGGGGTCGTCGTAGGCGGCGCGCAGCGGCTGCCCGTCGCGCAGACAGTCCTCGAACGACGGCGGGCGCCCCTG
>CAZYMM010000139.1:0-5619 GCA_964648515.1 uncultured Conexibacter sp.
CCTGCTCGCGCGGAATCCGGAATGCCTTGCTGACGCCGTGGACGTCGATCGCGAGCGGGTGGTCAGGCATGGCTCAGCGCGCCCACGCTACTCAATGGTCACCGGACTGAGCCGAAGCGGTCGTGCAGGCGACGCGTGCCACGCCGGCGATCTGCACCGCGCGCGATCCGGGTGCGACCGCCTGTCCACCGCCTGCGCGCACGTGGATGGACAGCAGCGGCGGTCCGCCCGGCCGGCCGCGTTCGGCGACCGCGACTACCTGCGCCGCGGTGCGTTGCCCCACTGTCGCCGACGCACCACCGGCCTTCACCTGCCACCCGGGCTCACTCCCGTCACCGGCCCCGATCAGCGACAGGCGCATACATGCGCGACGCCCGGCAGCGGTGAAGACGCGCAGACGGGCGCCATGGCCGGTGAGGACCCAGCCGGCGCCGTCCGTGCCGGTGACCAGCCAGCGCACTCGCGCCGGCCCGTCCGGCAGTTGTTGCAGCACCATGCCGTCGCGGCCGGCGAGAGTCCGTCCCGCTAGCGGAGCGACGGGCCAGGCGACCCACGCCACGACGTAGCGATTCCGGGGCTGCGGCGTGATACGGCCGTCGGCGAGTCCGATCCGAGCGGGGACGAACGGAATCTGCCCCTTCGGAGGGCGGGCGCCGCCGCGAACCCGCAGGCCTTCGTCGATCCTTCGGTTGTACATCCAAAGCTTGCGCAACGTCGCCGCGATGTCCCAATCGGGAGAGACGCGTGCCGCAAAGAAGGTCGCCTTCTCCCCTGGCGGCAGCGCGGCGTCGACCCAGCTCTCCTGCCTGACCGACGCCCACCCACCGGGGGCGACCTCGGTCGCGAAATGATGCGTGATGTAGACGGCCTGGGCGGTCTGCATCGTGAGCAGGCCGGCGCCGATCGCGAGGGCGATCACCACCCCGGTCAGGCCGCGGCGGCGCGCAGCGACGATCGCGGCCAGAGTCACCAGCCCGAGCGAGAATGCGATCAGAGCAGTGCCGCTACCCGGCGTCGCAAGCCGCGAGTGAAGCCCATCGCGCAAGATGCGGGCGTAGAAGGATTCGGCCGAGCCGACGAAGTAGCCATAGCCCGTGACAGCGGCGTTCCAATGCGCCTGCGCCAACAGCGCGATCACGAGCGCCGCCGCGACACCCGTTGCGACAGGCGAGATGTCCAGCCGCTCGACAGCCAAGCCGGCGGCAAGGAACAGCGGCGGCGCCGCATACATCAGATAGCGCTCATCCGGCCCGGCGATTGACGTGCTGAAAGCCACCATCACGATCACCGCCGGGAGCATCAAGACCAGCCCGACGAGACGGCGGTCCCCGGACCGAAGCCAGGCCGGAACCGCTCCCAGCGCCAACACCGCCGGGAACAGCCCAGTGCCCGCGACGATCTTCGGCAGGCTGACGCCCAACCACCTCCAGAACATCCCAAGCGACGGGTGTTGCCCGACCCCATATCTGCCCGCGAGGTCGGCAACGAGATCTCCTCCGGCGACGATCAGTACCGCAGCACATCCGAGGGCAATCGGAATCGCGGTGCGCCATCGGAGATTGGGGCGCGCGCCGCCCCTGGCCGTTGTGATCAGCCAGGTGCCGCCCACCACCACAATCGCCACCCCAGCAAGCATCAGCATGCCTGAACGCGCGAGTCCGGCCACGACGATCATCCCCGCAGCGACGACCAGGCGGACCGGGCGAGGATTGTTGGCGGCGGCCCAAATCGCGAGTCCCGCCCAGGCGGCCAGCGGGTAGGCAAGGTTTTCGGTCAGGAACGTCGCCGACACGACCGCCCAGGGGACCGCGATCGAAAGTGCCGCAACGAGGGCGGCAAGTGCCCTCCGAAGCCCAAGGGCACGGCCCCAGATCCAGATCGGGATCACCGACGAGCAGTACGCGCCGATCAGCACCGTGCGCATCACCACGTAGCCGTCGGGTGAACCGAACGCGCGCAGAGACACCCCCCACAGCAGCGGGATAAGCCGCTGGATTCCGCGATCGAAGTACTCAAGCGACCAGAGCGACGAGGGCAGCCGGCCGATCGCCTTCAGTCCCGAAGCCAGGTACTCCTCGTCATCGAGCCCGAACGGCCAACTGCCCAGGGTGATGTGGCGCAGCACAGCGAACAGCACCGACACGAACACCGCCAGCAAGACCATCCACACGTACCCATCAAAATGCGAGCGGCGATCCGCGGTCGGCTGGTCCGACGAGATCGTCGCCATATCAACGCACCGAGCAGCCAGCGGTTGCCGCAGGTTTGATCGCAACCGATGCGAGCCGCACGACCCCGCTCGCCCACAAGCGGATCTCTGCCGACGGGCCGCAGACGGTCAGCTCCTTCTCGACCGTCGAACCGGCCGGCAGCACCACATCGGCACGGCCTGCACGAACACCGGCCAACACCACCCGCCCGGGAGCGTCGGCCGTAGTCAGCGTCAGCGTCAGTGATGTAGATCCGACACCCCAAGTGGTGAGCCGAGCCACCGGCGCCGGCCGCGGCCCGGGAATCACCTCACCCGGACCGAGACCCGTCGTCCGCAGCGCCAGGCGCGGCGCGGGCGGCAGGGCGACGAGCCGCAACTGCGGGAAGAGCTTGCTGGTGGCGATCGTTCGCGCGCCCTGGAGCTGCACGTATGGGCTATCGGTGAATGCGACCAGCCGCTCACCGGCCCGGACTCCGGACAACAACCCGCTGCGACCGACTTGCGCGACCCTCAGCGGGAGCGCGTCGAGCGGGTTCAGATCGCCGGTCGGCACGACTCCGGCGACCGCGACCCGCCCGCGAACAACGTCATTCCAGAACGGTGTCGTCAGCTGCCAGACCCGCAGTGCATCGACGTCGGCGCGGGGTTCGCTGTCAAGCCAGTCGACCGTCCCCGTCCCGCTGCGGTCGAGCCATCCGAGCGCGGCGAAGTCACCACCGGTCCGTTTGGCCGCACCGCCGGCGACCTGACCGGCGGCTGCAAGCAGAACGTAGGCGGTCAGCGCGAGTTGAACGACAGCGCCCGCCGCGACCAACCGGTCCTGCCCCAGCCACGGTGCCGAGCGCAGGACCGCCCAGCTACCTCCGGCCAGTAACACGACGAAGATCGTGATCACGTCGCGGGAGCTGTCCGTAAGCGAGCCGAGTCCTCCTGCGGTGAGCGTCCCGAGTGCCGCCAACACCGGCGCCAGAAAGACGGTCTCGGGATCAAGCGTCCGCGGCGAGCCGAGCGTGGCTGCACAGACGACGAGGACGAGTGCCACCGCGAGCACCGACCGCGCTGACATCAAGCGACGACCGGAAGCAGCGAGCGCCGCGGGCCAGATGAATACGTAGCCGTACATCCAGTAGCGCTCCTCGGTGAGGGCGCCCCAGTAGCCGCGCTGACCGACCGCGGTGAAAAGCACGAGCGTGGCCGTGATCGTGAGCGTCGCGACGGCGTAGTCGCGACCGGCGGCCCGCCCGGCGAGAGCCTGTGGATACCAGCTCGCGGCAGCGAGCAGCGCGACGATCCCGACACCGACGCCGATCGCGAGCAGTTCGATCAGGAACATCGGCCCCACGTCGCGGAACTGGTATTGCGCTTGCTGCGGTGCCAAGTAGTCGCCGAGGAGCTGGTCGGGGCTTGCCCCTGCCAGCCCGAGCACGAACATCGCCGCCGCCGGCGCCCCGACCACGACGGCGACCGTCGTCACAGGGAAGCCGCCTCTCAGCGTCCGCCAAGCGGACCCGGCGCGCCACCACCACGGTGCACCGCCACCACCGAAGCCGGTGCGGCACCGCAGGGCGATCATCAGCAGGTAACCGACGATGATCCCGGCGAGCTGGACTCGCGCGGTGATCGCGACCACGAACAGAACGAGCACGAGCAGGTCGCGCCACCACGCGGGGCTGCGAACGGCGAGCATCGCGGCCCACGTGAACCAGACGAAACTCGCAAGCGCCAGTGCCTCGGTGAAGAGCGCGGTGCTGATCACCGCCCACGGTGCCACCACGCTCAGCGTCACCGCGACGGCGGCACGGCGCGGTGAGAGGAAGTCGCGCGCCATCGACCAGAGCGGGATCGCCACCGAGCACCAGAGCGCCGTGTTCAGCACCTTTGCCGCGCGGATGGCGACATCGCCGTCCAGTACGGCGAACAGCGGCGCAAGCATCAACGCGTAGAGACGGCTGGTCGCTCTTGCGGTGTAATCGTGGAAGATGCCGCCGGGGAAATCGCTCGCGTAGTGAACGGCGCTCGCGTGGTAGAGCGTCTCGTCAAGCGCGAAATAGGTGGTTCTCGTGCCGAGCCAGGCCAGCAGCGCCGCGAACAGCCCGATCGCTAGTGCGGCCGACAGCCCCGGGCGCCGTGACCACTCACGGCGCTCCGCCACTGCCGGCCTCCGCCCGCTCGATTCGCCGCTTGAGGATCACCAATTCACGATCTGGACCACGCTGCGCCGCCAGGCGCGCCTGCAGGGTCTTGACCCCGGGCACGTCGGCATCGATCGTCTCGGCCTGTTGCAGCAGCGAGTAGGCGTGATCGGTGTAGCCGCCATCGGCGGCCGCCTGCGCCTGCCGCATCAGGCCGAGCGCAGCCGCTCGGTCGGCGCCGGCGCGGTAGTGACCACGCAGCACCGCCATCACGGCGAGACTGACGATCAGCGGGGGGAGCATCGCGACGACGCCGAGCAGCCGCCCGCGAGGTAGCCGCACGCGAGCGGCCAACGCGGCCCAGCGGCCGAACCCGACCTGTAGCACAACCGTGCCGGCGGAAAAGAGTGCAAGGGTGATCAGCCCGTAGAGCGGACGAACGACGGCGGCGACGAGCGTGGCGGCAACTGTCAGGATCAACGCGGCCTGAACGGCGTAGCGCGGCGTCAGACCGGCCATTCCGCCGCTGCGCTCGAGCCCGTGGTGCGTCAACCAGGACGCGCCGTAGGACTGCGCGTCCACCTCCGCCGGCGGCTCACCGGCCGCTGATGCCAGCACGACGGCATCGACCGGCACTCGAGCACCGTAGTCGAGCCATGGCATGGGCACCGCGGATGTCCCGGTGGAAGTCTCGTCCGTCTCGCTCCCCGGAACCACGGTCAGTGATCCCGCCTGAGCCCGAGGATCGAGATCAGGAACGAGGCGAAGAAGATCTGCATTCCGACGATCACGAGCGTCGCGGCGATCACGGCGAGCCGCTCCTCACCGAGCGCACCGGCGCCGGAGCCGATCCAGCTGACGACGATCGCCACACCCGCGACGATGCCGACGAGCATCGATGCGGCGCCGAGCATCAGCCCGTGCTCGAGCCTGAACCGCGCCCGCATCCGGTCGAACCAGGGGTCACGCTCGCCCATGAAGTAGGTGCCGTAGGCGTGCGCAGAAAGCCCGAGCGCGACGACCTGGACGCCGACGATCAGAAGCAGCGAGCCTGCGATCGTCGTGTGCAGCTGCCAGGCGCGGCCGAAGACGTTGATCTGCAGCACCGTAATCAGCAGCACGAGCGCACCGAGAACGGTCAGCACGAGGCCGGGGATCATGAACAGGTGTGTCGGCGAGTGGACGAGCAGGAAGCGCAGGTGGCGCCAGCCGTCACGGAAGCGCGAGAGCTTGGTCTCGCCGCCGCGCGGGTGGTAGTTGATCGGGAACTCGCGG
>CAZYMM010000140.1:0-5611 GCA_964648515.1 uncultured Conexibacter sp.
GGTAACGGAGCCAACGGCTTTGCGGGCGATCTCGGCCCGGCGACGTCGGCGGCGCTCAACAGCCCGTACGACGTGCTGCCGATGCCGAACGGCAGCTTCCTGATCGCCGACTACACGAACTCACGGATCAGGGAGGTAGATGTGTCGGGCGTGATCCGCACCGTAGTCGGTGCATGTGGTGCCTCGACCTCGTTGTGTGGTGACCGCGGCCCGGCAAACGCGACCGGTGCGGGGGTTGTCAACCCGCTTTCGGTGTCAGCGGACGGTGCCGGCGGCTACCTGATTGCCGACTCCGCCAACTTCCGTGTGCGGCGTGTCGACGCGGCCGGGGTGATCACGACCGTAATCGGCAACGGCATCAACTGCGGCGGTGTTGGGATCTGCGGTGACGGCGGGCCGGCCGAGACTGCGTCGATCACGACACCGCACAGCGCGCTCGCGACCGCAGACGGCACGATCTACGTCGCCGACAACGGCCATCGGATCCGTGCGCGGGTGCTCGATCCGGTGCAGGTCGGTGGGGCCGGTGGTGCTGGTGGCGCAGGCGCTGCGGGCGCGACTGGTGCTGCGGGCGGGGCTGGTGCTCAGGGCGCCGCTGGTGCCACGGGCGCCGCTGGTGCTCAGGGCGCCGCTGGTGCTCAGGGCGCCGCTGGTGCCACGGGCGCCGCTGGTCTTGCCGGCGGCTCCGGCGCTCAGGGTGCTGCCGGGGCGGCGGGCGCGAAGGGCGCCAAGGGTCTGGCGGTGCCGTTGTTCGCGGCGCTTGTGGAGGACTCGATGAGCTTCTCGGCGCGGAGCCGCGCTTCGGTGCGGCTGTTCGTGAGCGCTGTGGCGGCTGTTGACGCTCGGGTGTTGCGTAACGGACGGCTCGTCAAGCGGGTGAAGGTCGCCAAGTCGCGTGCCGGTGTGAACACGCTGAGGCTGGGGCGGCTGCGCCGCGGCAGCTACCGGTTCCAGGTCACGGCAACAACTTCTACGTCCATATCGATCGACCGCGCGAGCTTGCGCGTCCGCTGAGTGCACCGACCGCGTGCCGAACGCTTCGCGTTCGGCATTGCGAGCGTTTGCCCTGCGGGCAAGACTCGCGGCGAGATGTGCTGCGCATGCGATACACACGCTAACATGTGCATCACATGTCGAAGATGATTCAGATTCGCGACGTACCCGACGACGTCCACAGGATGATCAAGGCGCGCGCCGCGCGCGCCGGGATGTCGCTGTCTGACTACCTCAAGCGCGACATCGAGCGGCAGGTAGCCCGTCCGGCGTTCGACGAGTTCGATGAGATGGTCAGAGCCGATCCTCCCGCCGAGCTCTCCGGTCAGCAGATCGTGCAATTGATCCACGAGGGTCGGCGAGAGCTCTGACCGTCGTTCTCGACGCCTCGGCCATTGTCGCGTATCTCCTGGACAGCGGTGAAGGGCGTACTGTCGGCGATTTGGTCCGTGGGTCCGGTGAGCTGCCGTGGACGCTGCCGCTCGTCGACGCCGAGGTGGGGCATGCACTGCGCGGTGCGGTGATGCGCAAGCACGTGCGCGCCACTCGAGCGACTCTGGCGCTCGAGCGGCTCGTCCAGATGCCGATGATCCGTACCGGCCACCTGTCTCTGGCCTCGCACGCATGGCAGTTGCGCGGCAACCTGAGCTTTTACGACGCGCTCTACGTAGCGCTGGCCGCCAAGCTCGGTGCGCCGCTGGTCACGCTCGACGCGAGGCTGAAGAATGCACCGAAGCTGCCGGCCGAGGTAGTGCTGATCTACTGAGTTCGTGTCAGCCGCGGCTGAACGGCCGGTGGTGAGCCTGGCCGAGCCGGTCGAGCATCGCGGTCAGCACGATCTCGTGCTCGGGGTCGAGCTCGGGCACTATCGCCTCCGGCAGGCTGGGCATCTCGAGTTCGCTGCACGAAGCCGAACCCAGCGTGACCGTGGGCTCGACCTCTGGGACCGCCTCGGTCTTCCGTTCAACCTCTGGGCTGAACAGGCGGAATGCCTCGCTATCACGATCCTTTCCGCCTGTTCGGCCAGGAGGTTTCTTCCAGCGGGTCCGCATCCGCGCCCAGAAGCCGGCCCGCCGGATCGGCTCGACAGCCTCGGGCCCAGGCGCGACGGCCTCAGCCTCAGGCGGCTCGGGCGCGACCTCCGGCTCCTTCGGCGATACGGCAGCTGCCGTTTCGCCGACGGACTCGCCGCCAGACAACTCCTCAGTGACGTCCGCGGGGGCCTCTGGCGCCGCGCCGACTTCGCGGTCCTGCTCCGCAGGACCGTCGGACGAAGCGCATCGCGCTTCGTCCACGAGGTAGCGAGCGGTCACCGTCACCTTGGTGCCCCACCCTGAACGCTCCAGGGTCACCGTGCCGCGTACGCGGTCGCCCTCCCAGGCCACGGCGGTCTCAGGCTCCAGCTCTGTGATCGCAATCTCGCCAAAGGCATCGAGATGCTTGGCGAGCGAGCCGGCATCGCTGAGCTCACTCCACAACTCGGGCTTGGACTTGACGATCGTGCGCTGAACGCTGGGACCGGGCATCGGCTCGCATTTGGACGCAGAGATGCTGGCTCCTGCGCCTGCAAGGAGTATTTCCCCGGCCTGCCAACCGCTCAAGGTCCCCGTTCGCGGGCCGACGGCAAGGGGGAGATGCTCCCCCTTTCTGGTCACGCGCTGAGACGCTGGGCGGTGCCTGCGTTCCTGCTGCTCGCGGGACTCTCCCCTGCGTCCGCACACGCGCTCGGCAACACGACCGCGACCTTCGCCGGCCTGGGTACCGCCGGCTATTCGGGTGACTCGGGCCTGGCCACTGTGGCGACCATGAACGTGCCCCGCGGGATCGCGCTGCTCGGCGACGGCTCGATGCTCGTCGCCGACACCGGCAACAACCGAATCCGCAAGATCTCGACCACCGGCATCATCACGACCGTGGCCGGTACCGGGGCCGCTACCTCGACCGGAGACGGGCTCGCCGCGAACCTGGCCACGATCAACGGTCCGCGCGACGTCGCGGTCGCCGCCGACGGCGTCACCTATTACATCGCCGAGGGCGCCGGCAACAGGATTCGCAAGGTCGACAGCAGCGGCGTGATCACGCGGGTGTTCGGTACGGGCACCGCCGGTTCCACCGGCGATGGCAGCGCAGCGACATCGGCGACCCTCAACGCGCCATCGGGCGTGACCGTCGCGCCGAACGGCGACCTGTATGTGGCGGACACGACCGGCAACCGCATCCGCAAGCTCGACGCCGTCACCGGCAATGCCAGCACGATCGCGGGCACCGGTACGGCAGGTTCCACAGGCGACGGCGGCGCTGCGACCTCCGCGCTGATCAACGCGCCGCAGGACGTGCTCGCCCTCACCGGCACCGAGTTCCTGATCGCCGACAGTGGCAACCACCGGATTCGCAAGGTCAACACGGCCGGAACGATCTCGTTGATCGCCGGTACTACGGCCTGTGCCTCGGCGGTCGCGCTCTGCGGCGACGGCGGACTTGCGAGCACAGCTCAGCTGAACGTGCCGGTGGCGATCGCCTCTGACGGTACGGGCGGCTTCCTGATCGCGGACTCGGGCCTCAACCGGGTGCGCCGCATCAGCAGCGACGGGGCGACCGCGACGATCGACACTGTGATCGGCAGCGGCACCGCGTGCGCGACGTCGGGACGCTGCGGTGACGGCGGTCCGGCCGAGGTCGCCAGCATCGCCGCCCCTCGTGGTGTCGTGGCCGACGCCGGAGGCGTCTTCTATGTCGCCGACGGCGTGAGCCGCATCAGAACCCGTGTGCCCGACCCGCTCAGCGTCGGCCCGGCAGGGCCTGCGGGGCCGGCCGGGCCGGCAGGCGCTACCGGACCGGCAGGCGCGACCGGGCCGGCAGGCGCGACAGGAGCCACAGGCCCGGCAGGCGCGACAGGAGCCACAGGCCCGGCAGGCGCTACCGGTCCGGCGGGAGCCACCGGCGCCACAGGAGCGCAGGGCCCGGCCGGCCCGCAGGGCCCGGTGGGCGCCACCGGCGCCACAGGAGCGCAGGGCCCGGCCGGCGCGAACGGTGCCGACGGCCAGAACGGCAGGAACGGCACGAACGGCGCAGGCGGCGCCAAGGGCGAGACCGGTCCGGCAGGGCCGGCGCTGCCTCTGATCGTTGCGCTACCCGGATCGAGGATCAGGCTTGTCGGCTCCTCGCACGTGACCCTACGCCTGTACGTGAGCGCGGCGGCCGGTGTTCGGGTGACCGTGTCGCAGGGGACGAGGACAGTGCGCCGCACCAGCGTCACGTACCGGGCACAGGGACGCAAGACACTTGATCTGCGGCGGCTCGGCCGCGGCAGGTACCGGCTGGTGGTGATCGCCGAGGGTGCCACCGGTTACTCGGTCGATCGTGCCACGGTGATCGTCCGATGATCGCTCGCCGGGCAGCGCAGCTCGTAGCCGGCGCGCTCGCGCTCGCCGCGATCGTTGTATCCGGGGCCGAGACCGCTTCAGCGGAGGCCAACTACTTCGACACCGTGCTCGGCACGGGTACCGCGGCCTTCTCCGGCGACGGCGGTCCCGGCAAGCGCGCGGCGCTCAACGCCCCGGCCGGGATGACGCGGCTGCCCGACGGCTCGATCCTGATCGCCGACGCCTCGAACCATCGCATCCGCAGGTTGGCGACCGACGGCACGGTCAGTACCGTCGCGGGCACAGGCACGGCGAGCACCACAGGCGACGGTGGTGCGGCGACCGCCGCCACCGTCAACACGCCCTGGGACGTAGAGGTACAGCCCGGCGGAGGCGGTGCCTACTACATCTCCGAGAACGGCGGGCACGTGGTGCGCCGCGTCAGCAGCACCGGCACGATCACGACCGTCGTTGGGACAGGCGCTGCCTGTACGCCGGCCGGCTCGGCCTGTGGCAACTACGGGGCGGCGGGCTCCGCACAGCTCAACGCGCCCCGCGGTCTCAGCGTTGCTTCCAACGGCGACCTGTTCATCGCCGATACCGGTGATCAGAAGATCCGCCGCGTGCTGGCCAGCGGCGGTGTTGTTTCGGCGAGCAGCACGATCCTCGCGGTGGCAGGCACCGGGACCGCGGGCTCGGCGGGGGACGGAGGCCCGGCCCTGCTGATGAACCTCAACGGCCCGTTCGACGTGCTCGCGACGGGTGGCGACACGTTCATGATCGCCGACACCAGCAACAACCGGTTGCGCCGCGTGGACGCACAGGGTGTCGCTCGTGCGTACTCGGCTGTCGGTACCTGTGCCGGAGTGAACAACCTCTGTGGCGATGGCGGAGACGTGTCGCTCGCGTACTTCGGTCAGCCCTGGGCGCTGGTGTCGGACGAAGCGGGTGGGATCGTAGTGGCTGAGGCAACGCGCTACCGGATCCGCAGGGTCGGCCCGACCGGGCTCGTATCGACGCTGATCGGAAATGGCTCGACGTGTGCGGGAGCCGATCGCTGCGGTGAGGACGGACCCGCCGAGAACGCCTGGATCGGGGTCCCGCGCGGACTCGCCTACGGGCAGGACGGGCAGACGTTGTACGTAGCCGACGCCACCCACCGTGTCCGTGGACGGTTCCTTTACCCGACGGATGCCGGACCGACCGGTCCGGCCGGTGCGACCGGACCCGCCGGTCCGGCCGGTGCGACCGGAGCG
>CAZYMM010000141.1:0-5610 GCA_964648515.1 uncultured Conexibacter sp.
GCTGGTCGGCCTCTACTGGGCGCTGCGTCCGGTCGCCGGACCGCGCGCGCCGCGATCCGCAGCCGGCTCCGCCGGCTTGTCAGCGCAGGTCACGGCGGGAGCGCTGGTTGCGGCGCCGCGCGCCGGCCGCGAGCAGCGGTCGCGCCGGCGGCTCGCCACGTTCCTGACCGTGGGCTGGTCGCTGGCGGCGGCGGCGACGCTGGCGCTGGTCGTGGTCGTCGGTCTCGGCGAGCGCTGGCAGCCGGGGCTGCTGGCGGTGCTGGTTGCGATGGCGATGCTGGTAGCGCCGCTGGCGATCGAGCGTGACGACGGGGCAGTCTCCGGTCTGTTGCTGGTGGTCGTTCTTGCTGCGGTCGTGCTCGGCCCCGCGCAGGCAGCGGTCGTAGGGCTCGCCGGGATCCTTGGCGACTCTGTCTGGTACATGTGGCGGGCACACGTCTGGGTCCGCCCTCGCGCCGCACTCAACAACGTCGTCAGCTACGGCATCTTTCCGCTCGTCGCGGGCGGGGTGGGCTATCTGCTCGTCGCTCGCCACGGCTCGGTGCCGGCCGTCGCGGGTGCCGTCGTCGCCGTCTATCTGGCAGCGCTCGTCACCAACGTTCTCGCCTGTGGTGCCTACTCGTGGACCGAGCACGGAACCTCTCTGCGCGACTACCTGAGGGCGTTTCAAGGGCCGACGCTCTCAGCCGAGATCTTCGCCGTCGGCATCTGCATCGCCGGCGTCTTCAGTGTCTGGGAGTTCGGCGCCGCGGGCGTCGCGCTGATCGCTGCGGCAGTCGTGATCTTCCTCGCGCTGGCGCGTCGCTTCCTGGAGTCGGTCGACAACGCCGTCCGGGCCGAGAACGCCCGCATCGTCGCCGAGGAGCAGCGGCTGGTCGCCGAGCGCCAGCGGCTGCTGACCGCCTACGGCCAGCGCTTCACGATCGTCAAGATCATGCGCGCGCTGGCTGCCAAGGATCCGTCGACGGCTCGCCACAGCGCCGCCGTCGCCGGCTACATGCGGGCGCTGGCCGAGTTCGGTGGCTTCGATCCCGTCGACGTCACCTTCTGCGAGCTGACCGGGCTGCTCCACGACGTCGGCAAGCTCTACATCCCGGAGACCATCCTCAACAAGCCCGGCCGGCTCGACGACGCCGAATACGAGATCGTCAAGCGCCACTCGGTCGACGGCGCCGACTTCGTCCGTGACCTCGACGGCTACGGCGACCTGGCCGCCGTCGTCGTCGCCCACCACGAGCTCTGGGGCGGCGGCGGCTACCCGCACGGGCTGGTCGGCGACGAGATCCCCGAGTTCGCGGCGATGATCGCCGTCTGCGACGTCTACGACGTACTGACCTCGCGTGCGATCTACCGGGATCCGGTGTCACATACAGATGCGATCGCCGTCCTGATCCGTGACAAGGACTCGCACTTCAAGCCCGAGATCGTCGACACCTTTGTCGCGATGCTCGAGCTGCGGCCCGACCTGCGGTTCGCGGCCGGCGATGGCCGCGGCGACGAGCGGTTCGAGAGCGCGCTCGATGACTTCCTCGGTACGCGCCCTTATGTGAGAGATGCCGAGGACCCTGGACGGATGGTCGAGCCACAACTAGGATGACGCGCTCCGACGCCGCCCTCTCTGCTCTGGCAGACCGGAGGAGGACGACGCCGGGCCGGTTGGGGGAGGCCTGTGCCGTACGGAGACGACACAATGGGCAACATCAGCCGCTAAGCGACCTCTCGCTACTTCACCGAAAGCGCCCTACGGGGCGCTTTCGTCGTTGATCGGCAGTTTCGGCGCCTGGCTTTAGCGCGCAGTACCCGTCTGCAAGAGCGATTGCTCACACGCGACCGGCGGCCGCTCCGGTAGGTTGCGCCCCATCATGGACGCGCAACGGTTGAAGCAGCTTCCCGTGTTCTCGACGCTCGGCGATGAGGCGCTGAACCAGATCGCCGCGCTCGCGGCCGAGGTCAGCGTGCCGGCCGGCAAGGAGCTCGTCCGCGAGGGCGACTACTCCTACGACGTGCTGGCGATCGAGGAGGGCACGGCCAGCGTCTGCCGCGCCGGTCGCGAGATCGCGACGCTCGGGCCCGGTGACGTGATCGGCGAGATGGGCGTGCTCGAGCGCGAGCAGCGCAACGCGACCGTCGTCGCGACGACGCCGATGATGCTGATGACGTTGACCGGCTGGGACATCAAGCGGCTCGACAAGTCGGCGCCCGCGGTCGTCGCTCACCTGCGCGGGCTCGTCGAGCAGCGCCGCGAGCACGCCTGACGGCGTCGCGCCGGTGCGGGTGCTGACGGCAGCGGACCCCGCACGGACAGCGCACGTCCCGGCCGGCGAGCTGCGCCGTCAGTCCGCCTGGGCGGTCGGCGAGGCGGCGGTCGAGACGCTGTTCACGCGCGCCGCCGACGGCTGGGAGCTGGCCGTCACCCACTACCGCGACCTTGACGCAGACCCGCCGTCGCGGGCGCTGCCGGTGCTGCTCTGCCACGGCCTGGCCGCCAACCGGCTCGGGTTCGACATCGACGGCCGCTACTCGCTGGCCCGCTTCCTGACCGGCGAGGGCTACGACGTCTACTCGGTCGAGCTGCGCGGCCACGGCCTCAGCGAGCGGCCGTCGCGCGGATCGGGCCGTGGCTGGCACTGGTCCTTCAACGACTACTGCGTCCGCGACCTGCCCGCCGCCTACTCCGCCGTGCTCGCGCGCAGCGGCGCGCCGCGGCTGCACCACATCGGTCACTCGATGGGCGGGATCCTGCTCTACGCCCGGGCCGCGCTCGGCGAGGAGCGTGTCGCGTCGGGGATCACGATCGGCTCGTCGCTCGACTACAGCGGGCTGCCGACGTCGTTCTCGCTATTGGCGCCGCTGGCGCCGCTGACCCATCTCTCGCCGCGCGTGCAGACCGACCTGCCCGAGCGCGTCTCGGCGCTCCTGACCCGGCTCGGCGCGCGCTTCGCCGACCCCAACGTCGTCGACCGTCACAACGTCGATCTCGACGTCTACCGGCGGATGGCGGCGACCGTGACCCAGCCGACGAGCGGGCGCGTGCTGCGCGACCTGGCGCGCGCGATCGACGGTCGCGGGCTGCTGGCCGAGGACGGCAGACGCTACTCGGAGCTGCTGGCCGCCCGCGGCTACAGCTTCCCGATCCTCGCGGTCTCCGGCTCGGCCGACCCCCAGTGCCGGCCGCAGACCGCGGCGCGGTTCGGCACCGAGCAGGCGGTGTTCGGGCGCAGGCGCGGCCACGGTGCCGACTACGGCCACCACGACCTGATCATGGGTCTGCGCGCGCCGGTCGAGGTCTGGCCGCAGTTGGCGGCCTGGCTCGCCCGCCACGACTGACGGTCGAGTGGCGTCCGACTCTCGCTCAGCGAGTAGTCGGACGACACTCGACGGGTTGGGGCGGTTCGGGGGCGATCCGTCGGGGCGTGGCCGTAGCCTCGCGTCGCGATGGCACGGACCGCGACGATCCACGTCTGCAGCAGCTGCGGGCACAGTGAGCCCCGCTGGCTCGGCCAGTGCCCGGGCTGCGGCGAGTGGAACACGCTGGTCGAGGAGCGGGCGCCGGCGGCCGGCCGTGGCCGGGGCGCGAGTCTGCGGGTGCCCGAACCGGCGGCGGCGCCGGTCGTGCTGCGCGACGTTCGCGGAACCGCGACGGCACGGATCGAGACCGGGATCGGCGAGCTCGACCGCGTGCTCGGCGGCGGCATCGTGCCCGGTTCGCTGGTGCTGCTCGGCGGCGAGCCCGGGATCGGCAAGTCGACGCTGACCGGGATGGCGCTGGGCCGGCTGGTCGCCGCCGGCAGCGAGGTGCTCTACGTCTCCGGCGAGGAGTCGGCGGCGCAGATCCGGCTGCGTCATGAGCGGCTGCAGGGCGCCGGCTGCGACGCGCTCGGCGTTCCCGTCCTGGCCGAGACCGACCTGCCGATCGTGTTGGCGACGATCGCCCAGCTGCGGCCCGCCGTCTGCGTGATCGACTCGATCCAGACGCTGCACGACCCGGAGCTGTCGGGCGCACCGGGGTCGGTCGGCCAGGTCCGCGAGGCCTGCGGCCGGATCCTGCGCGCGGCCAAGGGCTCGGGCACCGCGGTCGTGCTCGTCGGCCACGTCACCAAGGAGGGCGCGATCGCCGGGCCGCGTGTGCTCGAGCACCTCGTCGACGCCGTGCTCCAGTTCGACGGCGAGCGCGAGCGCTTCTACCGCACGCTGCGGGCGCTCAAGAACCGCTTCGGATCGACCAACGAGACCGGCGTCTTCGAGATGCGCGAGGGCGGGCTCGAATGCGTGATTGATCCCAGCGCGCGCTTCACCGAAGAGGCGACCGGCAAGCCCGGGTCGGCGATCCTCGCCGCGATGGAGGGCTCGCGGCCGCTGCTGGTCGAGGTGCAGGCGCTCGTCCATCCGAGCGAGCTCGAGCAGCCGCGGCGGGTCTGCAACGGCATCGACCGCACGCGTCTGGCGATGGTCCTGGCCGTGCTCGGCCGGCACGCGAAGGTCCACACCGGCAGCGCCGACGTCTTCGTCAACGTCGTCGGCGGCGTGCGGATCGACGAGCCGGGCGCCGATCTGGCCGTTGCGCTGGCCGTCGCCAGCGCCGCACGCGGGACCGCGCTGAGCGCTGGGGCGGGCGCCGCTCCGCCAGCCTGCTTCGGCGAGCTCGGCCTGACCGGCGAGCTGCGCAGCGTCGGCCACGCCGAGCGCCGCCGCGCCGAGGCCGCCAAGTTCGGGCTCGATCCGGTGATCTGCCCGGAGCGTGCGCCGACGATCGGGCGTGCGCTGCGCATCGCGTTCGGCAGCGGCTCATAGGATCGGTTCGCAGGAGCGGTTCACGGGCTCCGGAGAACGGATTAGCCGAACAGCGGTCGGCTTGGTACCTTTTGCGTATGGTCGCGCGATCCGGGGATGAGCCTCATGAGCTCGAAACCCGTCAGGAGCCGCGACTGGTCCGGGCTTTGGAGATGGTCGCGCCCGGCACCCTGCTCCGCGAGGGGCTCGACGACATCGTCGACGCCGGCACCGGCGGGCTGATCGTCATCGGCGATCAGGAGGAGCTCGGCTTCCTCTGCTCGGGCGGCATCAAGCTCGACATCGACTACAGCCCGGCGATGCTCTACCAGGTCGCGAAGATGGACGGCGGCATCACGCTCAACCCGAACGCGACCAAGATCGGGATGGCGAACGTGCAGTTCACGCCCGACCCGACGATCCTCTCGCTGGAGACCGGCACGCGCCACCGCACCGCCGAGCGTGTCTCCAAGCAGACCGACGCGATCGTGATCGCGATCTCGCAGCGCCGTGCCGTCGTCTCGCTGTTCGTCGACGGCACGAAGTACATCCTCGAAGAGATCCCGGTCGTGCTCGCCAAGGCCAACCAGGCGCTGGCGACGATCGAGAAGTACCGCACCCGGCTCGGCCAGGTCGCGACCCGGCTGACCGCGCTCGAGTTCGAGGGCGGGGCGACGATGCACGACGTCCTGACCGTGCTGCAGCGCGCCGAGCTGGTGACGCGGATGGCGGTCGAGATCGAGCGTCACATCGTCGAGCTCGGCACCGAGGGCCGGCTGATCGAGATGCAGCTCGAGGAGGTCATGATCGGCGTCGCCGCCGAACGGGCCGCGCTCGTCG
>CAZYMM010000142.1:0-5596 GCA_964648515.1 uncultured Conexibacter sp.
CGGCCTCGCCGAGGTCGACTTTCTCCATGGCGAACAGCCGGTCGACGTCATCGATAAAGTCTTGGACGTCCTTGAGCTCTGCTTGTAGGCTTTGTCGATCTGGCCCTCGGCATTGACGAGTCGAATTCGCTCATCAGAAGTGAGGTCGAGCGAGAGGGCCAGGCCCTCCTCGAGTTCCATGCAGGCTGCCTGCTGCGGAGCGCACGGCCTGCAGGTCTGACGGCCTGCCGCCAGCGCCGCCCCGGACCGCTAGAGCAGGATGATCACGAGAATGATGATCAGGATCAGGGTTCCGATTCCGATGTACACGACTTCTCCTTCGTTGCGGTCGATCGGTCGTCCGGAATACTGCCCTCGGTGACGCACCGCTAAACGTGCGATCACGTTGACGGCGACTCTGCCGCACGACGAGGGCGGCCGCTTGCCTCCGAGCCGGGGCCTTGTCAGACTCCTGCTCCTGCCCACGGAACCGAACGTCCGATTGCTTCGGTGCGCTTCCCGCGCCACGTGAGAGATGCAGATCACCCGCAACGAGAACGCGACGATCAAGGGTCCGCCCGACTGGTTCACCGGCGAGGTGTACATGGAGACGCTCGCCGAGGCTGCCGGGGAGTCGCGCTGCGCCGCTGCGCTGGTCCGCTTTGCTCCGGGATCGAGGACCGCCTGGCACACCCACCCGTTCGGGCAGACGATCTACGTCACCGAGGGAGTCGGGCTCTGCCAGCGCGAGGGCGGCCCGATCGAGCAGATCGAGCCCGGCGATCGCGTGTTCTTCGAGCCCGGTGAGAACCATTGGCACGGCGCCGCGCCGGACCGCTTCATGGCGCACATCGCCGTGCACCAGGCCGACGAGTCGGGCAGCCCGGTCACCTGGGGGCGCCCGGTGACCGACGCCGAGTACTCGGGTGGCTAGCGGTCAGCCGGACTGGCCGTCGCCGACGATCCGCAGCGCCATCGTGCCGAACTCGTGGGCGACTTCGACGTCGCTCAGCGGGCCCTCCTCGCGGAACCAGACCGACACGCTCGATGCCAGCTCGATGATCGCGAAGGAGGCGAGTTTGGCGGAGTTGACGTTGAAGGTGCCGGCGGCGATGCCCTGCTCGATCGTCTTGCGGTAGCGCCGCTCGTAACGGTCGCGCATCTCCCGCAGCTCGCTGTGGGTCGGCTCCTCGAGGTTCGAGAGCTCGCGGTCGCCGATCATCGCCGAGTGGCGATGGCGGATGTGGACGAGCACGTGGGCCTCGGTCATCGCGCGCAGCTGCTCGGACGGGTCGTCCGAGGCCGCAAGCGCCTCGTCTTGCCGCGCCATCAGCCGCTCCATACCGGCGACCATGATGCGCGCGAGGATCTCCTGCTTGGACCCGACGTGGTTGTAGAGGCTCGGGGCCTGCACCCCCAGCCTCCCCGCGAGCAGCTTCATCGTCGTGCCGTGGTAGCCGCGCTCGGAGAGCAGCTGCAGCGCCGCGTCACGCACGTCGTTCCAGCGCCCGACCGTCGGGGCCTCTTCCGCTGCGGGGGTGTTCGTATCCACTTGTGAATCCATGTCGTCGGTCCGGATCCTAGACAGGTCGCCGATCGCCTGCCGTAGGGGCCAACCACTAATTATGAACGTTCGTTACGCGGCGCACTAGACCGGCAGCCGCCCGCCGCGACGGCAGGCCGGAGCGCGACGTTACCCGTGCTGTTCCGCTGGGACGGCAAGCGCCGCCGCGTGCGGCCGGCCGGGGCGTTCGGCGTCCGAAGCAGCCGACGACGGCCGCGCGCCGCTCGCTCGTCGGCAGGCGACCGAGAGTGCGCGCCTGCTCGCCCTCGAGGAATCCGAGCAGCACCCCGACGCCGCCGGTCGACGGCGTGTTGTCGAAGGTCACCTTCACCGGCCCGACCGTGCTGGTCACCTGGCCCGACAGCCCGTCGCCGCGCCAGAACGGCTCCTCGTAGACGGCCATGCACTTGATCACCGACCCCTGGGGCATCCGTTGGGTGAACTGGTCGCGCCAGCCGGGCAGGCCCGGCTCGTAGTCGATCCGCCCGGCGAGCGTCGGCGGGATCGCGACGATCGCGCGCGCGGCCCGCACTTCGATCCCGTCGGCGCGCACGGTGACCGAGCTGCCGTCGTCGGCGATCGTCCGCACCGGTGCGCCGAGCACCACGCTGTCGCCGAGCCGCTCTGCGGATCGCTCCGCCATCAGCGCCGACCCGCCGACGACGCGATCCTGCTGGGCGCCGCCGTCGGTCGAGATCAGCGAGTCGAGCCCTCCGCCGGAGCGCACGTAGAAGAGAAAGTGCAGCAGCGACAGCTCGCAGGGCTGCGAGGCCCAGACCGCCTCGCAGGCCAGCAGGAAGAACTCGCGCGCTCCGCGGGTGCGCGTGTTGCGCGAGATCCAGGTCGCGACGGTCTGCGCGTCCCAGGCGGCGGCCCTGGGCGCGGTCCACGGCTCGTCGAGCGGCACCTGGCGCGCCATCCTTCCGAGCCGCGCTTGGGCCTGCGCGATGTCGGCGAGCACCACCGGGTTCAGGCGCGGGATCGCTCCCCGGTAGCGCGACAGGCGGCCGCGGTACTCGAACAGGTTGTGGCCGTCGTCGTGGGTCCTGAAGCGCTGCAGGCCGAGCTCGTCGATCAGCTCGTTGACGCGCCGCTGGCCAGGCCCGACCCACTGGCCGCCGACTTCGACGACGCCGCCCGCGTCGAGCTCGTGGTTGAGCAGCCGCCCGCCTACCCGCTCACGCGCCTCGAGGATCACAGCACTCTTGCAGGACCGGGCCGCTCAGCGGCCCGGGAGCCCGGCGGCGAGCTCGGCGAACACCTCGCCGGCGTCGTCGGACCGCGCCAGCGGGGCGGCCTGTCCGGCCCAGAGCGAGAGCAGCTCGGCTGCACCGACACGCGCAGCCTCGGCGCGGAAGCGGCCGGTCAGCCAGTTCTGGGCGGGGAACGGCGCGATCTGCCCGAGCTCCTCGATCGTCCGCGTCGCGCGGTTGGCGATGCCACGGGCGAGCCGGCCGCTCATCGCCCGTGTCAGCACCGTGTCGTGTGCGCGCGCCGTCGCGAGCGCCGAGCGGTAGACGTCGCTCGCAGCCGACTGGCGGGTCCGCAGGAACGCGGTGCCGACCTGCACCCCCGAGGCTCCGAGGGCGAACGCGGCGGACACGCCGCGGCGGTCGGCGATCCCACCGGCGGCGATCACCGGCGCGTCGACCGCGTCGGCGACCTGCGGGACGAGCGCGAACGTTCCCACGAGCGACTGCTCGGGCGGCTCGAGGAACGAGACCCGGTGCCCGGCGGCCTCGGCGCCGCTGGCCACGATCGCATCGACTCCCGCGGACTGCAGCGCGAGGGCCTCGTCGACGGTCGTCGCGGTTGCGATCACGAGCAGATCGCGCTCGTGGGCGGCCTCGACGACGGCGCTGTCGGGGACTCCGTAGACGAAGCTCAGCACCGGCGCCCGTGCGTCGAGGGCGGCCTGCACCTGCTCCGCCGCGCTGGGCAGGAAATCCCGGGGGGTCGGAGGGATCTCCATGCCCAGCTCGGCGAAGAACGGGGCGAGGGCGCGAGCGTGCAGCTCGACGTCGACCTCGCCCGGCGAGACCTCGTCACCGGTTTCGAGCCAGATGTTGACCGCGAACGGCCGGCCGGTCGCGGCGCGGAGCTCTGCGACCGTCTCGCGGATCCGGTCGGGCCCGTAGCCGTAGAGGCCGTACGAGCCGAGCCCGCCGAGATCGCTGACGCGGGCGGTCAGCTCGACCGACGACAGGCCGCCGAACGGCCCGAGCACGATCGGGTGCTCGACACCGAGCGTCACGCCTCGAGCTCTCCGGCCAGCGCCGTCAGCTGATCGCCGGTCAGCTTCTCCTCCAGCAGCGGGAAGATCTGCCGCTCCTCCAGCCGAACGTGGTCGGAGAGCCTGGTGCCCAGTGAGCGCAGCAGCTCGACGTCGGCCTCTGCGTCGACGAGCTTCGCGTCACGCCGGATCACCATGTGGTCGATCAGCGCCCGGACGATCAGGGGATCGTCCTCGGCCACGTCGGTCGCCGCGAGCGTCGGGAACAGGATCTCCTCCTCGAGCTGGAAGTGCCGCTGGCCGCCCGGAGCCCACCAGGCCTGGAACGCGGCGGCGACCTTCGCGCCGTCCGCCGGTTCGCAGCGCCGCATCTGCTGCGCCAGGAAGAGCGCTTGGTGGTGGTCGTGGGAGAGGCCCACGAGCGCGGGATGTCTCTTCATCGTCTCCTCCGGGTCATGGGTGGGCGGTCCCTGCGCCGGGGCGCAGCCTGCGGACCCGTGCGAGCAACTTCAGCAGATGGACGAGCGACGCGAGCACCGTCGGGGCGAGCCAGCCTCCGAGTAGCAGCGCCGCAAGCACCGGTCGTGTCTCGCCGACGAAGGGCGCCGTCGCGCCCGAGCGGATCGTCTCCACGAGCGCCAGCAGCATCCCGGCGACCAGCGGTGCCTGTGCGGCGGCCAGCACGCCTGCCGTGGGCGAGAGCCTCTGCGTGGCGCGCACCGAGGCGAGCATGTTGACGCCCAGCAGGAAGGCCGACGTGAGCGCGCAGAGCCAGCCGGCGGCGACGAGCGCGACGGCGCCGAACGCGGCACCGGCTGCGAGCAGCACGATCCCCGCGAGCCAGGCGGCGAACGTCGGCCCCTGCAGCCGCGCGTGCCTCAGCGGCGTGCCGGTCAGCGACGGGTAGAACGTGTGCAGCGTCCCGACGATCGCAGTCCCGCACCAGCCCCCGATGTTCAGGGCGAGGTGTGCCCCGAGCAGGCTGCCGTGCGTCCAGAGCGTGTTCGAGGCCATCACCGCGCCCACGAGCGTCCCGGCCGCCAGGCAGGCGGCGCAGGCGTGGTACCAGCGCAGCGCCCAGCGCGCGCGCTGCAGCGAGCGGGCCTCCATGCCGCGCAGTGCGACGAAGAACAGGGCCACGCCCGCTGCGATCAGCACTGCGCCTGCGTGGGTCACCGGCGCGCTGTGCACGAGTGGGTGGCCGGTCGCGATCAGCAGCGTGCCGGCGTTCCAGCAGGCGAGCTGCGCGCCGAGCATCCGGCGAGAGGGCGGCGAGGTCGCCAGGAACGCGCAGCTGAAGAACTGCCCGGCCCCGAGGATCAGCTGCGAGACCCCGCCGAGCAGCAGCAGGTGCAGCGAGAGCCAGCGCAGGTCACGGTCACCGGCGCCGGCCGCGTGCGCGATCCCGACCGCCGCGCCGAGCGCGAGGAACGCGATCGCGGGCGGGAAGAAGGCGCTCAGCAGCGAGCTGGGGCCCGGGCCGCCGAACGCCGGCCGTCGCGCGGTCATCGCCCGCCGCTCGCGATCTGGAGCGTGCAGTTGGCGGTCGCGGGGTCGCGCGGCACGAACGAGCGCAGCTCGGCGTCGGGAGCCGCGGCATCGAGCAGGCCGAGCGTCATCCCGCGGTGCAGGGCGCACACCACGTCGGGGTTCTCCTGAGCCGCGTCGCGGTAGGGGCAGTTGCGCAACGTCACGGTCGCGAGCCCACCGGCGGCGCTGGTGACCTGAGGCTCGAACCCGAGCCGCGTGAAGGTCGTGGCGCCCACGGTGGGCGCGTCGCCGGCCGCTTGCGCGCCGGCCAGCTCACCGCCGATCTCGCG
>CAZYMM010000143.1:0-5555 GCA_964648515.1 uncultured Conexibacter sp.
CCTGCCGTCGTTTGCGTCGGCTAAGCCGGTCCAGAAGAAGGTCGGCGCGACGATCATCTACAAGACTCCGACGAACCCGGAGAACGCGACGAACTGCGGCGTCGTGCCACTCATACAGTGGAAGGATCCAACCGAGAACCGTTTCGTCGGGTCGAGTTGGGAGGGCCACTATTTCTTCCTTGGCAAGGAAGAGGTCGTGCGCCCGGTACCGCCTTTTCACAACAAGTTCACGTGGCTCGGCGTCGACTTCTTCGCCACCGGCGGTAACAACTGGTGGATGCCCGGCGACGGCACGTGGCGTGTCGGTGGCACCTCTGATGAGGCTTCCGCGGCGTGCGCCGAATACCTGACGAAGGCCCAGCAACAATATGGGTCGCAGGCGTGGGTGATCGTCACCGGCGAGGAGGACAAGAGCGACACCGCCAAGTGCATAAAGGCCAGACAGGCTTACACCAAAGCCAACCGGAAGGTGCGAACGGCGCGCAAGACGCTGAGAAACGCCAAGAGCCCCACCGCAAAGGCGCGGGCCCGGACGCGGCTGAACAGCGCGATCGAAGCGCGCACACGCGCCACCTCAGCTCAGGGCAAAGCCTGCAACGGATAGCGGCGGCAATCTAGATCCGATCCGTCGCCGCGCCCCGGCCCCCGGTTCGAATCCGGGTCTCGCCATCTGGAGTGCGTCGGCTTCGCACTTGACGAGGACGCTCTCCTCGCGGGCTCAGTCACGTGCTAGAGCACGCTCCCTCGCCGCTCGTTAGCGTCCTCGCCAATTGCTTTGCCGACGCACTCCAGACCGGATGGTTTGGGGATTGCCGACCGACCGCGCGCGGCGTTACCTTGGTGTCATGAGTTCTTCGGCGAGAAACTCGGTCGCGGCGCTACTCGATGAGGCGTCGCGCGCGTTCGAGGCGGTACAGACGCTCGACAAGAAGGACGCCGAGCAGATCGTCGACAAGTTGGAACGGCTGCAATCACAGCTGATGGAAGCAACGCCGCCGCCATCGTTGGTGGAGGCCGAGGCGAGGCTAGGACTCACACCGGCCACGCCGGAGGAGTTCGCCGAACTGGCGAAGCACATGCAGCCGCCTGACGGCGAGGGCTGAGTGTCAGCGGCAGACCGCCGCCTGCCGGTCCTGTTTGAGGAGGCGGTTTGGGCACATGCGATCGATGGGCTCTCCAACAAGAGCAAGGAGATCGCCACAAGTGCCCGTGCCCAGCTTGAAGCTGAAGGTGTAGGCCTGACCGACGTCCTCGTGTGCGACGCAGAGGGGTCTGACGGAACGGAGTTAGCGGACTGCGTGAAGCTCTACCTGCCTTGGCGCGATGCGCCGCCCTCAGAGCGTCCGTTCGCGTTTGTCCTCCGGCTGAGGCGCGACAAGACTGCCCTGGTCTGGAACTTCGTCGCATTCGGTCCCCGACACCCAAGACCGGGCGTCAGGACCGTCTACGAGCGAGCGCACCGCCAGATCCACGGGCACTTCCCGCGCTGACGTTTCGGTACCACGGTGCTACCAAACGCTGTGTCTCATGTGTCCCCCGGACCTCCAACTTCCAAGTCCGGGCGTCGAAGGACACGGCCCCGGACCTGTCTCAGGCCCCAAGACCCGGTTCGAATCCGGGTCTCGCCGTCGGGGGGAACGCCGAGCTTGTCGCGCAGATGGCGCGGCGTGGTGGCGGGAGCGGTCCTCCGGCCGGCTTCTTCAGCTGGCCTTCACCGTTGGTGAAGGCTTTCCGGCGCGGCCGGTTGGGCCGAGGGCCCTGACGGTGACCGGAGCTCTCTTCGTGAGCTTGATCGTGACGGTCGTCTTCGCAGTGACGGTCGTGGATGCTGTTGTTCCGGCGCCACTGGTGACCTTGTAGCCGGTCGCGCCGCAGGCCGCGGGCCACGAGATCACCGACGACGTGCCCTTGCGGCGCAGCTTGGGGCGCTTGACGGCAGGCGGTACGGCGCCGCTCGCTGTGAACCTGGCGACGGTCCGTACCCGTCGGACGCTGCCCTGCTGCTCGATCCGGGCGAGGACCGTTCGCCTTGTAGCTGCGCTCGAAGCCGGCGCGAACCGCAGCTTCCCGCGGGCTTTGGAAGTCGTCACCAGCGGCTGGTCCGGTCCCCGCCCGGTGTGCTCAAGGAAGGTGATCCGCTGGCCGGGCAACGGGCGCGTCTTCCAGCTCAGCTGACGACGGCAGCCTGGGGCCACGGTCGTTCGCGCGCTCACCTGCGCTGGCGGCAGTGCCTGCGCGAATCCCATCGCGGTGACCTTCGGGCTACCCGCCGCCGGGGTCACGATGTAGTTGCCGGGGCGTGCCGAGGACCCGAACATCAGCGTGGTGGTCTTATCGCCACGCGGCACGTCGTTGGTGACGAGCGCTGCGGTCGCCGATCGCGCGACCGGGCTTCCTGGGGTAACGGTCAACGACAGGCCGCCCGGGCCGGTGACCGTCACCTTCGGTGATGCGCCGGCGCCGCGGATGGCGACCGCGCGCAACTTCGAGCCGGACCGGACGGTGAACCGGATCGGTTTGTTCACAACTGCCGAGTCCTTGCCGCCGCCGGAGAAGCCTCCGCCGAGATGGGGTGCACGCAAGTTGACGCGCGCTGAGGCGGCGCGAAGGAACGGGCCGAGCTCGCAGCCGGCCCAGTGCCATCTGCCGTCGTAGACGTAGGCCTGGCCGCGGAAGCCGCCCTGTTTGAAGCAGATGCCGATCCCGTCCTCGTTCCAGACCATGGTCGACCTGATCGGGAAGCGGCCGAACATCGTTGCGCTCACGTCGCCGCCGACCTGCCATCCGCCGTCGTCGGGCCGCAGGAAGCTGAGGGTGCCGGTTGTCTCGATCGGTACTCCGTACGTGATCAGCTTGTTGAGCTTCACCGTCGCGGTGCCCTCCAGCAGGAATCCTTCGGGCCCCCATGTGAATGCACCGTGCACGATGTTTTCGCCCATGACCTTGAGATCGCCGGTGCCGGCCAGGCCCACCGGGCTGAACGAGATGTCACCGGCGACATCGAGGGATGCCGCCTCCTGGAACCAGAGGAAGTCGTGCTTGAAGCGCGGCAGGAAGCTGAAGCCGAGCGTGCCGCCGAGGTGCAGCGGGCGCGCATCCTTGGACAGGTCGTACCCGCCGGTGAAGCCGATCCGCTGCCAGAACAGGCCCGTGTCAGCGATCGGCTCGTTGAGACCGTTGAGGCCGAAGCGGACCTCGGTCGGCAGCGGCGCCGCGAATGTCTGACCGGCGACCGGGAACTTCCACCATGTGAGGGCTGCGCTCACGTCACCGATCGGGCGACCAAGGAAGAACTCCTTCGGAAGCGCCTTCGCGGCCTTGTCCCACGGAGTGCGGTGGAACACCAGCACCGCGCCGAGGTCCACGACGCCCTTCGCCAGCTGCCAGCCGAGCCGGACCTTGGCGAGCTCGATGACACCCTCGGCGGGCGCGCCGGCCGACCCCCACACGATCCCGTCACGACCCTCGCTTGGATCGATGCCGTAGACGTTGGCCGGCGAGAACGTGCCCTCGATGTGGTCGACGCCGCTGTCGTTGCCTGCACCGACCGTGACCTTCAGGGCGGTCGGATAGTTCACGCGCGACCCGCCGTTTCGCCCCGGCACCTTCCACAGCCCGTTGATCGGGTCGAGGAACGCCTTGCTCGAGGTAGGGACCGAGATCTGCAGAGTCAGCTTTGTGGAGCCGGGCGTCATTGTCAGGTCGACGTAGGGCGCGTGCGCCGGATAGCCGAACAGCGTCGGCGAGACGGTGCCGTTGAGCTGCAGGAACCCGAGCGCGTTGAACGCGAACGGCACCCCTGTGCCGCTGGGAGCCGGTGTCTTCAGAACCCATGTCCACGATGTCGAGGGTCCCGCGAACGTGAGATGCAAGCCGTCCGGGACCTCGTAGGCAAACCAGCCCGAGCCCCAGCCGGGAGCGCTCAGCGACATCGTCACCTGGCTGCCGTCGACCGTTTTCTTGTCGCTGTCGAAGATTACCGGCGCCGCCTCGTCGCTTGCGGACTTGAAGTCGACGCCGTTGATCCGGAACGGGCCCTTGGCCTTCCACTTGTCGCCGCCCTGATCCTCGAAGCAGCCCTTGGCGATCATCGACGTGTGGAAGTCGAGCGTGTCCTTGCAGTCACCGGCCTGCTCGGTCGCAATCGCTCGGTAGACGGTGCTGTTGCTGGGCGCCTCCAGCAGCGCCCGATTGATCTCTGCGCCGCTGGTGGTCGCCCGTCCGATGCGTCGGAAGGCCCCGGTGCCGGGCGTCGTCGCGATCCAGTAGACGTAGTTCTCGTTGGCCGCCACCTGGCTGACTGCGTCCGACTGGTCGAACACGGCGATCAGCTGCCGGCCGCCGGAGCCATCCTTGTTGTAGCCGTAGACCGCGGGAATCGGTGGGGTGAGACTCTGAGCGTTCCACTCCGAGAAGAAGATCTTCGAGCTGTTGACCGCCAGGCCGCGCGCATAGCTGACGCCTGAGATCAGCGTCAGGTTCGGATCGGAACCGTCGAAGCGCACACGGCCGATCGAACCGGCTGGGCCGTTGACCAGCGGTCCGACGCTGAAGTACGCGTAGTCGCCGTCGACGGCCAGAGCGCCGTTGCCCACGGAGTTCGCGTCGGTGTCCATGACGACCTTCGGGCGCCGGCGATCCCGGCACCGGACACGCTCACGCACGTGATCACCGAGCGCGTGCCGAAGGTCGACCAGCACACGTGGCCGTACCCGGCTGCAAGCGACATGATCGGGGCGGCGCCGGCGACCGGGAGCCAGGACGCGTTCGCGTTCTGGCCGTCGAGGTCCGAGCGGCCGATCGCCGTCTGCCCGCCGGCGCTGACCACCCAGTAGAGCGCGGTCGCGTCCGCGGCAACCAGCGCCGAGATCGCCGGGAGGGTCTGCGGCGACGTGCCGTCAGCCTCAGCGCGCTGGACGTTGCTCGTTCCCAGCTGCGTGAAGAACAGGTGCGACGCTTGAGCACTTCCCGGCGCGGCAACCCAGACGAACGCAACGAGAGTCGTCAGGACCGCAAGGCGGCGCATTGGCGAACCGTCCCGGCACCGGTACCAGCAAGTCCACAGCGATCAAGAACTCCGGCCGTGCTGTCCCCGGGAGCCCGGCTCCGTTACCCGCGCCCCGCTCCCACGGTCTGTGCAAAGCGGACGACAGAAGCCGCTGCTGCCTCTCACGCCCAGAACCCAGGCGTCTGAACCGCTTTCCCTGCACAACCCAGTCCGCAGGCATTACGCGAAAGCCCCGTGGGCACTGACGATCGCGGCCCAGACGCTGCCGACTGAAAATCGTGGTGTTCCCGTTTGAATCCGGGTCTCGCCATCGGGGGTCGTCGGGAGCGGTACCGGCACGGATTGGGGGCGCTGAGCACCCCCAATCCGTGCCGACGTTCGCGGACTGCCGGGTTTCGCTGTAGTACGAAGCCCGTTCGCCCCCCGGCGGCCATGCAGATCGATAGCGCGGTCCACGCCGTGACGCGCCGGCCGGCGCGTTCAGAGGTCCTCTCAGACCTCGGCGACGCTGATCGCCGGGGCGTCGCGCCGAGCCTTCTCGGTGGCG
>CAZYMM010000144.1:0-5492 GCA_964648515.1 uncultured Conexibacter sp.
GCGTCGATGAAGACGCGCGTGACCGCGTCGGTGCCGTGCGACTCGTCGAGGATGCGAACCTTGTAGTTGACGAGCTCGACCGAGGCGAGCTCCGGATGGACGCGGGTGATCGCGGCGCGCAGCGCGGCGTCGAGCGCGTTCACGGGGCCGTTGCCCTCGGCGGTCTGGACGTAGCGCTCACCGCCGATCCGCAGCTTCACGGTCGCCTCGGTGGCGACGGCGCCGTCGGCGCCCTGCTCGGCGATCACGCGCCAGGACTCGAGCTCGAACAGCGGCGCGTAGTCGCCGCTCTCGCGGCGCAGTAGCAGCTCGAACGATGCGTCCGCGGCCTCGAACTGAAAACCCTGGTGCTCGAGCTCCTTGACGCGCTCGACGAGCCGCTGTGTCTGGCCGTCGTCGAGCGCCACGCCGGCCTGCTGGGCCTTTTCGATCACCGTGTGCTTGCCGAGCAGCTCGGAGACCAGCAGCGCCCGCTCGTTGCCGACGGCGGCCGGCTCGGCGTGCTCGTAGAGACCGGCATCGGCGCGCACCCCGGCGACATGGAGCCCCCCCTTGTGGGCGAATGCACTGCGCCCGACCCACGGCTGGTGAGGGTCCGGATTGCGGTTCAGCAGCTCGTCGACGATCCGAGCGGTGCGGGTCAGATGGACGAGACGGTCCGCACCGACGGTGTCGTGACCGAGCCCGAGCTCGAGGTTGGCGATGATCGAGCAGAGGTTGGCGTTGCCGGTCCGCTCGCCGATCCCGTTCATCGTGCCCTGAACCTGATCGACACCCTCGACGACCGCGGCGAGCGTGTTCGCCACCGCACACTCGCGGTCGTTGTGGCAGTGGATCCCGAGCTTGAGCTCGGGGAAGCGCTCGCGGACGGCGCGGACCGCATCGCCGATCTGCGGCGGCAGGCTTGAGCCGTTGGTGTCGCAGAGCACGACCCGCTCGGCGCCGGCCTCATATGCGGCTCCGACACACTGCAGTGCGTAGCCCGGGTCATCACGGAAGCTGTCGAAGAAGTGCTCGGCGTCGTAGAGCGCCCGCTTGCCCGCGGCAATCAGGAACGCGAGCGAGTCGGCGATCAGCTCAAGGTTCTCCTCACGCGAGACGTGGACGACCTTCTCGAGGTGCGCGGCCCACGTCTTGCCGACGATCGTGGCCACCGGAGCAAAGCAGCCAGCCAGCGTCTGCAGCCCGGGATCGTCGGCGGCGGCCACGCCGCGCCGCCGTGTCATCCCGAACGCGACGATCTGCGCATGCTCGAGCCGCTCGCCGGCGAGCAGCTCGTAGAGCTCCAGCTCCTTGGGGTTCGACGCCGGGAAGCCGGCCTCGATCAGGTCGATGCCGAGCTCGTCGAGGGCGTGGACGACGCGGACCTTCTCGGCCGCCGTCAGCGACATCCCCTCGCCCTGCATGCCGTCGCGCAGGGTCGCGTCGTATGTCTCGATCCGGCTCACCCCGCGGGGGCTCCGGCGTACAGCTCGGCGGGCACGGGATCGAGCCACTTGGCGTACTGCGGCGCACGACCGTGGAGCGCGTCCTCGAACGATGACTGGACGGCGCGCGTGACCGGTCCGACGGTGCCCTCGCCGACCGGACGGTCGTCGACCTCGCGGATCGGGGTCAGCTCGGCGGCCGTGCCGGTGCAGAAGAGCTCGTCGGCGAGGTAGAGCTCGGCCCGCGCCAGGTCCCGCTCGACGACCTGGTAGCCGAGGTTGCCGGCGACCTCGATCACCGACTTGCGGTTGATGCCGTCGAGGATCGACGCGGTCTGCGGCGGCGTGTAGATCCGGCCGTCGCGAACGATGAAGAGGTTCTCGCCCGAGCCCTCGCAGACGCGGCCGTGATCGTCGAGCAGGATCGCCTCCTCGTAGCCGGCCTTCTGCGCCTCGATCTTGGCGAGCACCGAGTTGAGGTACTGGCCCGAGGCCTTGGCGTGCGGGATCAGCGAGTCTCCGCTGATCCGCCGCCAGGACGAGACCTTGGCGCGGACACCGTTCTGCTTGCCCTCGTCACCGAGATAGCTGCCCCACTCCCAGGCCGCGATCGCGACGCTGACCGGCGCATCGAGCGGGTAGAGGCCCATCGTGCCGTAGGCGCGGAAGACGATCGGCCGGATGTAGCAGGAGCGCAGGCCGTTGCGGCCGACGACCTCCAGTGTCGCGGTGCGGAGCTGCTCGCGTGTGAACGGCAGCGGCATGTAGTAGAGCCCGCAGCTGCGTTCGAGCCGGTCGAGGTGGTCGTCGTGGCGGAAGATCGCCGGACCGTGTGACTCGGTGTCGTAGCAGCGAACGCCCTCGAAGACACCGGTCCCATAGTGCAGGCCGTGGGTGAGGACGTGGATCTTGGCCTCGTCCCACGGGACCAGGTTCCCGTCCATCCAGATCAGCTCGGCGGTCTGCACGTCTGTTCCTCCTCGTCAGCCTTGAAGCGCGGCACGGACCGCAGCGGTCGCCTCGTCGGTCGTCGCCGAGCCACCGAGGTCGCGGGTGCGCAGCCCGCCCTCGAGCGCCCGGTCGACGGCCGATTCTAGAGCCGCGGCCTCTGTGTGCCGGCCGAGGCCGTGGCGCAGCATCAGCGCCGCCGAGAGGAACATCGCGAGTGGGTTTGCGATGCCCTGACCGGCGATGTCGGGAGCCGAGCCGTGGACGGGCTCGAACAGGCCCGGCCCATCCCCGCCGAGGCTCGCCGACGGCAGCAGCCCGATCGATCCGGTCAACATCGCCGCCTCGTCGGAGAGGATGTCGCCGAAGAGGTTCTCGGTGACGATCACGCCGAAGCTCGTCGGGTTGGAGACGAGCTGCATCGCTGCGTTGTCGACGAGCAGATGCTGAAGCGGCAGATCCGCGAACTCCCGCTCGTGCAGCGCGATCACGACCTCGCGCCAGAGCCGGCTGGTCTCGAGCACGTTGGCCTTGTCAACGCTGGTGACGGTGACCGGCTCCGCCGAGCCGCTCAGGGCGCGAGCGGCCTCGCCGCGCGCACGCGCAGCCTCGAATGCGGTCCGCGCGATCCGCTCGATCTCCTCGCTGCTGTAGGCGCAGAGATCGGATGCGCTCGTCGCGGTCCGCGTCTTCTCACCGAAGTAGATGCCGCCGGTCAGCTCGCGGACGACGAGCAGGTCGGTGCCCGCGATCACATCGCGCCGCAACGGGCTGGCGTCGTAGAGCGCCGGCAGCGGCCGGACCGGCCGCAGGTTGGCGTAGAGGCCGAGCGCCTTGCGCAGGCCGAGCAGCCCCTGCTCCGGGCGGGGTGCGTCGGGGTCGGTGGTGTCCCAGCGCGGGCCGCCGACCGCGGCCAGCAGCACGGCGTCGGCGGTCCTGCAGGCGTCCGTCACCGCGTCGGTCAGCGCCGTGCCGTGGGCGTCGATCGACGCGCCGCCGAAGATCCGCTCATCGAAGCTGAGGTCCGGACAGAGGTCTGTCAGCAGCGCGACGGCAGGAGCGAGGATCTCGGGTCCGATGCCGTCGCCGGGCAGGGTGACGATGCGTGGGCTCATGTCGAGGGCACGTTAGAAGGTCGCGGCAAGTCGGTCAGCCGGTCAGAAGCAGATGCCGCGCAGACGGAAAGCGGGCGAAGTCGCGGTCGAACGTGACGATCTGCGCCGCGTGCTCACGGGCGATCGCGACGAGGTAGGCATCCGGGACGAGATCGCCGGTTGCTCCTCCCTCGACCAGTGACTCTGCAAAGAGGCGACGGTGCAGCGGTCCGGGTTCGATGACCACAAAGCCAGGGTCATCGGAGACCGCATCGATGAAGGCGATAGCCGCGTCGGCCGGGGTCGTGCGCTTGTAGATGCGCCGGTTGGTTACGACGCGGGCGAACGAGGACCAGACGACCGATGGGACACCGACTGGGCGGTCAGCGTCGAGAGCATGTCTGAGCCAACCACGTGCAACCTCGTGGCCCGGATGATCGTCTCGGAATGCGGCGACGACGACGTTCACGTCGGCGAGCCACATCAGCGGAGCTTTTCCCAGGGCTGGTCTTCGTCGAGCAGCTCGGCGATCTTGGCGTTCGACGAGATGTCGACGCCATCACGCAGTCCGGTTCCGTGAAAGATGGGCAACGGCTTGAGAGCCGAGCGTTCCTGCTGCTGCACGGCCAGCTCGCGCCGCAGCGCGTCGTTGATCACATCGCCGAGCGTCTCGCGCCGTTCGGCCGCGCGCAGCTTCGCCCGCTCGAGCAGACTCGCGTCGATGTTCACGGTGGTGCGCATGATGTCAACGCTACCGCATCAGGTGCATCACTGCTAGGAGACCGCTGTCACCGCCGCGGCGACGGTGCCGGCGCTCATCGCCACGAACGAGGCGAGCGTGACCGCGCGGTAGCAGAGCTGCTTCTGCGCCTGCGGCCGGAACGCGAGCGGCAGAAACAGTGTCGGGTTGACCCACGCCCCGGCGACCAGCAGCACCTGCCAGAGCCGCGGCAGACCGGGCAACGCCAGCCCGAGCGCGATCAGGATCACCCCCATGATGATGTAGTCGAGGTGGGCCTGGCGGATGCGTGCCATCGAGCGCACGCCGGCGCCGCGCACGAGATCGGGCATGTCGACGACGAGCGCCATCACCCAGCCGCTGAGTGCGCCGAACGCGAGCTCGACGGTGCCGACCTGCGCGACCCAGGAGAGCTCCATCGTCAGGCGGCTGCGGCGGCGACCGCGAGCGTGTCGGTGCCGGGCCGCTGGCGCTCTGCCTCGTAGGCGTCGATGCGATCGGTCTGCTGGAGCGTCAGGCCGATGTCGTCGAGCCCCTCGAGCAGCCGGTGCTTGGTCTCAGGGTCGATCTCGAACGACGCCACCTGTGTCCGGCCGTCGCCCTCCCAGCGGACCTCCTGCGCCGTGAGGTCGACCTGGCAGCCGCCGGCGGCGGCGATCGCCTGGACCGCGTCCGGCGCCAGCTGCACGGGCAGCATCCCGATCTTGGTGCAGTTGTTGCGGAAGATGTCGGCGAACGACTCGGCGATCACGACCTTGAAGCCGTAGTCCTCGAGTGCCCAGGGTGCATGCTCGCGCGAGGATCCGCAGCCGAAGTTGCGGCCGGTGACGAGGATCTGGTTGACGGGCAGATCCCAACCCGGCTCCTTGGCCCAGTCGTAGAACAGGAACTCGCCGAAGCCGGTCCGCTCGACACGCTTGAGGAACTGCTTGGGGATGATCTGATCGGTGTCGATGTCGTCGCGCATCAGCACGGACACCTGGCCGGTGATCGTCTCGATCGGAGCGGGCATCAGGCTGCGACCTCCTGGTCGGGGCCGGCGGGCCAGTCTCGGATGTCGACGAAGTGGCCGGCGATCGCCGCCGCCGCCGCCATCTCCGGCGAGACCAGGTGGGTGCGCCCGCCGGCGCCCTGGCGACCTTCGAAGTTGCGATTCGATGTCGATGCGCAGCGCTCCTCGGGCTCGAGCTTGTCGGGGTTCATCGCCAGGCACATCGAGCAGCCCGCACCGCGCCAGTCGAAGCCGGCGGCGGTGAAGATCTTGTCGAGCCCCTCGGCCTCGGC
>CAZYMM010000145.1:0-5489 GCA_964648515.1 uncultured Conexibacter sp.
AGCGCACGACTCATAATCGTGAGGTCGGGGGTTCGAGTCCCCCCCCAGCTATCAAGACTCCCTATTTCGGAGGGAACGCAGACGGGCTCGCTGCCCGATCGCGCGGCCTTCGGCGAACGCGTGCTCTCACCGCCCCGGACGCGGTTTGACGACCGGCAGCGGCCTCCTGACCGCCGCCGGCGTGCCGGGGGTCTCGTGGACGGGCAGTCGCAGCTGCAGGTTCGAGACCGAGATCGAGAACGCACCGTTGGATGGGCGCGTGTACGGCGGGTCCTGGCCGAGCAGCTCGAGCTTCGGGACGTGACCGGCCGCGAAGCGCCAGCCGTTGGCGTTCAGCTGGAAGACCTGGCGACCGTTCGGCGCACCTGGGTCGATCCGGTAGACGCCGCGGGCGACGAGCGTCTCGCGGTTCGTCGCCCGGTCGACGTCGAACAGCCGCGCGGCGATGTACGCGAACTTGCCGCTCACCTTGAGGTCCGCGATCACCGTCGGCGAGCCGAGCAGCGTGTAGCCGGAGCGGGTCGCCGCCGGCAGCCTGTAGCTCGCGACGCCGGCGCCCTGGTCGGTTGCGGGAGCGGTCGCGCAGGCGCCGCCCCCGAAGACCGGATCGAACGTGCGCGCGATCGCCGTGTCACCGGCGGTCGAGACGATCTTCTGGGCAGACTTGAACCTGGCGACGACCTCTCCGGGATGGAGTGCCGCCCACGTCGCGGCGTGGTACGGGCCGCCCGATCGGGCGGTCTTCGGGCAAGTCTGGGTGATCGCGGTCACCCCCATCGCCGGCTTCGCCCTCGCGCCCTTGACGTAGTGGTCGAAGAACGCCCTCACGCGCGCGACGACGAGCGCCCCGTCGGCCGGCTTGTTCTGACCGCGCTGGTGGCCGCCGTCGTAGGCCAGCAGCGTGATCGGGGCACGCCGGTACAGCGAGCGCTCGAGGTTGTAGTAGCGCAGGGCCTCACCGACCGGGAAGATGTCGTCGGTGAAGCCGTTGGTCAGCAGCAGCGGCGCGGGCTGCTGCCGGCGCGCTGCGTAGGCGCCGGCGAGCAGGTAGTAAGGCGAGCGGAACTGAGCGACCTGCCGGAGCTGGGACCTGTCGGCGGGCGTGGTGTACGGCTCGCCGGCGTTGAGGTTCGTGTTCCACGTCGTCAGGTCGGCCTGCGGGTTTGCGCCCGGGGATGCGTAGTGGCCGCTGAGCGCGCCGACCTGGTAGAGGCCGAAGTTGATCGACTGCTTCTCGACGCCGGCCGGTGACAGGTCGGCTGTCGCCGGCGTCACCGCGTAGTCGAGCGTCCGTCCGTTCGGCAGAAGTGCGTAGACGAGGTCGCTCCAGCCGAACTGGGGGACGGCGGCGGCGATCTGAAGCGGCGTTCCCTGGGGGCTGCGCCAGCGCACGAGCCGTCCGCTCGGCAGCATCACCCGGTTCTTCAGGGTTGCCAGCTCGAGCGACACCCCGCCGCCGTAGGACTCACCGGTCACGCCGATCCGGTGGGGGTCGGCGATGCCCGCATCGGCCAGCAGCCCGACCGCATTCTGCACGTCGCGGGCCTCGTAACGCATGTCGTCGAGACGGATGTAGCCATTTGCGCACGCCGCCTCGTTGACGAGACGGGACGCGGCGCTCCCACACGAGTCGCCCCAGCCGCGCGCCGCAAGCTGGAGGACCGCATAGCCGCGCCGCGCCCACTGAACGGCCGTGGGACCGGCGTACTGCGTGTCGTTCGGACCGCTCGGCGGCGCACCCCAGCCATGGCTCTGCACCACCAGCGGGTAGCGGCCGTCCACGCCCGAGGCCGGCACGCGCGGGAGCGTGACGTAGAGCGCCAGCGGTGTGCCGTCGAAGCTCTTCAGGCGCAGGTCCGTCTCGCTCGAGCCGCTCTCGCTGCCGTGGCAGACGCGGACCCCGTCCGGCTGCGCCACGCACGGCACCGGCTGACCGTTCATCGTCTGGCCGGCGAGCACACCGGAGACCGCACCGGACGCCCCCGCGGGGAGCCAGAAAGCGCTCAAGACCGCCAGGGTTGCGATCCCCCGGGCAACGCGGCCCGCCGCAAACAGAGCACCTGTCATGACCTCTCCCATCTCGCCTCGGTGGTAATTCGCATCGCCGGCCAAGAGCGTGCCCGGGAGATCGGTGGTCGTCCGCCTGAATCCTCGCGCCGCTCGGGAGCGCAAGCGTACTTGGCGATGGCCCGGGGTGCGTCACCTTGCACGCACCCCGAACCTCGTCCTCTGCCCCCTACCGGCGCGGTTCCTCGGCCAGCACGCGGTAGAGCGCGCGACGGGCCTCTTCGAGGACCTCGCGGGCGGCGATCAGCTGCTCGGAGGTGCCGGTGTGGCCGACCTGCTCGGCAGCCACCTTGAGCGCCCGCTGCGCCAGGCGCAGCTGGCGAAACTCGCTCGCGGCATCGCTGCCTTCAGGCGACCACGGCGTGCCGAACCGCTCACGGTGCTCGTCGAGGTGACTGCGGCCGGCGTCGGTCAGCGACCACAGCTTCCTGCCGTCGGCCTCGACGGCCTCGATCAGACCCTCGTCCTCAAGCTGCGCGAGCGTCGGGTAGACAGAGCCCGGGCTCGGCCGCCAGACGCCGCCGCTGCGCTCCTCGAGCTCCTGCATCAGCTGGTAGCCGTTGAGCGGCTGGTCGGCCAGCAGCATCAGGGCTGCGGCCCGGATCGCCCCACGGCGCGCCCCCGGGCCGCGGCGGCCACCACGATGCGGCGGGCCGAAGCCACGGCCTCCCGCTGAGTCCCGCTCGGCGCCGTGGTGGTGGCGATGGCGGTGACGTGTGGGGCCACGATGGCCGCCACGTGTTTCGTTCCATTGTGATTCGAACATTCCCTGTTCCTCTCTTGTCGATATATCGTGAGCATATCACGACTGCCTCTCGACCGAACAGAATGTTGGTCAGACGTTCCTGCGGGCGGCCGGAAGCAGACCCTCCCGGCTCCTCACCGCGCGACCCATCACGACCGCCAGCCCCGCGGCGAGCAGGCAGCCGACGGCACCGATCCCGAGCGCCGCGCGCCCACCGGCGAGCTGACCGACCGCGCCGACGAGCGGGCCGCCGATCGGTGTCGAGCCGAGGAAGGCGACGATGTAGAGCGCGATCACCCGCCCCTGCAGCGCCGGATCAGAGCGCAGCTGCAGCGTCGCGTTGGTCATCGAGGTGAAGATCACGCTCGCACCGCCCGCGACCAGCAGGAATGCTCCTGCGACCACCGGGCCCGGGCTGAGCGCGGCGCCGGCCAGCGCCAGACCGAAGATCACCGAGGCGACCGTCAGCGTCCGCAGCCGCGGCGCAACGATGCCGCCGAGGCCGAGCCCGGCGAGCACCGCGCCTGCGCCCATCGCCGCGTAGAGCAGTCCGAAGCCGGCCGCATCGAGCCCGAAGACGCCGCGCGCAAGCAGCGGAATCGTGACCTGGAACTCGTACGCGAGCGTGCCGACGATGACCATCATCAGCAGCGGCACGAGCAGGCCGCGCTCGCCGCGGACGTAGCGGATGCCGGCGCGGACGGCCCCCGGCTCGGGACGGGTGCTGACGCCCGAGCTGCGCAGCGAGCTGCGGTCCATCGCCAGCAGCGCCGCGAGCACCGCGATGAACGACGCGCCGTTGACGATGAAGCAGATGCCGATCCCGACCAGCGCGATCACAACCCCGCCGGCCGCCGGTCCGACCATCCGCGCCGCGGCGACAACCGTCGAGTTGAGGCTGATCGCACGCGCCAGATCCTCACGGTCGACGAGCTCGGAGACGAACGCCTGCCGCGCCGGGCTGTCGACCGCGCGCGCCAGGCCGAGCCCGAACGCCAGCACCCAGACCATCCAGAGCGTCACGAGGCCGAAGATCGTCAGCAGCCCGAGCGCCAGCGCCAGGCCGCCCTGGGCCGCCTGGGTCGCGACCAGCAGCCGCCGCCGGTCGACCGCGTCGGCGATCGCCCCGCCCCATGTGCCGAGCAGCAGCACCGGCAGCGCCTGCAGCGCGACCGTGATGCCGAGGTCGGTGCCCGAACCGCCGAGCTCGAGCACCAGCCAGGCCTGCGCTACGACCTGCAGCCACGTCCCGGGCAGCGAGATGATCTGCCCGAATAGGTAGAGGCGGTAGTTGCGGCTGCGGAGCGCGCCCACCGTTTCAAGGTAGAGCCGCGCGGCCGCCGCGCAGGTCGGCTACCCGCGCACGCCTGCGCAATGCGCACAGGCGCTCGACTGCGCGGCCGGAGGTCGCGTTCCGCAGCAACGACTTCGTCGACCGGTTCACCGACGTCGGCGACGTAACGCCCTCGCGGCTCGGCTGCGAGATGGCGTTCCGCTTCGCCTCGCTGGACATCTGGGGCGGGATCGGCGGCGCGATCGATCTGTTCCTGGCGTTCATCCCCGACATGTTCAGCCAGTTCCTGGCCGACCGGCAGCGCGTCTCGGCGCCGCCCGCAGGCGTGACGCCGATCGGGCTCGGACGATCGCCTCCGGTGCCGCAGTTATCCTTGCCCACATGACCGTCAGAGACCAGCTCATCGCACGCGTCCGCGCGATGGACGAGGACCAAGCGGCACATGTGCTTCGCATCCTCGATGATGAGCCGCTGTCGTCCGACGATGAGATCGCGATCACAGAGGGCCTGGAGGATCTGACCGCCGGACGCATCCTCACGCCCGCCGAGGTTCGCGACCTGTTCGTATGAGCCGACCCGGCTGGTCGCTGGTCGTGACTCGCGCCGCAGAACGCGACATCCGCAAGCTTGACCGGCCAACACGCCAACGCATCGGTACAGCGCTGAACGGTCGGGTCGCCGGCCGCCCCCCGCGCGACGTCAGCCCGCGCCGCGGCCCCGCTCGAACATCTCCGCGAGGTCGACGAGCTTGACGCGCGGGCGGCCCTGCGGCTTGCCGGCGGCACGCTCGTGGGCGTCGATCGTCTGCCATCCCGCCCAGTCGACCGTGTCCGGCGTCAGCGAGCGCAACCACGCGCCGGCGCTCTCGGCATCGACCGCTTCGGGCTCGGGCAGCGCGCCGGCATCACGGTCCTCGATGATCCGTTTGACGGTGTCGGCGGCGTCCTTCTTGTTGGTGCCGATGACGCCGCTCGGGCCGCGCTTGATCCAGCCGACGACGTACTCGCCGGCGTGATGGCCGCCCTCCTCGTCGGTAACGCGACCGCCGTCATTGCGGATCAGGCCGCGGCGCTCGTCCCACGGCATCCCGGGGACCGGCACGCCGCGATAGCCGACGGCCCGCAGCACGAGCCCGCACTCCAGCGTCTCGGTCTCTCCCGTCGACTCGGCGCGCAGCATCTCGCCGTCGCCGGCGATCCGGTTGCGGCACAGGACGACGCCGGTGACCGGCCCGTCCTCGCCCTCGCCGGCGATCTCGACCGGTGAGCGCAGGAAGCGCAGCACGATCCGGTGGGTCGCCTGCTTGGGCCCGGCCTGCGCGAAGTCGCGCAGCAGCTCGACGTTGCGCTTGGAGGTCGGGTCACCGTGCTGCTCGAGCCAGCG
>CAZYMM010000146.1:0-5486 GCA_964648515.1 uncultured Conexibacter sp.
GGAGCAGCCATGCAGTTCGGAATCTTCTCGGTCAGTGACATCACGCGCGACCCGGTCTCGGGCAAGACCCCCAGCGAGGCCGAGCGGATCGACGCGATCGTCCAGATCGCCCGCAAGACCGAGGAGGTCGGCCTTGACGTGTTCGCGATCGGCGAGCACCACAACCCGCCGTTCTTCTCGTCCTCACCGACGACGCTGCTGGCGCACATCGCGGCGGTCACCGAGCGGCTGATCCTCTCGACGGCGACAACGCTGATCACGACCAACGACCCGGTCCGCGTCGCCGAGGAGTACGCGATGCTCCAGCATCTCGCCAAGGGCCGCGTCGATCTGATGATCGGCCGCGGCAACACCGCGCCGGTCTACCCGTGGTTCGGTCAGGACATCCGTGCCGCCCTGCCGCTCGCGCTCGAGAACTACGAGTTGCTGCACAGGCTCTGGCGCGAGGACGTCGTCGACTGGCAGGGTCGGTTCCGCGTGCCGCTCGAAGGCTTCACGTCGGTGCCGCGACCGCTCGACGACGTGCCGCCGCTGGTCTGGCACGGCTCTGTCCGCACGCCGCAGATCGCCGAGCAGGCCGCGCTCTACGGCAACGCGTTCTTCGCCAACAACATCTTCTGGCCGGCCGAGCACTACCAGCGGCTGATCGGCTACTACCGCCGTCGCTACGCCTTCCACGGCCACGGCAGCGAGGCGCAGGCGATCGTCGGGCTCGGCGGCCAGGCGTTTATCGACCGCAACTCGCAGGACGCCAAGCGCCGCTTCCGGCCCTACTTCGACAACGCGCCCGTCTACGGCAACGGACCGACGCTCGAGCAGTTCACCGAGACGACGCCGCTGTCGGTCGGTAGCCCGCAGGAGGTGATCGAGAAGACGCTGACGTTCCGCGAGCTGTTCGGCGACTACCAGCGCCAGCTGTTCCTCGTCGACCACGCCGGCCTGCCGCTGGAGATGGTGCTCGAACAGCTCGAGCTGCTCGGCGGCGAGGTCGTGCCGGTGCTGCGCCGCGAGCTGGCCGCGCGCCGTTCGCCGCAGGCCCGCGAGGATCCACCGACGCACGCGAGCCTCGTGCGCGAGAAGTACGGCGACGAGCAGCCGCGCCAGCCGCGCCCGAACCCCAACCGCGGCGACAACGTGACCGGCGGCTCGCCCTACCAGGACAGCGACGCGCTCGCCGCCGCCGGCGGGCCCGCGAGCTGATGGCGAGCCGCTCGGCGCGTGCCGTCGATGCCTGGGAGGCGCTGCTGACCGCCCACGCGGCGCTGATCCGGCGCTTTGCGGACGCCCCGGTCTGGAGCGAGCTGACGATGCGCGAGTACGACGTGCTCTACACGCTCTCGCGCTGCGCGGAGCCGCTGCGACTGAGCGAGCTCAACGAACACGTGCTGCTCAGTCAGCCGGCGCTGTCGCGGATGGTCGACCGGCTCGTCGCGCGCGGGCTGATCGCGCGCGAGCCCGACCCGCGCGACCGGCGCAGCGTGCTCCTGTCGCTGACCGCCGCGGGCAGCGAGCGCCAGCGGCAGACGGGCAGGCCGCATGCGCGTGACGTTGCCGGCGCGGTGACGGACGCGCTCGACGACGACGAGATCGAGCAGCTGACGGTGCTGTGCCGACGGCTCGCGGCCGGAGGCCGGCTATGAGGCGTCGAGCCGGTGGTCCTCGGTGGCCGCCGGCTCCTCGTCCTGCTTCTCGGTCAAGCTGTCCTTGAAGCCGCGCAGCGCCTGACCCAGGCCACGACCGGCCTCCGGCAGACGCTTCGGGCCGAGCACGAGCAGCGCGATCGCGAGGATCAGGATCAGATGCGTGGGCTGAAGCAGGCCTTCGAACATGGTGCCGCCAAGGTACAGGCGGTGGCTGGAGGCTTCAACGCGTTCTCCCTGCGCGCAGTCCGCTGGCGGACTGGAGCATCCACACTGGCGACGACGCGGACACCGGCCGCCTCGGTCTGGTAGTTGCCTAGGCACACACCGGCGGTGGCGAGTCCGTGGCGATCGGCGAGACCTAGGCGGGCCCACAGGAGACGGCCGAGCAGCAGCACGCGACTTCGACCAGCCAGACGGCGAATGTATAATGGCCTTATGCATCTTCCTGCCGGCGGTTCCGCACTCGCCGGGCGCGACCTGTTCGAGCGGCTCGAGCGGCTCGTGCGCCTGATCCGCCGGCTCGATGACCCCGGCGGGCTGAGCACGGCCGCCGCACTGACGCTGTCATGTCTGCTGCGTGACGGCCCCACCTCGATCGGTGCACTGGCGCAGGCTGAGCGCGTCACCCAGCCGAACATGACCCAGCTCGTGGCACGCCTCGAGCGCGCGGGGTGCGTCGACCGTATGGTCGACCCTGACGACGGGCGGGTCGTGCTGGTACGGATCACCGACGAGGGTCGTGAGGTGTTCGCCCGCCGCCGCGAGCTGCGTGCCCGCTTCCTGAATCACCAGATCGCCCGCCTCGATGAAGCCGATCGCCGGGCGATCACCGCCGCGCTCCCGGCGCTCGACCGTCTTGCCGCCCTCGATGCAGACCCGGCGAACGCATGAAAGCTCCGCCGGCGGCACACGAAGGAGGCGCCTCGCATCTGTTCCGTCAGCCGCGCGCTGTCTGGGCGGTCGCGTTCGCGTGCGTCATCTCGTTCATGGGCATCGGCCTGGTCGACCCGATCCTGCCCGCGCTCGCCAGCGACCTCCACGCCACACCGAGCGAGATCTCGCTGCTCTTCACCAGCTACCTCGTCGTGACCGCGGTCGCGATGCTCGTGGTGGGCTGGGTGTCCAGCCGGATCGGGCCGAAGCGCACGCTCATCGCCGGGCTGGTGATCATCGTCGTGTTCTCGGCTCTCGCCGGCCTCTCGAACACCGTCAACGGCATCGTCGGCTTCCGGGCCGGTTGGGGCCTGGGCAACGCGCTGTTCATCTCGACCAGCCTCGCCGTGATCGTCGCCTCCGCCAGCGGCGGGTTCGCCGGCGCGATCATCCTCTACGAGGCCGCCCTCGGGCTCGGTATCGCCGTCGGTCCGCTGCTCGGCGGCATGCTCGGTGGGATCAGCTGGCGAGGGCCGTTCTTCGGCGTCGCCTGCCTGATGAGCATCGCCCTGGTCGCAACCGTGGCCCTGGTTCCCGCGCTGCCGAAGCCCGAGCACAAGACATCGCTCTCCGCTCCGCTCAGGGCGCTCCGCCATCGGGGTCTGCTGACGATGGGGCTGATGGCGCTCTTCTACAACTGGGGCTTCTTCACGATGCTGGGCTACGCCCCGTATCCGATGGAGCTCTCGGCCGAGCAGCTCGGCCTGGTGTTCACGGGCTGGGGCCTCCTGGTCGCCATCTTCGCCGTGTTCCTGGCACCGCGACTGCAGGCGCGGTTCGGGACTGTGCGTGTCCTCTACGGCAACCTGCTCTGCTGCGCGGTCGTGATGTGCGCGATCGGTGCCGGCGTCGGAACGCCGATGGTGGTGATCGTCGCTGTCATCGTCAGCGGCGCCTTCATCGGCGTCAACAACACGCTGACGACGCAGGCGGTGATGCTCGTCTCACCCGTCGAACGCTCGATCGCGTCGTCGGCCTACGGCTTCGTGCGGTTCATCGGTGGAGGGCTCGCCCCGTGGGTCGCGGGCAAGCTCGCCGACGCAACGGACCTCAGCATCCCCTTCTACCTCGGTGGCCTGGCATTCCTCGTGGCGATCGCTGTGCTGGCGTCGGGCCGCAAGCTCGTCAACGCGGCCGAGGCGGCCGAGAGCCAGGGCGAGCCGGTTCTGCCGACGCTCGAGCCGGTCGGGATGCCGATGACGCCTGGAGCCAAGCCGATCGTCGTCGCCGTCGGCGCGAACGTTGACGCCATCAGCGTGGTCGATGCCGCGGCACAGATCGCCGAACGGACCGGTAGTCCGCTCGAGGTCGTGCACGTCAACGAGACGACCGTCGTCTCCGACGAGGCGGTCGCGGCCGAAGGCGATGGCGTCGCGCGCGCCGCGGTACTCGCGCATCTCGATCGCCTCGCGGCGGCGGGTGTACGTGCGAGTGGACAGGTCCTGTCGGCCACCGGCGACCATGCCGCTGCGGGGCGCGCACTAGCCCGACATGCCAAAGAGGTGAACGCCCGCGCCGTCGCCGTCGGACGGTCCTCTCGCGGGCCGGTCGCGCAGTTCACCGACGGCAGCTTCACCTCGACACTGGCGAACGCCGCCGACTGCACCGTCGTTCTGGTCGACCCCGGCAGCGCGTCGCGGGAGCTGACTACGGTGGCGCTGAACGAGCTGCGCAACGGGCGATAACCGGTGCGCTCAGTGCAGCACGACCGGCGGCGCGCCCTCTTCGTCGAGCATGTGCGACTCCTCGTGCTTGCGTGGCAGCAGGAACGAGAACCCGAACGTGACCGCGACGAGCGCGAACGAGACCCAGAACGACACCGAGAAGGCGTGCGCCATGTCGGTCTTGACGATCGACTCGAACTTGTGACCGAGGCTCTGCATCAGCTCGAGCGCCTGCGCCGGGGGCTGGGCTCCCGTCCGCTTGGCCTCCTCGACGCTCTGGGCCGCGACCACGGCGTGGGAGCTCTTGAGCATGTTGGTGTAGATCACCGAGATCACCGCGACGCCGACCGAGCTGGCGATCTGCTGGGTGATGTTGAGCAGCGTCGAGCCGCGCGCGACCTCGTGGTGGGTCAGGGTGCGCAGCGCCGCGGTGAACAGCGGCATCATCGTCGCGCCCATGCCAAGCCCGAGCACGAACAGGGTGGCGATCAGGTACGTGTATGAGGTGTCGGCCTCGATCTGAGTCAGGCCGAACATCCCGACGAGGATCACGACGATGCCGACCGGGACGATCCGGCCGACCGGCATCTTGTCCGCGAGCGCGCCGGCCAGCGGCATCGTCAGCATCGCGCCGAGGCCCTGCGGCGCCATCAGCAGCCCAGCGTCGAACGGCAGCTCGCCGCGCACGACCTGGAAGTAGGTCGGCACCAGCAGCAGCCCGCCGAAGAAGGCGGCACCGAACAGGAACATCGTGATCACCGCGATCGTCAGATTGCGGTTCGTGAACAGGCGCAGGTCGAGCAGTGGATGCTCGGGCTTGAACGAGTAGAGGACGAACGTGACAATCAGCAGCAGGCCCGCGATCATCGTGATCAGGACCTTGGCGTCGAGTACCGTGCCGGCGGCCGGGATCGACGAGACGCCGTAGAGGAACAGCGCGAGGCCCGGCGACATCAGCAGCATGCCGATGAAGTCGAAGGTCTCCGACGGTTCCGGGGAGTCCTTCGGCAGCGCGCGCCATGCGTAGAGGAGCGCGATCGCGCCGAGCGGAACGTTGATCAGGAAGATCCAGTGCCAGCTCGCGTTGTCGATCAGCCAGCCGCCGAGGATCGGTCCGAGGATCGGCCCGAGCAGCATCGGCACGCCGAGGATCGCCATCAGCCGGCCGATCCGGTCGGGGCCGGCGGCACGGGTCATGATCGTCATGCCGAGCGGCATCAGCATGCCGCCGCCGAGGCCCTGCAGG
>CAZYMM010000147.1:0-5397 GCA_964648515.1 uncultured Conexibacter sp.
GCGCCCGGCTCCAGCAGGGAGTGAGCGTCAACGTGATCGTCGTCGACGACGGGTCGACCGACGAGACCCCCGAGGTGGTCGCCGCGCTCGGCGATGCGATCAGATCGATCCGCACCGAGAACCGCGGTCAGGGGGCAGCGCTCAACACCGGATTTGCGATCTCGAACGCGCCGCTCGTGATGTTCCTCGATGCCGACGACGCGCTGCTGCCCGGGGCGCTCGCCCGCGCCGTCGCAGGCCTTGACGGTATCCCCGGCGCCGTCAAGGCCCAATGGGCGATGGTGATGACCGGCGCCGACCTGACACCGTCCGGGGCGGTGGTGCCGGCCGCGCACGTTCCGATGCCGTCCGGTGACGTCCGTGCTGCGGAGCGCCGCTACGGCTTCGACCTCTCCTGGGCCGCAACCTCCGGCAACCTGTTCCCCCGCAGCACTCTGGAGGCGCTGCTGCCGATCCCCGAGAGCCACTTTCCGATCGGCGCCGACTGGTATCTGCAGCATCTGAGCGCGCTGCTCGGGCCGGTCGTCTCACTGCGCGAGCCGGGCACGCTGCGGCGCGTCCACGGTCAGAACGCCTACGAGCAGTCCGCCGACGCGGCGATCGACCTCCGTCACATCCGCCGCAGCATCGTCTGGACCGAGCGCACGACCAGGGCGATGCGTGCATTTCTGGCGGCCCGCGGCGACCACTCATACAAGGGGCCGCGCGCGGTCTCCTCGGCCGCCGACCGGACGATCTCGCTGCGGCTCGATCGCCGCCGGCACCCGATCGCCGGCGACGGCCGCTTGCGCGTGCTGCGCGACGGCCTGCGCGCGGCAGTCGGCCGCGATGACTGCGCACCGGTCATGCGGGTCGCGTTCGCCGGCTGGTTCTGCGCGATGGCGGTCGTGCCGCGCCCACTGGCCCGGACGCTGGCGCGCTGGTGGCTGTTCCCCGAGCAGCGCCGGGGGCTGAACCGGCTGCTCGGCCGCCTGCACCGCCACCGCCCGGAGGGCAGATGAGCGCGCCGCCGACGGTCTGGCATCTGACCGACTCCGACAGGATGGGCGGTGCCGAGCGCCAGGTCGAGGTGCTGCTGCGCCTGACCGACCGCAGCGCCTGGCGGCCGGTCCTGGCTCACACCGGCTCGCCCGGGATCAGGACGCTGATCGAGCAGGCCGAGGCCTGCGGCGCCGCGACCGTGCAGGTTCCGCCGAGCACGACGCTGCGCCACGGCATCGGCTGCGCAACGCGCACGGCACGGCTGATCACGGCCGCCAAGCCGGACCTGATCCACGCCCACCTCAGCTACCCGCTCGCGCTGCGCTGGCAGATCGTCGGCGCCCACCTGACCGGAGTGCCGCTCGTCGCCTCGGTGCACTCCGGGGCGATCGTTCCGCCGGGCAGGGCCGTGCTGGCCCAGCAGCGGCGCTGCGGCCCGAAGGTCGCGCGCTACCTGCCGGTCGCAAAGGTCGTGCGCGAACGGTGCATCGAGACGCTCGGCTGGCCGGCCGGGCAGATGACGGTGATCACGAACGGGATCGAGCCGCAGCGCTGTCTCGGCGGCGATCCCGAACGCGGCCGGCGGCTGCTCGGCGCCGGGCCGGGACCGATCGTGCTGATGCTCTCGCGACTGGAACGCGACAAGGGCGTCCACATCTTCGTGCAGGCCGCAGCCGAGGTGCCGGGCGCGCAGTTCGTGATCGCCGGCGAGGGGCCCGAGCGTGAAAACCTGCTCGCCGCCGCAGCGGCGCTCGGCTGCGCGGACCGGCTGCTGCTGCCGGGCTGGATCGACGCGACAGCCGACCTGCTCGCGGCCGCCTCGATCGTCGCCCTGCCGTCGTTCGGTGAGGCGCTGCCGATCTCGTTGCTCGAGGCGATGGCGGCCGGCACCCCGGTCGTCGGCTCGGCGATTCCCGGGATCGAGGAGCTGGTGCGGGACGGCCGCAGCGGGCTGCTCGCCCCGCCCGGTGATGGGACAGCGCTGGCGGCGGCGATCTCGCGGCTCCTCAGCGACGACGCGCTCGCCGCGTCGCTGCGGACCGCGGCGCAGGAGCTCGTACGAACCGAGTTCTCGGCCGCAAGGATGGTGCAGCGGATCGCGGCCGTCCACGCGGAGGTGCTGGCAGAATGAGCCCTGCCGCCTCGATCGGCCTGCTCTACCACCGCGTCGCGACACCGGTCCGCGACCCGTTCGGAATCGCCGTCAGCCCCGAGCACTTCGCCGAACACGTCGAGGTCCTGCGGCCGCTGCGACCGCTGCCGCTGGCCCGCTTCGCGGCGCTGACCGCCGACGGCGTGCTGCCCGCCGGCAGCGTGACCGTCAGCTTCGACGACGGCTACCGCGACAACATCGACCATGCGGTCCCGGTGCTCGCAGCGAACGACATCCCGGCGACGATCTTCGTGCTCGCCGGCACGATCGGCGGCGACCGCGCGTTCTGGTGGGACGCGCTCGCCGCCGTGCTCGAGCGGGCGCCGCAGGGGGCGACGATCGCCACCGCGGGCCACGAGCTGGTTCTGCCGGCTGACCGCACGGCCGGCATCCTCGCCATCTGGGCCCGGCTGCGGCGCCGGCCGGACGGAGAGATCCGGGCCGCGATCGACGCTCTGCACGAGCGCTTCGGCGGCGACTGGAAGCCGGCGGCGGGAGCAGAGGCCGTCGATGCCGCGACACTCGCGTCGCTGGCGGAGCGGGCACCGGTGCAGATCGGCTCGCACACCGTCACCCATCCGTCGCTGGCAAGCCACCGGGCGGAGCTGCAGGCCGAGGAGATCGCGTCGGGCCGGGCCGCGCTCGAGCGGATCCTCGATCGCCCGGTGACGACGTTCGCCTACCCGTTCGGCCGCCCGCGCATCGACGTCACCCCGGCAACGGCCCGAATCGCCCGTCAGGCGGGGATCACCGCCGCCTGCACGGTCGACGCGCGCGAGATCCGCGGCCGCTGCGATCCGCTGGCGATCCGGCGCTGGATGGTGCCGAACGTCGATGGCGCGACCTTCGAGCGGATGCTCTACGAGCGACTACGCGGCGCCGGGCCGATCCGGCGGGTCGCCCGCGAGGCCCGCCGTGCTCTGCTCGACCTCCGCGACCGCTGAGCTGCTGATGCTGCTGCGCCGGCGAGCGCCGAGTGCGGCCACGGTGCGGCGCAGGAAGGCGCGCTCACGCCCGGTCTGCGGCAGCAGCAGGTAGACGAGACCGAACAGCAGGACGGGCGGGACCGCGACCAGCCCGACACCGAGCAGCGTGTCCGGTGCCAGCGCCTCGCGCAGCAGCAGCGCCAGCGTCGCGGCGGGGATGCCGCAGAGCACGGTCGGCACCAGCGCCCGGCCGAGCAGCTCGTCCACCGGCACCCGCAGCGTGCGGACCCCGTAGGGAACGGCCGCCGCGAGCTCGGCGGCGAGTGCGATCAGCGTCGCGTAGGCGACGCCCTTGACACCGTTGCTGTGGGCCAGCGGGATCGCCAGCGCGATGTTCAGAACCGCGGCGCCGACGGCGAACACGACCAGCGGCCGGTGGCGGTCGATGCCCTGGAGCATCAGCAGCGAGGGCAGCGTCGCGACCTTCGCAAAGCCCGCGACCGCCAGGATCACGAGCACGATCGCATCGCCCGAGTAGCGCGGCCCGACCCAGGCGGTCAGCAGCTCGTGGGCGTAGACGATCACCGGGATCGCGATCGCGGCGAAGACGGCGAGCGCGATTCGGGTCGCGGCGACGTAGATTCCGCGCAGGAGCTCGGCGCGGCCCTCGGCCGAGAGCTTGGAGCTGAGCGGCAGCAGTACCGACACGAACTGGTTCGTGAGCAGCTCGGGCAGCTCGCTGACCCGCCGCGCGACCGAGAACGGCGCGACCGCGGCGACCGGCAGCACAGCACCGATGACGAGCTCGCTGGAGCGGCTCTTGACGGTCTCGGCGACGTTGATCCCGAACAGGGCGCCGCCGAACGAGGTGACCTCGCGCACGTGGCGGCGGCGTGCGCCGCCGAAGCCGAAGCGCAGGCCGGGCGCGTTGCGGCGGATGAAGCCGATCGCCACGATCTGCCAGAGCAGCGTGATCGGGATCACCGCGACCGACATCGCGACGACGTCGCCGCCGAGCTTCAGCACGGCGATGGTCACGACCGCCAGCACCAGCATCCCGATCGAGGTGATGATGTTGACGAGGTCGAAGCGGTGCAGCCCGCGCAGGACCGCGTAGGCGGTGCCGGCAGGCAGGTCGATCGCGACGCCGATCGCCGTCACGCGCACGAGCGTGACCGCGGTCGAGTGCTCGCTCGCCGGCACGTTGAGGATCGAGACCAGCGCCGGCGCCAGCACGATCCCGATGACCGCGACGAGCAGGCCGAGCGCGATGTAGAGCCAGAGCGCCGTCGCAATCAGCGACGACGTCGTCTGATCGTCGCCGCGGGCCCTGAACTCGGCCGTGTACTTCGCGACCGCGTTGTTGATGCCGAGATCGAAGAGCTGGCCGTACGCCAGGACCGAGGCGACCAGCACCCAGAGCCCGTACTGCGTCGCGCCGAGCGTGTGCAGGATGAAGGGCGTGAGGAAGAACCAGACGGCCAGGACCATGAACTGGCCGACGTAGTTGGCGGCCGTCCCGGCCGCCACGTAGCGCGCGATCCCGTCCTCATCGGTCGCGGGCGGCTCTCGCCGCCCGCGGTCAGAAGCCGGGTCCATGGTCCAATTGAACCAAGCCGGGCGCGCTACTCGGCGCCGGTCGCGACCGGCTCGGGCACCTGCTGCCGCCTGCTCGTGCGGACCACGAGGTCGTGGCGGCGCCGGCCATGGCGGCGCTCGCGGACGATCAGCCGTGCGATCCGCAGCCCGTCGCGGAACGGCCGCAGATTGCTGGTGCCGTGGATGCGGTCGTGCTCGACGCTCGGAACCTCGGTGATACGCAGCCCCGCCTGGGCGGCGCGGATGTTCATCAGCGTCTCGATCTCGAAGCCGTCGGCCTCGCCGGCCAGCGTCTCGCCATGACGGCGCCAGAAGGCGTTGTAGCCGTAGCAGAGGTCGCTGTAGCGCGTGCCGAAGAGCACGTTCACGATCAGGCTCAGCGCCTTGTTGCCGGTCGAGCGCAGCCAGGTCAGGTCGGTCGAGCCGCCGCCGTCCAGATAGCGCGAGCCCTTGGCGTAGTCGGCGCCGGCGACCAGCGCGTCGACGAAGGCCGGGATCTCCTCGGGCAGGGCCGACCCGTCGGCGTCGAGGGTCACGACGATGTCACCGGTCGCCGCCCGCCAGCCCGCGATCAGCGCGTCGCCCTTGCCCGAACCGAGCTGCCGTACGACGCGCACGTCGGGGCGCAGCGACAGGGCGGTCGCGACGGTGTCGTCGGTCGAAGCGCCGTCGACGACCAGAATCTCGTAGTTCGCAGGAATGCGCGGCAACACCACGCGGAGGTTGTCGGCCTCGTTG
>CAZYMM010000148.1:0-5321 GCA_964648515.1 uncultured Conexibacter sp.
GCGCCCGGCAGATCGGCATCGGCCCGTCCGAGCTGCGCAGCGTGATGTACGACCTGCCCTACGCGACCGGCGCGGGGCGCACCCGTCACGTCGACCCGTGCCCGCTGTCGGCGCGCGAAGTCGAGGTGCTCAAGCGGCTGGCCGAGGGCAAGGTCTATAAGCAGATCGCGCTCGAGCTGTCGCTCTCGACCTCGACTGTCCGCACCCATCTGCACAACATCTACGGCAAGCTCGGCGCCGTCGATCGCGCGCAGGCGGTGCTGATGGCGACCGAGCGCGGTTGGCTCTAGCGCGGGCCGGCGGCTCGCATGCGCCCTGTTAGTCTCGGGGCCTGTGAGGAGCGAAGGACCCGGCAGCCGGCACCGGGCCGGCCCCGTCCGGACGGTCGCCGGGCGTCAGCGATGCGAATCCTGATCGCAACCCCCGAGCTGGCCGGGCCCGGTGGCGTCCAGTCGTACGTCATGACGATCGCGCCGCACCTCGAGCGGCTCGGCCACGAGGTGACGACGTACTGCAGGCTTGAGGGCGCAATGGCCGGCGAGGCACGCGAGCGCGGCCTGCAGGTCGTCTGCGGCGAGCAGGCGCTGCCCTCGCAGATCGACGTCGTCTATAGCCAGACCGCGCCGTTGGCCTTGCGGATGGCCGAGCTCTACCCGCACGCGGCACGGGTGATCGCGGTTCACAGCGGCAGTCTGGACCTGCATCTGCCGATCGGTCTCGAAGGTGTCGTATCAAAGGCCGTGGTCTTCAACGATGCCACCGCTGAACGGGTCCGGGCGATGGCCAACCCGCCGCCCGTGGTACGGCTGCGCCAGCCGATCGAATACACGCTGCTCACCTCTGCCGCTTCGCCGCGACCGCACCCCGGCACGGTGCTGGCGCTCGGCAACAGCCTCGGTGGGGTTCGACGCAGCACGCTGATCGCCCTCTGCGAGCAGCTGGGGCTCAGCTGGCAGGAGGTCGGGATCATGGGCACTCCGCTGATCGACCCGCTGCCGGCGATCGCTCGTGCCGACATCGTAATCGGGATGGGACGGTCGATCCTCGACGCGATGTCGTGCGGCCGTCCGTCGTGGGTCTACGGGCCGGGCGGCGGCGACGGCTGGGTCACCGAGGACTCCTATGCGCGCCTCGAGGCCGACGGCTTCCGCGGCTTCGCCACCGGGTCTGCGCCCGACGCTGCAGCGTTCCGTCGCGGGCTCGAGGACTACGACCCAGAGATGGGTGTCGTGGCCCGCAGCCTCGTGATCGCACACCACTCGCCGTATGACCATGCGACCGCGCTCGTCGGCCTGTTCACGGGCACAGCGGTCGAGCCGCCGCCTGACGCACCGCTGCGGGAGATGGCGCAGCTGATCCGAATCGCCTACCAGCATCAGGCGCAGAACGTGGTCATACGGCGTGAGCTGGAGACGCTGGTGCTGACGCACCGCGACGAGGTCGAGCAGCTGCTTGCCGCCCACCGCGCCGAGATCGAGCAGCACTGGTCGCCGCGGGCGACCGAGGCCGAGGCACTGCTTGCCGAACACCGTGTCGTACAGGCACGCCACGATGCGGAAGTCCAGCGCCTTGTCTCAAAGCTCGAGCTGCTTACCGGCACGCGCCGCTGGCGGGCGATGAACAGCCTGCTGCGGCCACTCGACCGGCTGCGCGGCCGGTGACCGCGCGCACCCGCCGGATGGATCGCCGCGGCCACCGGTCGTACGGTGCCGCCTGGGCGGCCCAGCTGCCCGGCGCCCACAACGCCGAGAACGCCGCAGCCGCGTTCGCCGGGGCGCAACCGGGCGAGCTGGTGCTGATCGCCGGCCGCGGGGCGATGCCGCGCCTGGTCACAGACCGCCGCGGCAACGGTCCGGAGCTCGACGACCGCGTTGCCGCACGCGAGGCGCTGGTCGCGCTGGCGGCGCGGGCGTCTGCCGCGCCATCATCACGGGACCGCAGCCAGCGACCATGGCTTCCATCAATTGGTGGAAACGCTGTGCCTAGGTCGGGATGAGTACGATCCAGATGTGGTCTCGATCACGAGCAAGTCGCCGTACGCGCTCAAGGCACTCGTCGAGCTGGCGCTGATGGAGGATGCCGAGCCGGTCCCCGTCGCCGAGCTCGCACGGCGGCGCGATCTGCCGGCGCAGTTCCTCGAGCAGCTGTTCGGCACGCTGCGGCGTGCCGGCATCCTTGTCAGCCAGCGGGGCGTGAAGGGCGGCTACCGCTTCGCGCGCAGTCCGGAGACGGTGACGGTGCTCGAGCTCGTCGAGCTGATGGACGGCCCGTTCGGTGTCGAGGCCGACGGTATCTTCCGTGAGGCCGTCGACGCGGCCCGTGAGCGGCTCGCGGCGCAGACGATCGCCGATCTCGCCGAGGCCGAGCGGCGCGAGGCCGGCGCGCCGATGTATCACATCTGAGACGGTCGCTCAGGCGTGCCCGACGCCCGGGGTCACGACCTCGGGCTGGCGGACCTCGGGCTCGGCCGGCCGCGGTGCGGGCTGGTGCCCGCCTGCCGCCAGCTCACCGGCCTGTTTGACCGCCAGCGCGTTGCGCCGGAACGCAAGCCGACCCTCGGCATGCAGGCGCCTCAGCTCACGCGCATAGCGCCGGGTCAGATCCATCTGCGGGGGTTCCGATGGGGGCATCTGGGCATCCGGGGTGGGGAATGTGACGATTGCTACATCGCAGATGGTGACGGGTCGGACGGCGGACCGCAAGACAAGTGGACGGATCGCACTCCGCGAAGCTCCGCATCGTGCACGCATTTCGCACTCTGGTGCCGACGATCGTGTGCGAGGCCGACACAGTTGGCGGGCTGCGTACCGGCAGTTAGGATCGGCCGATGCGCCGCTCCGCTCTGCTCCCGCTGCTCGCGCTGATGTTCGTGCCGCTCGGGACGGCCGCAGCGGGCGCGCAGCTCCAGACAGTGGGCTCCACGCTCACGAACCCCTCCAACTTGGCGTTCGGCTGCGAGGCGGTACCGACGATCGTCGACGTGGCCGGCAACCAGGCTCCGGTCGCCTCGGGCGCTCCTGACTGCACCTGGGCCAACACCGGCGGCGGCACAATCCCCGGTGACGGAACGGTCACACGGATCACGATCAAATCCGGCCCCAATCCGGCTCCGATCCGGTTCGTGGTGCTGCGGACGCTGGCGCAGCCGGGGATGGGCAGCTTCTGCTGCTTCTTCGTCGCCGAGACCTCGGTCTCGCAGCCGACACCGAACAGCGTTCAGAGCTTCAACGTCAGCCTGCCCGTGGAGCGGAACACCAACCCGGCCACGCAGGTGATGAGCCAGGACAACATTGGCGTCAGCGCCGCTGCGGGGACCGGCACGCTGCCGGTCTTCGACAACGGCCGGCACAACATCCTTGATCCGATCAATCCGGCGCTCAACACCAGCTTCTACTACCCGCGCGTCTCCTCGGCATCGGATAGCGGCAGCGGGGTCCGCCCGACCGGGAGTGCCGGCGGCTACGAGGTCCTGCTTCAGGACCAGTTCTGTCCCAAAGGGCAGGAGGCCGCCTGTGGGATCGGCGGCGGCAACGGTGGTGGTGGCGGTGGTGGTGGTGGTGGCGGCGGTGGGGGTGGCGGCGGCGGCGACACGGCTCCACCGCAGATCGCCCAGCCGCGGTTTGCGCCGACGGTCTTCCGCGTCGGCCGGGCGCCGACCCCGGTCGCCGCGACCGCGAGCGGCGCGACACTGTCGTTCGTGCTCTCGGAGACGGCGAGCGCGACGATCCAGATCCAGCGCCGCGGCAGCGGGCGCCGCGTCAAGGGCGTGTGCAGGGCCGTCCGCAGCGGCAGCGGGCGGCGCTGCACGCGCTGGACGAGCGCCGCAGCGGCGCTGACCCGTGCGAACCTGCCGGCCGGCGCCGTACGGATCGCATTCTCCGGACGTATCGGCAGGAAGGCGCTGCGCCCCGGCAGCTACCGGGCCCGGGTGACCGCAAAGGACGTCGCCGGCAACGTCTCGAAGGTCGCGAGCGCGAGCTTCAGGATCGTCGCTCAGTAGTAGACCGAGCGCGTCCGGTGCCGCGGCCGCGCCTTGTACACGGGCTCCTGGCCGCGATTCCAGAGCGCCATGTCGATCGCCGTCGCGCTCGTGCCGAGTCGCCTGGCGAGCATGTCGCAGACGACGACGGCCGCGGCGCGGATCTCCCGTTCGGCGCGCCCTGGCGCCAGCAGGCGCTCGTCGTCGATCGTCGACGCGAGCCCGTCGTCGTAGGCGATCAGCCCGTCGCAGCGCAGCACGTGCGGCACGAGGTTGTCGGCGAACGCGGTCAGTCGCGCCAGATCCGTGAATCGTGCGCAGCCGCCGATCGCCTGGTCGGCCGCGGCGATCTGCGCCCGCTTGAAGAAGCCCTGGTCGCAGAACAGGGTCATTCCCGCCGCCAGCAGCTCGGCGAACCGCTCGGCGCTGCCACCGGCCGCCGCGACGAGGTCCGTGGCGGTCCGGTCGCCGAGGAACCGGCCGAGTTCGCGCAGCGCCTGCGCATAGAGCGACATCAGCTCGTGGTCGGCAGGCTGGCCGAGCACCGCGGCGACCGTCTCGGTCCGCATCGCACGCAGCGCGGCACCGTCCCAGGGGCCCTCCGCACGTGCGTGGTCGGCGAGGTTCCAGGCCGTGGTCCGCGCCGCGCTGACCGTGCGGCCGGTCGCCGGATCGCGACGCTTGCGCAGCGTCGGCGCCCAGCCGGAGCCGAAGTTGATCGTGTCGAGAATCAATAGGTGCTGGGAGAGCGCCGCCGGCGAGCCCTCGACGAAGCTCGTCAGCGGATCGAGCGCCGGAGCGGGTGCCCCGGCGCCTGAGCCGACCCCGTAGACGGCGACGGCTTCGGCATCGATGGAGACGTGCTGCGCGTCTTCGAGCAGCTCCTGGCAGTAGGTGCGGACCGTGTCACAGAGACCCATCGGCGCAGACGATATGCGGGCCGCGCCGCCGCGGCGGGCCATATCCTGGGTCTGTGCCGGCCGACACCGCACGCGCCCAGCGCGCCATCGACCTGCTCGAAGGACTCAACGACGAGCAGCGCGCCGCCGTCCTGCACGGTGACGGCCCGCTGCTCGTGCTCGCCGGTGCCGGCTCGGGCAAGACGCGGGTGCTGACGCACCGGATCGCCTATCTCGTCCACTCCGGGCAGGCTGCCGCCGCCGAGATCCTCGCGATCACCTTCACCAACAAGGCCGCCGGCGAGATGCGCGAGCGTGCCGCCCAGCTGCTCGGCCACTCGACACGCGGCATGTGGGTCATGACCTTCCACGCGGCGTGCGCGCGGATCCTGCGCGCCGAGGCGCCGCGGCTCGGCTACACGCGTACGTTCACGATCTACGAC
>CAZYMM010000149.1:0-5211 GCA_964648515.1 uncultured Conexibacter sp.
GATCGGCCCGTCGGTGGTGCGCCGGGCGCCGCAGCACGCTGCCGTCGAGCGGCCGGGCGCGCCGCCGGCGCTGACCGGCGAGCAGCGGTCGGTGCTCGATGCGATCACGACCGCCGAGCCCGGCAGCGGCCTGCTGCTGCACGGCGTCACCGGCTCGGGCAAGACCGAGGTCTATCTGCGGGCCGCCGAGCTCGTGCTGGCCGCCGGGCAGGGCGTGCTGATCCTGGTCCCGGAGATCGGCCTGACGCCGCTGATGATCGGCCGCGTCAGAGCGCGCTTCGGCGAGACGGTCGCGGTGCTGCATTCCGGCCTGTCGGCGGGCGCGCGCTACGACGAGTGGCGACGGCTGAGGGCCGGTCAGGCACGGGTCTGTGTCGGGCCGCGCTCGGCCGTCTTCGCTCCGGTCGAGTCGCTCGGATTGATCGTCGTTGACGAGGAGCACGACTCCTCCTACAAGCATGAGGGCGACCCGCGCTACGACGCCCGCACGGTCGCCGCGCAGCGGGCGAGGATGCACGGCGCGGTGCTGGTCGCGGGCTCGGCGACGCCGCGGCCGGAGTCGGTCCTGCGCTTGCCGCGTCTGCGCCTCGAACGCCGCGCCGACGGCGCGACGCTGCCGCCGGTGACGCTGATCGATCTCAAGAGCTGTCAGGGCGCGATCCACCCGCAGGTCCACGAGGCGCTGGTCGACGCACGCAAGGCGATCGTGCTGCTCAACCGGCGCGGCTGGTCGAACTTCCTGACCTGCGGTGGCTGCGGCCGCGTCTGGGGCTGTCCACAGTGCGATGTCGCGCTGGTGGTTCACCGTGCCGAGAACGTGATCGCCTGCCATCACTGCGGCCATCGCGAGCCGGTGCCGCGCGCCTGCCCGGAGTGCGGTTCGGTCTCGATTGCCCGCCACGGCGCCGGCACCGAGCGGCTCGAGCATGATCTCGCCGCGCTCGGCCGTCCGGTGCTGCGCTTCGACGCCGGAGTCGCGGACCCGGGCGCGGTGCTGGCCGGCTTCGCTGCGGCCGAGCGGGCGATCCTGGTCGGCACGCAGGTGGTCGCCAAGGGGCACGACTTCCCGGATGTCGATCTCGCGGTGGTGCTGGATGCCGACGCGACGCTTCGCTTCCCCGACTTTCGCGCCCAGGAGCGCACGTTTGCGCTCGTGACGCAGCTTGCGGGCCGCGCCGGGCGTGGCCGGCAGGGCTCGCGGGTGCTGGTCCAGACGATCGACCCCGACGATGAGACGCTGCGCTTCGCCGCCGCCCATGACGCAGACGGCTTTCTGGCCGCCGAGCTGCGCCGCCGTGAGGCGCTGCGCTACCCGCCGTACTCGACGCTGATCCGCGTCCATGTCAGCGCGCCTGTCGCCGCCGACGCCGATCGCGGCGCCGCGGCGCTCAAGCAGCGGCTGCCGCAGGCGCTGGGCCCGGCGCCGCTGTTCCGGCTGCGCGGCCGTGAACGGCGCCAGCTGGTGCTCAAGGCCCCCGCCGACGGTGACGGCAGGCGCGAGGCGATCGCGGCCGTCGCGGCGGCGGTCGAGTCCGTCGCCCGGGAGCATGGCCGCAGGCGCGGCGACATCCGTCTGTTCGCCGATATCGATCCGCAGTGACCGGCGGGCGGCCACGCTACGCTCCCGCGCATGATCAGGCGCATCTCTTTCTCGCTGCTGGCCGCGCTGCTCGTGGCCGGCACGCTCATCGCAGCCGGCTGCGGCTCCAGCTCCAAGGGCGGCGGCAGCGGCGGCACCGTCCAACTCGATCTCAAGAAGGTCGGCGAGGCGACCAAGGCCAAGGGCTCGGCCGAGCTCGCGCTCACGCTCGACGCCAAGAGCCCGGAGCTGAAGGATCCGGTCGCGCTCGCGATCAGCGGCAAGGTCGATTTCAAGGGCCAGAAGGCCGATCTCAGCACCGATCTCGGCCCGGTCCTCAAGGCCAGCGGAGCGCCGCTCTCCGGCGACGGCAACATCCGCATCCTCGTCTCCGACAAGAAGCTCTGGATCAAGATGCCGGCACTGACCGGCTTGACGCTCCCCGGCGGCAAGAGCTGGGTATCGCTCGATCAGGCGCAGGTTCAGCAGCAGCTCGGCAGCAAGGGTCAGCAGCCCGACACGGGCAGCGGCGCAGGCGGCGGAACGCTGACGATGACCAAGGTCGGCAGCGAGAAGATGGACGGCGCCGACGTCAGCCACCTCAAGGCCGAGATCACGATGCGCGAGCTGCTCGAGGCGGTCCCCGGCGGCCAGTCGCAGACGACGAAGGACGCGCTCGCCCAGGCCGAGCAGAAGGCGGGAGCGGAGACCAAGCAGGCGCTCGACACGAAGATCCCGGTCGAGGTCTGGGTCGACGGCGACAACGTCCTGCACAAGATCGCGGCGACGATCGATATCAAGGGCAAGCAGTCCGGCACGGTCAAGTTCGAGCTGACGCTCAAGAGCTTCGGCACGTCGGTCGACGTCACGCCGCCGCCGGCCGGCGACGTGCTCGATGCGGGACAGCTGCTGCAGGGCCTCGGCGCATCCGGGCTCGGCAAGACCTCCTGATATCGGCGGCGGTGCGGAGACGATCTCGATGAGCGAGGCGGCCGGCGAAGCGACCGAGCCGGTCGCCGAACTCGACCCCGAGACCGCGGCGCGGCGCCGCGCCGCGCTCCGCCACGTCCGCAAGTGGGGCGACCCGATCCTGCGCTCACGTGCGCGCGAGGTGACCGGGTTCGGTGACGATCTGCGCGATCAGATCGGCCGGATGGGACTGCTGATGCACGACTCGCTCGGCATCGGCCTGGCAGCGCCGCAGTTCGGTGTCGCCAACCGCGTGCTCGTCTACCGCGTCGAGCCGGAGAGCCCGATCAACGCCGTCATCAATCCCGTCGTCGAGTTCTCGAGCCGCGATCAGGAGTGGCTCGAGGAGGGCTGTCTGAGCCTGCCGGCGGTGCACGTCGACGTCGAGCGCCCGATCCACATCCGCGTCCGTGCCCGCGATGCCGCAGGCGAGGAGATCCTGATCGAGGCCTCAGGGCTCGAGGCGCGCGTGCTCCAACACGAGATCGATCATCTCGACGGCGTCCTGATCCTCGACCGCTGCAAGCGCGACCAGCGCCGCCCGGCGATGCGTGCGATGCGCGAGGCGCTCGAGCAGCTCGAGGACGAGGCCGGCGCCGGCGCCGGCTGAGCGGTCTCGATCGTCATGCCCGTCGTCTACATCGGCACCGCCCCGTTCGCGGCCGCGCTGCTGCATGAGCTTGCAGGCGGCGCTTGGCGGCCCGCGCTCGTCGTCTCACGGCCCGACGCGCGTCAGGGTCGCGGTCGCCGGACGGCGCCGCCGCCGGTCGCGGTCGCCGCCGGAGAGCTCGGGATCCCGCTGCTTCAGCCGCCCGACGTCAACGACGCGGCGACAGTCGCCGCCATCGACGCCGCGGCCGGGCCGGATGGTGCGGTCGTGCTCTGCGCGTTCGGCGCCCTGATCTCAGGCCCGCTGCTGACCGGGCACGAGATCGTCAACGTCCATCCGTCGCTGCTGCCGCGCTGGCGCGGGGCAGCACCGATCGAGCGCGCGATCATCGCCGGCGACGAGCAGACCGGTGTTTCGCTGATGCGGCTCGTCCCCGAGCTCGACGCCGGACCGCTCTTCGCTCAGCGGCCCGTCGCGATCGGACCCGGCGATGATTTCGGGACGCTGTCGGCGCGGCTCGAGCAGCTGGCCGCGGAGCTGCTGGCCGAGACGCTGGCGCAGCAGCCGCTGCCGGTGCCGGTCGCCCAGTCGCAGACCGGCATCACCTACGCCGACAAGATCGTCGCCGCCGACCGCACGCTCGACCCGGCCCGTCCGGCGATCGAGCGCGAGCGCGTCGTGCGCGCGCTGCGGCCGCACATCGGTGCGCGGATCGAGCTTGAGGACGGGACGATGCTCGGCGTGCTCGACGCCCGCGCCCGTGAGGACGGCACACTTGAGCTGCTGCGGGTCCAGCCGCCGGGTGGCCGCCCGATGGACTACGCCGACTATCTGCGCGGTCATGGCCCGGTCCCCGGACACTGAGCGCAGCGCGCGCCGCGCCGCGCTGACGGTGGTCGAGCGGGCGCTGACCGGCGGCGCCTACGCCGATCGCGCTCTGCATTCGGCTGCCTCCGGGTTGAACTCTCGCGACCGCGCGCTCGCCAAGCGGCTGGCGTTCGGTGCGATCCAGCGACGTGGCTCACTGGACTGGGTCATCGACCGTCACGTCTCACGCACGCTTGACCCCGAGATCCGTGCCGGTCTGCAGCTCGGCCTCTACCAGCTCCTGTTCACCGAGATCGCCGACCACGCCGCAATCGGTGAGACGGTCGCGGTGGTCAAGCCCCATCCCGGCGCTGGTCTCGTCAACGCCGTACTGCGAGCCGTGCAGCGTGAGGGCGTCGACTGGCCCTCGGACACCGACCCGGCTGGGGCGGCGGTCCGCCACAGCCATCCCGAGTGGCTCGTGCGCATGTGGTGGGACTGGCTCGGCGGCGATCAGACCCGGGCGCTGCTGGCGGCCGGCAACGAGCCGGCCGAGCTTGCGCTGCGGGTCAACCCGTTGGCCGGCTGCGAGGTCGATCTCGACGGTCGCCGCGAGCACGATGCGTTGATCGCGGCCGCCGGCTTCGATCTCTACGCCCACCCGCTATACCTCGCTGGTGCCGTCACGCCGCAGTCGCGGGCCAGCCAGCAGGTGGCACGGATCGTCGATCCCCAGCCGGGAGAGCGGATCCTCGACCTCTGCGCGGCCCCGGGCGGCAAGAGCTGCCATCTCGCGGCGCTCAGCGGCAACCGCGCCGAGATCGTCGCCGTCGAGCTCAACCGGCGGCGTGCCGATGCGCTCGCGCAGCAGGCCGAGCGGCTGCACGCGAGCTCGGTGCGGGTGCTCTGCGGTGACGCGACCGACCTCGGTGCGATCGCCACCGAGCTCGGTGGCCGCTTTGATCGTGTGCTCTGTGACCCGCCCTGCACAGGGCTCGGGACGCTGCAGCGCCACCCCGATCTGCGCTGGCGGGTCGGACCTGAAGATCCGCCGCGTCTGCGTGCGCTGCAGGACCGGATTCTCGAGCAGGCGCGCCGCTTCCTCACTCCCGGCGGCCGGCTCGTCTACTCGGTCTGCACGCTGTCGCCGGCCGAGGAGCCGCCGTTCACGCGGTCGACCCGCACGTTTCCGCACACCGACGGGACCGACGGCTTCTACATTGGCTGGCAGGATGAGTGACCGCGC
>CAZYMM010000150.1:0-5137 GCA_964648515.1 uncultured Conexibacter sp.
AACGCTCGCGCACCAGATCGTCAGCGGTACCGACCCGCTGCCCGCCAAGCAGCTCGCGTTGCGCCCGTCTGCCGATCCGGAGGCTGGGGCATGAGCCGTGCGGTGTGGCGGAATTCCTGGTGTCCGGAAGTCGCGCAGCGACTTCCAATTCTCGAACAGGAGGTGGGGGCGTGAGTCCGCACCTCCTCTTCGAGAACATCGACGAGCCCGGGCTCGCCACGCTCGACGTCTACCGCCGCCGCGGCGGCTACGGCGACCGGCTCCGCAACGCGCTGACGATGCCGACCGAGGCGCTCGTCGAGGAGCTCAAGGCATCCGGCCTGCGCGGCCGCGGCGGAGCCGGATTCCCGACCGGCCTGAAGGCCTCGTTCATGCCCAAGGGCGACATGGACAAGTACCTGGTCTGCAACGCCGACGAGTCCGAGCCGGGCACGTTCAAGGACCGCGAGCTGATGCAGAAGAACCCGCATCTGCTGATCGAGGGCATCATCATCACCGCGCGAGCGGCAGGTGCCAACAAGGCCTTCATCTTCATCCGCGGCGAGTACGACCTACAGGCGACCGTGCTCGAGCGGGCGGTCGAGGAGGCGCGCGCCGCCGGCCTGCTCGGTGACCGGATCCTCGGAACCAGCCACTCGCTGACGCTCTGGGTCCATCGCGGTGCCGGCGCCTACATCTGCGGCGAGGAGACCGGGCTGCTCGACTCGCTCGAGGGCAAGCGCGGCAACCCGCGGCTCAAGCCGCCGTTCCCGGCCAACCAGGGCCTCTACCAGGGACCGACGCTGATCAACAACGTCGAGACGCTTGCGACCGTCCCGATCATCGTCGAGATCGGCGGCGCCGAGTACGCCAAGATCGGCGTCGAGGGCTCGGCGGGAACGAAGCTGATCTCGATCTCCGGCAACGTCAAGCGGCCCGGCAACTACGAGGTCGAGCTCGGCACGCCCGCGCGCGAGCTGATCTACGGCCTGGCCGGCGGGATCGAGGACGACCACGAGCTCAAGCTCTGGTTCCCGGGCGGCAGCTCCTCGCCGGTCCTGCTGCCCGAGGATCTCGACGTCCCCTACGACTTCAACTCGCTGGCGGCGAAGAAGACGATGCTCGGCTCAGGCGCGATCATCGTCGTCGACGAGCGCACCTCGGTCGTCGACGTCGCGCTCTGGCTGGCGCAGTTCTACAGCCACGAGTCCTGCGGCAAGTGCTCGCCGTGCCGCGAGGGCACGACCTGGACGCGCAAGATGCTGACGCGGATCCGCTCGGGGCTGGCGACGCCGATGGACCTCGACCTGCTGGCCTCGGTCCAGCGAAACATCCTCGGCAACTGCCTCTGCCCGCTCGGCGACGCGATGGCGATGCCGGTCAGCTCGCTGGTGCTCAAGTTCCGCGGCGAGTTCGAGCAGCACCTCGAACAGGTCCGTGAGGCCGCCTCCTACCCCGTCGAGATGGACGCGCTCGCCTGATGCCGCGCTCGCAGACAAGCGAGATCACGTTCACGATCGACGGCCGTGAGGTCCGTGCGCCCGAGAACACGATGCTCGTCGACGCGGCCAAGCTCGGCGACGTCGAGATCCCGGTCTTCTGCTACGAGCCGAAGCTCGGTGCGCCGGTCGGCGCCTGCCGCATGTGCCTGGTCGAGATCGAGGGGATCCCCAAGCTGCAGACCGCCTGCTCGACCGGCGTCCGCGACGGGATGGTCGTCTTCACCGAGACCGAGCGCGTCAAGCAGGCGCAGAACGCGGTCGTCGAGTTCCTGCTGCTCAACCACCCGCTCGACTGCCCGGTCTGCGACAAGGGCGGCGAGTGCCCGCTGCAGGACATCAGCTTCGGCTGGGGCAACGGCGTCTCGCGGATGGTCGAACCGAAGCGCCACCTCGAGAAGCCGGTCTCGCTGTCGCCGCTGATCGCGATCGACCGCGAGCGCTGCATCCACTGCTACCGCTGTGTGCGCTTCAGCCAGGAGCTCTCCGAGGACTACCAGCTCGTCTTCCGCGAGCGCGGCTACCACACATACGTGGCGACCTTCGACGGCAGCCCGTACGTGGCGCCGTTCAGCGGCAACATCATCGAGCTCTGCCCGGTCGGGGCGCTGACGAGCCAGGCCTATCGCTTCCGCGCCCGTCCGTGGGACATCGAGTCGGCAGCGAGCGTCTGCACGCTCTGCCCGGCACAGTGCAACACCTCGTTGACGGTGCGCGACGACCGCGTGATGCGCGTGCGTGCGCGTGACAACAGCGAGATCGACGACGGCTGGCTCTGCGATCGCGGTCGCTTCGCCTACCAGGCCGCGTACGCCGGCGAGCGGATCACGACGCCGCTCGTGCGCGGCGAGGACGGCCTCGAGCCGGCGAGCTGGGAGCGCGCGCTCGACGCGGCCGGCACGCTGCTGCGCGGGGCCGGCGCAAAGACGGCGCTGCTGGCCGGTGGCGGCACCGTCAACGAGGTTGCGACGCTCGCGCAGCGGATCGCGCGCGAGGCCCTGCGGACGCCGCACCTCGACTGCCGCGCCTACGACCGCACCGACCGCGCGACCGCGCTCGCGCTCGCCGACCCGGCGCTGCAGGCGACCGTCCCCGACCTCGAGTTCGCTCACAGCGTGCTGATGCTCGGGGTCGAGCCGATCGATGAGGCGCCGATCCTCGACCTGCGGCTGCGCAAGGGCGTCCGGCGCAACCGCGTCGCGCTGCACGTCGTGTCGGCGCGGCCGAGCGCACTCGATCCCAACGCGCGCACCACGCTGCGCCACCGCCCCGGTGACGAGCCGCTCGCCGCCTCGCTGCTGGCCGCGGCGCTCGCCGGCGAGCAGGCCGGCGAGCAGTACGCGGCGCTCGCCGCCGCGCTACGCGACGGCGGCGAGGATGTCGTCGTCCTCTACGGCGAGCGGGTGCTGGCCGACCCGGCCGGGGGCGCGGCGCTGATCGCGATCGCCGAGGCGCTCTCGATCTTCGGGCGCGATGGTGCCGGCCTGCTCGGGGTTCCGTCGGCTGCCAACGGGCGCGGCCTGCGCGAGGCCGGTCTGCTGCCGTTCGCCGGCCCCGGTTACAGCGAGGTCGAGCCCGGCCGCGACAGCGAGCAGATCGTCGCGGGCCTTGCCGGCGGCGAGCTCGACGCGCTCTGGCTGCTGGAGATCGATCCCTGCGAGGAGTTGCCGGGCGGCGATCGCTGGCGCTCGGCGATCGCTGCCGGTGCCGGCATCGTCGCGCACACCGCGTTCATGACAGACGAGCTGCGCGAGCACGCCGATGTGATCCTGCCGGCCGAGCTTGACGGCGAACGCGACGGCACGGTCACGCATCCGGCCGGCATCGTCCAGCGCGTCTGGCAGGGAGTCGGCCGCCCCGGTGATGTGCGCCCAGGCTGGTGGGTGATGAGCGAGCTCGCCCGCCGCGTCGGCCTGAAGCTGACGCTGCACGGGCCGCCGCGGGCGCCGGAGCCGTTCACGGTCCCGATTGGGCCCGCGCTCGGCGACCATCTCGAGCCGGCCCCGGGCCCCGAGCCCGGCGGCGACAAGCTCAGCCTCGGCACGTTCCGGACCGCCTGGTTGGGGGCCGTGGCTGCGCACGCGCCGGCGCTCGCGTTCCTGCGCGGGCATCTGCCGCGGGTCGAGCTGAGCCCCGCCGATGCCGAGCGACTCGGTGTCCGCGACGGCGCGCGCGTCGCGCTGCGCGCCGACAGCGGTGAGCACGGCTCAGACGCCGACGCGGGCCTCGGCGCCGTCGAGGCGGCGGTGTCGGTGCGCTCGGGCGTGCCGCAGGGAGCGGCGTTCCTCGAGGGCCATCTGCTCTCCGGCCCGCTCGTAGATGTCAGGCCGCTCGGCTCAGCCGGTCCGCGTCCGCGGTCAGAGGCGGGTTCGCTCCGCGATCCCGCGGCGGCGGGGGAGCCGGCCTGATGGGGATTCTCGCCAACATCTACCTGGCCGAGCCCTGGTGGATCCAGGTCATCAAGGCGATCGTGATCTTCGGCATCGGCATGACGCTCGTCCCGATCGCGCTGCTCGCCGATCGCAAGGTGATGGGCCGGATGCAGAACCGCTACGGGCCGAACCGCGTCGGGCCGTACGGGGTGCTCACGCCGGTCGCCGACATCCTCAAGCTGCTCGGCAAGAAGACGTTCCGCCCGCGCACCGCGACCGGCTGGCTCTACGCACTCGCGCCGGTCATCTCGATCGCGACAGCGGCAGGCGCGCTGTCGCTGATCCCGTTCGGGGACACGGTCGAGATCTTCGGCCGCAAGATCGGGCTCTACGGGATCGACGTCTCGATCGGGCCGCTCGTGCTGTTCGCGTTCGCAGGCGTCGGCTTCTACGGCGTGCTGCTCGGCGGCTGGGCGTCTGGCTCCAAGTACTCGTTCCTCGGCGCGATGCGCTCCGCTGCGCAGCTGATCTCCTACGAGGTCTCCCAGGGGCTGGCGCTGATGGGCGTCGTGATCACCGCCGGCACGCTGTCGCTGACCGGGATCGTCCATGCCCAGAACGGCATGTGGTACATCGTGCCGCAGATCGTCGGCTTTATCGTCTTCGTCGTCGCGTCATTCGCCGAGGCCGCGCGGCCTCCGTTCGACATGGTCGAGGACGAGGCAGAGCTCGTCGCCGGGTACAACACCGAGTACGCGGGCGGGGCGTTCGCGGTCTACTACTTCGCCGAGTACATGCACGTCGTGATCGCCTCCGGGGTGATCACGACCGTCTATCTCGGCGGCTGGAACCTCCCCGGCGTGGCCGACACGCCCGGCTGGCTGCAGCCGATCGTCGTGCTCGTCAAGCTCCTGCTCTGCGTGCTGCTGTTCGTCTGGGTCCGTGCCGCGCTGCCGCGCCTGCGCTATGACCAGGTGATGACGATCGGCTGGAAGTGGCTGTTGCCGATCGCGATGCTGAACACGGTCGTGACCGCGATCCTGGTGGTGGTCCTGTGAGCTGGCCGCCCGGACCGGACGAGATCAAGGTCGTCGAGGGGCCCGGCGCCGGCGGCGCGGGCGGCTTCTACCGCGCCTTCCGCGAGACCGCGCGCGGTCTCAAGACGACGCTGGTTCAGGCCTTCAGCCGGACCAAGGTCCATCAGTACCCCGAGGAGAAGATCCCGGTCTACACGCGCTTCCGCGGCCGCCATCGCCTGCACACCTTCGAGGACACCGGCCTTGAGAA
>CAZYMM010000151.1:0-5129 GCA_964648515.1 uncultured Conexibacter sp.
TGTTCGAGCTGATCGAGCGGCTGCGACTGCCGGTCGTCTTCTTCGCCGAGGGTGGCGGCGGGCGGCCGGGTGACACCGACTACCCGGCCGTCGGTGCCCTCCACGTCCGTGCGTTCGCGTCCTGGGCCCGGCTCAGCGGCAAGGTGCCGCGGATCGCGATCGTGCACGGGCGCTGCTTTGCCGGCAACGCCGTGATCGCCGGCTGCGCCGACCTGATCATCGCGACCGAGGGCAGCTCGATCGGCATGGGCGGGCCGGCGATGATCGCGGGCGGTGGCCTGGGCGAGGTCGACCCCGATCTGATCGGGCCGGCCGATGTGCAGTCCCGCAACGGCGTGATCGATCTGCTCTGCGCCGACGAGCGCGATGCGGTCGCCGCCTGCAAGCGGCTGTTGACCGCGCTGGGCCAGCCGGTCGCAGAGTGGGACGCGGCCGACCAGACGGAGCTGCGCAGCGTGGTGCCCGACAACCCGCGCCGCGCGTTCGACGTCGTGCCGGTGGTCGAGCGCCTCGCCGACCGCGGCTCGGCCACCGTGCTGCGGCGGCGCTTCGCACCGGAACTGGTTACGGCGCTGGCCCGGATCGAGGGCCGGCCGGTCGGCGTGATCGCCAACAACAGCGTCCATCTGGCCGGCACGGTGACGGCCGCTGCAGCCGAGAAGGCGGCGCGCTTCCTGCAGCTCTGCGACTCGTTCGGGATCGCGGTCCTGTCGCTGATCGACACCCCCGGCTACATGGTCGGCCCGGAGGCCGAGGAGGGCGCGCTGGTGCGCCGCGCCTGCCGGCTGCTGATCGCGAGCGGCGCGATCGGCGTCCCGTTGATCGCCGTGATCGTGCGTCGCGGATACGGACTCGGAGCGATGGCAATGGCGGGCGGTTCCTTTCACGAGCCGCTGTTGACCTGTGCCTGGGCCGGCGCCCACGTCGGCCCGATGGGGCTCGAGGGTGCGGTCAGGCTCGGCCTGCGCAAGGAGCTCGCCGAGATCGACGATGAGGATGAGCGCGAGCGGCGGGTCGCGGAGTTGACGGCGATGGCGACCGCGAACGCCGACGTGCTGAACGCCGCGGAGATCTTCGAGCTCGATGACGTGATCGACCCTGCCGAAACCCGCGCGCTGATCGCCCGGACGCTGGCGGCGGCCGGCCCGCCGCGACCGAGCGGGCGCCCGGTCGACAGCTGGTAGTCCGTCGCCCCGCAGGTCGAGTGGCGTCGGGCTATCGCTCAGCGGGTAGTGGAACGCCACTCGACCTGCGTGGGGGCGTCAGAGCGAGGCGACCGCGTCGGCCAGCAGCGCCTCGGCCTTGGCCGTCATCCGCACCAGGCCGTAGGCGTCGAGCGCGGCGCGCGGCAGATCGGAGTCGGCGGTGCCCGCGCCGCGCAGTCGTCGCATCAGCTCGACCAGCTCCGAGCGCGGCACCTCCTCCAGCGTGCGCCCGCCGAGCTCGCGCACGCGGACCGCGGTGCCGCCGGCCGGCCGCAACAGCCCCGCCTGCTCATCGAGCTCGATCACGCCCGCCTGCCGCAGCCGGTAGGCGCAGCCCGAGAGCGGTGCACGGGCGATCGTCGTCAGCGCCTTGCCGCCACTGGCCTTGACGAACAGCCGGTAGGCGCGTTCGGCGAGGACCGGGCCCTCGGCGGCGATGATCGCCAGCAGGATCGGGCCGATCGCCTCGCGGCCGGCGCTGCGCGGGTCGGGCACCGGTCCGGCCGGCTGCCAGTCCTCGTAGGGCTCGAGCTGGATCTGAACCGTCGACCGCGCCCGCCCGGCCCCCGACAGCTCGGGGAAGGCCGCCTGCGTCTCACGCAGGATCCGTTCTCCGCGCAGCTCGATCGTGCCGTGGACGGGCCGTGGCTCGCGGCCCGCCTCGGCGATCATCGCGTGGTAGAGCGCGAGCTCGCCGGTGGCGGCGACGGCGGTCAGCTCGGCCAGCCGCGGCCTGCGTGCGAGCCAGGCCGTGAAGTGCCCACGCAACGCCTCGCGCCCGGACAGCGCCCGGTCGAACCGCAGCAGCACGGCGTCGTCGTGGTAGAGCGAGAGCAGCGCGTCGAGCTCGCCGGCGTCGATCAGGCGAAAGCGCCGACGCAGGATCGTCTCCGCCATCGCGAGCTCGCTGGACATTCGATCGAGCCTAACCAGCTGACCGCCGCAGCGGTCCGCCCGTTCTGCAACCCTGGCACCGATGCCGCGCCTCCTGCTTCTGCCGCTCGCCGTCCTGGTCACCGCTGCCGCCGTCGCACTGCCGGCCTGGGCGGCGACCCCGACGGTCGCCCTCAAGGACGACTTCTTCGCACCGAAGACGCTGACGATCAAGCGCGGCCAGTCGGTGCGCTTCGTCTGGCGCGGCAAGTCGCTGCACAACATCATCGCCTCGAAGTCCGGGCGGCGCGTGTGGTCGATCGGCACGCAGGTCAAGGGCAGCGCGACCAAGCGCTTTGCCACCGCCGGCCGCTACAGCCTGCTCTGCTCGATCCACGCGCCTGGCATGAAGATGACGGTCGTCGTCCGCTGAGCGGACGGGGGCGCAGCAAACCTCACGAGCCGCCGAGATCGAGCCGCATCTGGGCGGTCGGCCGCAGCGGCTCGGAGCGCGGCGTGCGGGCCTCGGGCACGCCGGCGGGCTTGTAGACCGATGCGACGTCACGGGCGGCGACCGGTCCGCAGGGCCGCCCGTCGCAGCGTTCGACGACCAGCCGTCCGAGCCGGACGGCACGGACGAGCCCGTAGGCGCGCGCATCGCCGAACCTTGCAAGCACGATGTCGCCGACCTCGATCGTGGTGCCTGCGGGCATTCGCGCCGACACTACCGGCTGGGGGAGAGGCGCGTGGCCGCGGAGCCGCGTTTCGCGACCGAACGGTAGGATCCGAGCTTCATGCCCGGCTCCTCGCGCAAGATCCGCGTCGTCGTCGCAAAGCCCGGCCTCGACGGCCACGATCGCGGCGCCAAGATCATCGCCCGGGCGCTGCGCGACGCCGGGATGGAGGTGATCTACACCGGTCTGCACCAGACGCCCGAGCAGATCGTCGAGACCGTGATCCAGGAGGATGCCGACGCGGTCGGGCTGTCGATCCTCTCCGGCGCACACATGACGCTCGTCCCGCGGATCATGGAGCTGCTGCGCGCCCAGGATGCCGGTGACGTGATCGTCACCGTCGGCGGCACGATCCCGGGCGACGACATTCCGCCGCTCAAGGCCGACGGCGTCGCCGAGATCTTCACCCCCGGATCGCCGACCCAGGCGATCATCGACTTCATCCAGTCGGCGGTCGAGCAGCGCCGGGCCGCAGAGCCCGCGCAGAGCTGACCGCCGTCCCCGTGCGCCGCGACTGTGACGCACGTCTCAAGGCCTGATTGACTTGTCAGTCAAATTGCCCGGTACCATCCAAACCGAACGTACGTTGCCCTTACAGGAGGCCCAGACACCGTGAAGATCGCCGTGCTCGTCAAGGAGGTCCCCGACGCCGCAGTCCAGAAGAAGATCGACCCCGCCACGGGTCGTCTGGACCGGTCGGGGGAGAAGAACCTCAACCCCTATGACACCCACGCCATCGAGGCTGCGGTCCAGCTGCGCGAGGGCGGCACCGACGTCGAGGAGATCATCGCGATCACGGCCGGCCCGGAGTCGGCGGTTCGCGCGCTGCACAAGGCCGTCTCGCTCGGCGCCGACCGCTCGATCCATCTGACCGACGGCGCGCTGGCCGGCTCCGACGTCGTCGCGACCGGTTACGCGCTCGCCAAGGTGATCGAGCGCGAGAGCCCCGACCTCGTGCTGCTCGGCCAGCAGTCCGATGACGGCGAGTGCTACTCGATCGGCGCCGTCGTCGCCCAGTTCCTCGGCCGCCCGTCGGTCACCCAGGTCATCAAGCTCGACCTCGCCGGCAGCGAGATCACCTGCGAGCGTCAGGCCGAGTACGGCTACGACACCGTCAAGGTCACGCTGCCCGCCGTCCTGTCGGTCGGCGACGCGATCAACGAGCCGCGCTACCCGTCGCTGAAGGCGATCATGGGCGCCAAGAAGAAGCCGCTGGAGACGCTCAGCGCCGCCGACGCCGGGATCGACGCCGCCAAGGTCGGCGACGGGTCGAACGTCAAGTGCGGTGATTTCAAGGCGCCGCCGCAGAAGGCCGCCGGCGAGATCATCGAGGACGACGACACCGATGCCACCGTCGAGCGGATCGTCGCCTGGCTGGACGAGCGGAAGCTGCTCGCCTAGAGCGAGCAACTTGCGCGTTGCGAGTTCCGCTGTGCGGAACGTCGCGGCCGGGGACACCGTCCCGCCGCCCCAACTTCCAAGAACTTCTGAGACAGAGAACCTGAGGAACAGAGACAGATGAGCAACATCCTGGTCTACGCGCTGCACTACGACGGCGCCTTCAACAAGAACTCGCTCGGCGCGATCTCCGAGGCGGCCCGTGTCGCCGGAGAGCTCGGCGGCGAGGCGCACGCCGTCGTCGTCGGTGAGTCGATCGCCGACGACCTCGCCGCCTCGCTCGGCGAGTACGGCGCCAAGAAGGTCTACAACGCCCAGGCCCCCGACGGCCTGGCGGCGCCGGCGATCGACGTGATGGCCGCGCTGATGGGCTCCGGCGACTACCGCTACGCGATCTTCGGCGGCGGTCTGCTCGGCTTCGAGATCGGCGCCGGGCTGGCGGCCGCAGTCGACGCCGGCCTGACGCTCGAGGTGACCGCGGTCGCCGCCGACGGCGGCGAGCTGACGGCCGAGCGGCCGATCCTCGGCGACTCGTCGATCTCGACCTCGCGCTACAAGGAGAAGGGCGTCGTCTGCGCCCGGCTCAACGCGTTCGAGGCCAAGGGTGGCGGCTCTGTCGCGCCGGTCGAGTCGGTCACGCCCGAGCTGAGCGCGCAGTCCGGCCAGGTCTCGCTCGTCACGCGCGGCGAGCAGCGCGGCGCCGACGTCGACATCGAGGGCGCCCAGATCCTCGTCACCGGCGGCCGCGGTCTCGGCAGCGCCGAGGGCTTCAAGCTCTGCGAGGATCTCGCCGCCGCGTTCGGCGGCAGCTCGGCCGTCGCCGCGACCCGCGCCGTCGTCGACGCCGGCTGGTTCCCGTACGCCGGCCAGGTCGGCCAGACCGGCAAGACGGTCGCGCCGAAGCTCTACGTCGCGGCCG
>CAZYMM010000152.1:0-5089 GCA_964648515.1 uncultured Conexibacter sp.
GAGCTCACCGAACGACGGCGTCGCGCCGCCTGAACACCCCGTAGGGCCGGCGGATGTAGGCCCACGGCACGCTCCAGGCGTGCACCAGCCGCGTGAACGGCCAGACGAAGAACAGCAGCATCGCTGCCATCGAGTGGATCTGGAAGCTGATCGGAGCGTCCATCATCAGCTCCGGCTTGGGCTGGAAGGTGATGATCGAGCGGACCCAGGGCGAGATCGTCGCGCGGTAGTTGTAGCCGCCGCCGTGCCACTGGATCATCACGAGGTTGATCAGTCCGGTGATGACGACGACGATCAGGATCGCGATCACACACACGTCACGCGGAATCGTCACCCTGCGGACGCGCTCGTTGCTGGCCCGCCTGAAGACGAGCAGGCCGAGGCCGATCGCGGTCGTAAAGCCGGTGACGCTGCCCGCCAGGACCGCAAACGTGTGATAGGCGCTCTCGGTGATCCCGAGCGAGTCGGTGACCGACTGCGGGATCAGCAGCCCGACCGCGTGACCGATCAGGACCGCACCGATCCCGAGGTGGAAGAGCAGGATCCCCGGCCGCAGCAGCTTCTGCTCGAAGAGCTCGCTCGAGCGCGTCGTCCACGAGTACTGCGAGGTCCTGTAGCGCCAGGCGTGCCCGACCCAGAAGGTCGTGAACGAGACGTACGGGATCGCCACCCAGAGCAGGAATGTCATTGAGCTGGTCATCAGATCGCCCTCCCTGCGAGCGACAGTTCATCGGTCTGGTTCTCGAACCCGCTCGGCGGCAGCATCGCCGCGGGGTCGCCGTCGGGCCCGAACGGGCTCAATCCGACCTCCTCGTCAGGCGGGCCGTCGCGCAGCAGCTGCTCGACCGCCGACTGCATATCGCTGCCGAGCCGCGGCAGCGTCGCCGAGACCGCATCGAGCAGGACAGCGCTCTCGTCGCCGGACTCGTGGAGGCCCCGCCGGATCAGCTCGATCGGCGCCCGCCACTGCTCGAGCAGCTGCAGGCCGGCGCCGTCGGGTGTGCGCGCGGCGAACTCGAGCGCCAGCGGCAGCCAGTCCGGCAGCTCGTCGGTGACCGGCGCGAAGCCGTGTTCGGCGTACTGGCGCTTGAGCCGCAGCAGCACCATCCCGCGCTGGCGGCGGTCGCCGTACTGGTGCCAGGAGAGGTACAGCGAGCAGCGGCGACCGAGATCGAAGAGCTCGACGTACTCGGCCTGCAGCTCGACGATGTCGCGCCGTGCGCGGCTCTCGGCCAGCGCCGCGATCGGACCGCCCAGCGCGGGCCGCAGCTCAGCGGCGGCAGCGGCGATCGCCGGCAGCGCCGCGACCAGCTCGGCGCTCGGGTAGCGCAGCATCGCCGAGGTGATCTCCCAGATCAGCACCCGGTCCTCGTGGCCGAGCCGGCGCCCGCGCAGCATCAGCGTTGTCCCTGCGTGCCGTCGACCATGTGCAGCGGCAGCATCGGAATCGTCGCGCCGGACCCGGCGCTGGCGCCGAGCAGCTCGTCGATCGCCTCATCGGAGGGCTCGATGTCGTCGGTGATCGGGAAGCCGTCGCCGCCCTGCCACTCGTACGGGTTGCGGCCCATCTCACCGCGGCGCGGCGGGATCACGAAACGATCCTTGAGCTTCGCGAGCGCGAGGATCTCGTAGAGCCGCTCGATCGAGCGGCCGTCCATGTCGCCGGTGTCGACGTCCTGGCGCTGGCCGTCGGCGACCATCGAGTGCTCGCGCATGTACATCCGCATCGCCGCGAGCCGGCGCAGGATCAGCCGGATCCGCTCTTCGTCACCGGCCGAGAACAGGCTCGCCAGGTACTCGACCGGGATCCGCATGTCCTCGATCGCCGGGAAGACGTCGTCGGGCTCGGCCTCGGCGCCCTGGCCCTCGAACGAGCTCGTGATCGGCGACAGCGGCGGCACGTACCAGACCATCGGCAGCGTCCGGAACTCCGGATGCAGCGGCAGCGCGACGCCGAAGCGCTTGATCAGCGCGTAGGTCGGCGAGTCCTGCGCGGCCCGGATCCAGTCGGCCGAGATCCCGTCGCGCGCCGCCTGGGCGCAGACCTCGGGATCGTCGGGGTCGAGGATGATCGAGAGCTGCGCGTCGACGAGATCCTGCTCGTCGGTGACCGACGCCGCCTCCCCGATCCGGTCGGCGTCGTAGAGCAGCACGCCCATGTAGCGGATGCGCCCGACACAGGTCTCGCTGCAGACGGTCGGCAGGCCGGCCTCGATCCGCGGGAAGCACATCGTGCACTTCTCGGCCTTGCCCGACTTCCAGTTGAAGAACGTCTTCTTGTACGGGCAGCCCGACACGCACATCCGCCAGCCGCGGCAGCCGTCCTGGTCGATCAGGACGATCCCGTCCTCCTCGCGCTTGTAGATCGAGCCGGATGGGCAGACCGCCGCGCAGGTCGGGTTCATGCAGTGGTTGCAGATCCGCGGCAGGTACATCATGAAGACCTGCTCGTAGTCGGCGCGGACCTTCTCCTCGATCTCGCCGCGCACGTTCGGATCACCGGCGATCGCGTTGCGGCCGCCGGCCAGATCGTCGTCCCAGTTCGGGCCGTATTCGATCGCCATGTCCTGGCCGGTGATCTGCGACTTCGGCCGGGCGACCGGCTGATGGGCCGACGGCGGCGCGTTGTGGAGCGTCTCGTAGTCGTAGGTCCAGGGCTCGTAGTAGTCGTCGATGACCGGCAGGTCAGGGTTGAAGAAGATGTTGGCGAGCTTCTTCAGACGCCCGCCGGAGCGCGGCACGAGCCTCTCCTTGGAGTCGAGCTTCCAGCCGCCCTTCCACTTCTCCTGGTCCTCCCAGGCGCGCGGGTAGCCCTCGCCCGGCTTGGTCTCGACGTTGTTGAACCACATGTACTCGGCGCCCTGCCGGTTGGTCCAGACGTTCTTGCACGTGACCGAGCAGGTGTGGCACCCGATGCACTTGTCGAGGTTCATCACCATCGTGATGTGCGCGCGAACCTTCATCAGTACGTCACCTCCGCCGCGCGGCGGCGCACGACGACGAGCTCGTCGCGCTGGCTGCCCACGGGTCCGTAGTAGTTGAACTGGTAGGAGAGCTGCGCGTAGCCGCCGATCAGGTGCGTCGGCTTGACCGTGATCCGCGTGATCGAGTTGTGGATGCCGCCGCGCGTGCCCGAGATCTCGGTCTTGGGCACGTTCACGTGCCGGTCCTGCACGTGGTACATGATCGACGTTCCCCGCGGGATCCGGTGGCTGACAGCCGCCCGGCAGGCGACGACGCCGTTGCGGTTGAAGAGCTCGATCCAGTCGTTGTCGGCGACGCCGATCGCATCGGCGTCCTCGATACTGATCCAGAGCACCGGGCCGCCGCGCGAGAGCGTCAGCATCAGCAGGTTGTCCTGATAGGTCGAGTGGATCGACCACTTGCTGTGCGGCGTCAGGAAGCGCAGCACGACCTCGGGCCGCCCCGGCTCGCGCAGCTGCGGGTCGGCGACGTAGTGCTGGATGTCGAGCGGCGGCCGGTAGGTCGCCATCCCCTCGCCGTAGTCGCGCATCCACTCGTGGTCGAGGTAGAACGACTGCCGGCCGGTCAGCGTCCGGAACGGGATCAGATGATCGATGTTGGCGGTGAACGGCGAGTACCTGCGGGTACGTGCCTCGACCCCCGACCACTCGACCGAGGCGATCACCTTGCGCGGCTGGCTCTGAATCAGCTCGAAGTCGATCAGGTCATCCTCACGGTCGGCGGCGACATGGCTGAGATCGCGGCCGACGCGCTTGCCGAGCGTCTCCCAGCCCTGGACAGCCATCTTGCCGTTGGTCGTCCCTGACAGGTGCAGGATCGCGTCACAGGTCTTGTCGGCGTCGCGCAGCGATGCGGTCTCGCCAGCCTCGCCGTCGACCCTGCCGTTCGAGGCCGCAAGACCGTCGAGCGCCTCACCGGCGTCCCAGGAGACGCCCTTCCACTGGATCCCCTGCTCGCGCGCGAGCGGACCGACCGACAGCATCCGCTCGAGGATCTTCGTGTAGTCGCGCACGACCGGCACGAACTTCGGCATCGTCTGGCCGGGGATCGGCTCGCACTCGCCGCGCTTCCAGTCACGGACCTCGCCGAGCGGCTGGGTGATCTCGTCGGGCGTGTCGTGCTGCAGCGCCGCCATCACGACGTCGGTGCGTGTGCCGAGATGGGTCTCGGCCAGACGCGAGAAGTGCGCGGCGATCGTCTTGAAGCTGTCCCAGTCCGAGCGCGCCTCCCACGGCGGCTGGATCGCCGGGTTGAACGGGTGGACGAACGGGTGCATGTCGGTGCTCGAGATGTCGTGCTTCTCGTACCAGGTCGCGGCCGGCAGCACGATGTCGGAGTGCAGGCCGGTGCCGTTCATGCGGAAGTCGAGCGTCGTCAGCAGGTCGAGCTTGCCCTCCGGCGACTCCTCGTGCCAGGCGATCTCCTGCGGCCTCCGCTCGGGCGGGGTCTCTGTGTTGCGGTCTGCGGCGGTCGTGACGCCGAGCAGGTGACGCAGGAAGTACTCGTGCCCCTTGGCCGAGCCGGCGATCAGGTTCCCGCGCCAGATCGTCAGCAGGCGCGGGTGGTTGCGCGGCTCGTCGGGGTCGTCCCAGGCGAATCCGAGCTCGCCGGAGCGCAGCTGCTCGACGATGTGCTCGGCCGGCGTCCTGCCGGCGGCCTTCGCCTCGTCGGCAAGCTCGAGCGGGTTGCGGTCGAGGCTCGGATAGGCCGGCGTCCAGCCGAGCCGGACCGCCTGCGAGACGCAGTCCGCGACGTGACGGCCGGCCAGCACGCCGCTGCCGGCCGGCGTGCGCATGTCGTCGGCGTTCCAGACGTCGTAACGGAACTGGCCGGTGTTCATGTAGAAGAACGATGTCGCCGCCTGCTGGCGCGGCGGCCGTCCCCAGTCGAGCGCGAACGCCATCTGCGCGAAGCCGGCCATCGGCCGCACCTTCTCCTGGCCGACGTAGTGCGCCCAGCCGCCGCCGTTGACACCCTGACAACCGCAGAGCATCAGCAGGTTGAGCATCGCCCGGTAGATCGTGTCGCCGTGGTGCCAGTGGTTGGTGCCGGCGCCCATCACGATCATCGAGCGCCCCTCGGTGCGCTCGGCGTTGCGGGCGAA
>CAZYMM010000153.1:0-5055 GCA_964648515.1 uncultured Conexibacter sp.
TCGGTCTTGCCGGTGCCGGGCTCGCCCTTGACGAGCAGCGGCCGCTGCAGCGTGATCGCCGCGTTGACCGCGACCAGCAGCGCGTCGTCTGCGATGTAGTCCTCGGTGCCGGAGAAGCGCATGGTCATCGCGCTTGAGGCTAGAGGGCGCCCAACCTCCGGCCGAACATGCGGTTTAGGCCCCCCTGGCGGCTAGTTCCGCCTGTTCGGCGGCGGGGGAAGCCGGCTGGCGGCGCGCGACCCACTGGTCGAGCGCCGACGGGAGCTGTGCGCTGCGGTCACCCCAGTCGGTCAGAACCTCCGAGCCGGCTGCAAGGTCGTGCAGGCAGCGCCGGTCGCGGCGCACGAGGCCGGCCAGGAAGCCGACCCCGAGCACGGCGTTCAAGGGGAAGACGAGCGCCCTGATCGCGGCCCGCCACGAGCTGAGCGGGACCGCGTCGGTCGCCGTGACCCGCAGGCCGACCAGCCACTTGCCGGGCGTGCGCCCGGCGATCGCGACCGACCCCCACAGGTACAGGAACCACCAACCGAGGTAGAGCACAAACCAGACCGGCCCGCCCTTGTCGCCGAGCGACGAGCTGCCGGTGAAGATCCCGGCGAGCCAGCCGAGCAGGGCTGCGCCGGCGCCGAACAGCGCTGCGACGATCCCGGCATCGGCCAGGAAGGCCAGCGACCGGGCGAGCGGCCCGCCATGCCGGCCGGCAACGTCGGCCTTGCCGTCAAGCTTCGGCACCGCCTGGAGCGGGCGTCGCATCAGCCGGTCGATCGCCCGCTCGATCAGCAGATCGATCCCGACGACCTGGCGCCGCGCCAGGTCGAGCGTGCGAGCCGCAACCCCGGTCGTCGCCTCGGCGACGATCTTGTCGATCTCGGCACGCTCGACGAGCGCTGCGATGTCGACCGTCTCGAGCTGCTTGTCGAGATCGATCCGCGATACGAGCGCATCGATGTCGATCCGGTCGACGAGTGCCGGGATATCGATCCTGCGGACGACGTCGTCGACGTCGATCCGCCTGACGACGTCGGCCACGTCGATCCGGCGGACCACATCGCCGACATCGATCCGCCTGACCAGCACGTCGATGTCGAGCCGTGCAGCGAACGCGTCGATGTCGACGCGTGTCAGGGCGGCGTTCAGATCGACGCGTGCGACGAGCGCATCGAGGTCGACTCGCGAGAGCGCGGCGTCGAGATCGACCCGTGCGAGCAGGGTGTCGATGTCGACCCGCCGCGCCAGTGCGTCGACGTCGATCCGTGCGATCAGCTGCTCGATGTCGACGCGCTCGATCACCGCGTCCGGATCGACGGCGTCGACGGCGGGTGAGATCAGCGCTCCGACGAGACGGCTCACCGCAGAGCGATCTTCAGCCATGGGCTGACCTTACGCCGCCCGCCGGTGCGATTTCTGCGATCGGTGCTCGGGGCGTCGCCGCTACCCGGCGAGCACGGCGATCCGTGCGCGCAGCCTGAGGTTGGCGCCGTGGAACGCGACCCGCATGCTCTGCCCGGCGCCCGGTGCCCGGTGCAGCGTGAACGATCCGGTGATCACGCAGATGCGCCTGCCGTCACGGTTGACGCTCTTGAGCCGCAGTCCCTTGCGGTGGGTGCTCGTCTTCTTGCCGGCGATGATGCGGCTCGTGGCGGTCACGCGGCCGCTGCACTTGGCGCGGCGCCTGAGCGTGACGCGGACGTTGGCGATCACCTTGCGGCCCTGGAGCCGCAGCTGGGACGCACGCGGCTTCGGCGGCTCCGCGATCGCCGGCGGCAGAGCAGACTCGGTGGGCCCGTCCACCGCCGGCGTGGGTGCCGGCGCCGGCGCCGGTTCGGCGGCCGGAGGCTCGGCCTCGAGATCGGGCAGCTGGCCCCCCGCGGCGACCGCAACGCGGATCGCATCGTCGGGGCCCTTCCAGGCGGCGACGATCATGCCGCCCGGGCCGGCAGCGTAGCCGGGGGGATCGTTCGAATACGGCGAGATCGCCGACCCGAACGGGGTCGAGGCGCCAAAGCCGCCGCTGAAGTCGTTTGCGACCGCGTACTGTGGCGCCTTGTCCGGGTAGCTGGTCGCGACCGACCAGAAGCCGATCACCCAGCCACGGGCGTTCAGTGCCCAGGGGTTCACGCTTGCCTGCGCGTCACCGGCGGGACGGAACGACGCAGACCAGGCGCCGCCGACACCGGCGACGGCGGCCGACACCCTGTAGTGCGATGCCTCCCGCTGATTGTCGGTCGCCGTCCAGAGCGCCATCAGGTTTCCGAGGCGGTCGGCCACGAGGTGCGGCGGCAGCCGGTCGACCGCGTCGGCTGAGATCTGGCTCGCCGTCTGCCACACGCCACCGCTCCTGCGTGCCGCCATCACCGTCGCCGCACCGCCGTAGTGGCCGCCCCGCTGCCAGGCGGCGGCGAGGTCGCCGCCTGGCAGCGAGGTCGCCGTCAGGTAGCCGAAATCCTCGTCCGGCTCGGTAACGGCGTCAAGCGGCGCCGAGAAGGTGCTGCTGCCGGCCGTGAGCGTTGCGCTGCGGAGGATGTTCCCTCCGGTGGCGGAGTCGTCGCGCGCATACAGCAGCGAGATCGTGCCGGCTGCGTCCTGCGTCATCACCGGCCGGTTGAAGTAGTCGCCGGATGCTCCGATCTCGAGCGTCTTCGGTGCGCTCCACTGCGCCCCGGCGTCCGCGTCGCGGGTCGCGTAGAGCACGCTCTTACCGGGGGTGTACATCATCCAGACGGCCACCGCCGAACCATCTGCCCGCACGATCGCCGCCGGGGTTATGCCACTCGTTGTGTCTGTCGAGATGCGGACCGGCACAGACCAGCTCGTCGCCCCGGCCGCGCGCGTGGCCGAATAGATGTCGCTGGGGCCGCCGCCCGATGGCTCGTCATCCCAGACGACGGTGACTGCACCACCGGCGTCGCTGGCCGCAGCCAACTCGGGGAGGCGTGCATAGGTGTCCGGACCGGAGACCTCGTGCGTGCTCCACGACACATCACCGGCAAGCCGGGTCGAGGCCATCACAGGCCTGGTCCAGCCGCCGGTGTCACTCCAACCGCCGCCCCGGGTCCAGAGCACGGTCACCGAGCCGTCACCGGCGGCGATCACGCGGATGTCGGCGATCGTGTCGTCGGCGGGCGAGGCGACGACCGGTTCGTTGAAGGTGAGCGTCGGGGCCGGCGTCGTCGCCTGCACGGGCGCCGCGAGTGCTAGTGCTCCGGCGGTGAACGCCAGGGCGCAGGCAGCGAGGCGGGCGGGCGACAGGGCGCGGCTCATGCCCGCTTGATCGACACACTGTCAAGTCAGGTTCAGTGTGTGCGGACCGATGTCACAGCGTGTGGTCGGTCAGCCGTCCAGCGGTCGCGGCGCGTGCCGTTCGACGATCGCGCGGGTGTCGAGGCCGGCCGGCAGCGTGCCGTAGTGCAGGTTGCCACCACCGAGGCGGCTCGAGACGAACCCGTCGGCTACCGGCTGCGGCGCGTGCTGGAGCAGCAGGCAGGCCTGCAACGCGACCGCCATCTTCTCGACCACGCTGCGCGCGCGACGCTCGAGCGTCTCGGTGTCGGCAAGCTCGTCACGCAGCCCGGCGACGAACGCGTCGTAGCGGGCGTCGGCGCCTGTCGCCGCGTCGAGCTCGGCCAGCAGGACCTCGAACGACTGCGGCGCGCGGGCCAGCGCGCGCAGCGTGTCGAGCGCCATCACGTTGCCCGAGCCCTCCCAGATCGAGTTGACCGGCGCCTCGCGGTAGATCCGCGGCATCCCCGAATCCTCGATGTAGCCGGGCCCGCCGAGGCACTCCATCGCCTCGAACGAGTGGTTCGGCATCCGCTTGCAGACGTGGTACTTGGCGACCGGCGTCATCAGCCGTGCCAGCAGCGTGGCGGTCTCGTCACCGGCGCGGACCTCGTCGTAGGCACGGCAGAGGCGCAGTGCCAGCGCTGTCGCCGCCTCGGACTCGATCGCAAGGTCGGCGAGCACCGCGGTCATCAGCGGCTGGTCGACGAGCAGGCGCCCGAACGCGCTGCGGTGCTGGGTGTGCCAGATCGCCGCGGCGGTCGCCGCGCGCATCCCGGCCGCCGAGCCGATCACGCAGTCAAGGCGCGTGTGGGCGACCATCTCGATGATCGTCGCCACGCCGCGGCCGGGCTCGCCGAGCAGCCTCCCCCACGCGCCCTCGAACTCGATCTCCGACGAGGCGTTCGAGCGGTTGCCGAGCTTGTCCTTGAGCTGCATGATCCGGATGCCCGAGTTGCGTGTGCCGTCGGGCAGGAACTGCGGGACCGCAAAACACGAGAGGCCTTCGCCGCTCTGGGCGAGCATCAGGAAGATGTCGCTCATCGGCGCCGAGCAGAACCACTTGTGGCCGCTGAGCAGATACTCCTCGCCCTCTCCGCCTGCGCCGATCGGGGTCGCGACCGAACTGTTGGCGCGGACGTCCGAACCGCCCTGGCGCTCGGTCATCGCCATTCCGGCGATCGCGCCCGGCTTCTCGCTCGCGGGCCTGAGCGCGCCGTCGTAGCCGGTCGCGGCCAGCCGCGGCACCCACTCATCGGCGATCTCCGCGGTCGCGCGCAGCGCCGGCACGGCGGCGAACGTCATCGTTATCGGGCAGCAGAAGCCGGCCTCGACCTGGTTCGCGGACATGTAGATCGCGGCGCGCGCGACGTGGGCGCCTGCGCGCTCGTCGTTCCACGGCAGGGCGTGCATCTCGTCGTGAACACCACGCGCTATCAGCCGGTGCCAGGAGGAGTCGTAGTCGACCCGGTCGAGCCGCTCGCCGGTGTGGCTGTGGCTGACGAGCCGCGGCAGGTAGCGGTTTGCGTCCTCGCCCCACTGGAGCGGCTCGCCGCCCCAAAAGGCCCCGGCATCGACGGCTCGGTCGTGCGCCCAGCCACCGCCCTCGCGCTCGAGCGCCTCGACCAGCGGCAGGTTGTCGGTGAAGAGGTTGCGCCCGCTCAGCGGCGGGACCTGGTTCAGGGCCTTGTCGATGCCGGCCTGTGACGTTGCGGGGTGCTGCGCGGTGGCGGACATGAGCGCAGTGTCCCAGAGCTGAGTGGCTCTGTCAGCGCC
>CAZYMM010000154.1:0-5021 GCA_964648515.1 uncultured Conexibacter sp.
GGCAGCTCGATCATGCCCCAGAAGAAGAACCCCGACGCCGGCGAGCTGCTGCGGGCCAAGGCGCCGCGGATCGTCGGCCACCTGCAGGCGCTGCACGGCGTGATGCACGCGCTGCCGCTGACCTACAACAAGGATCTGCAGGAGGACAAGGAACATCTCTTCGACAGCGCCGACACGCTGCGGCTCTGCCTGGCGGCGGCGACCGGCATGATCGCCGGCGCCCGCTTCGATCGCGAGCGGATGGCGGCGGCAGCCTCTGACGAGATGATCGCCGCGACCGACCTCGCCGACCTGCTCGTCGAGCAGGGGACCCCGTTCCGCGAGAGCCACGGCGTCATCGCCGGGCTCGTACGCGAGGCGGTCGAACGCGGTCTGCCGCTCGCCGACGTGGCCGTCCCGCGGCTCGGCGAGGAGGCTCGTGCCGTGCTCGAGCGCTCCTCGTGGCTGGAGTCCAAGGATTCCGAGGGCGGCACCGCGCTGCGGCGGATCGACGAGCAGATCGCGCTCGCACGCGAGCGCGTCAGTGTCAGCGCCGGTGGCTGAACGGCTTCCGTCGTCGTTCTATGCGCGGCCGGTACTCGAGGTCGCGCCCGCGCTGCTCGGCTGCGTGCTCGTCCATGGCTCCTGTGCGGGCCTGATCGTCGAGACCGAGGCCTACCACGAGTCCGAGCCCGCCTGTCACGCGTTCGGCGGGCCGAGGATCGCAAACGCGGTGCTGTTCGGCGAGCCGGGGCGGGCGTACGTCTACCGCTCCTACGGCATCCACGCGCTCGTCAACGCGGTCTGCGAACCGCAGGGCACCGGCGCAGCGGTGCTGATCCGCGCGTTGACGCCTCTGCGGGGCCTGCCGCTGATGCGCCGTCGCCGCGGCGGCCGACCGGACACCGAGCTCGCCAACGGCCCCGGCAAGCTGTCTCAAGCGCTCGGCATCGACCTCGACGCGAACGGAACCTCGCTACGGGACGGTGCTGTGACGATCCTCGCGCGCACGACCGTTCCGGAGTTCGTGGCCTCGCAGCGAATCGGCATCACCAAGGCCGCCGACCTGCCCTGGCGGTTCTCGGTCGCCGGCTGTCGCGACGTCTCACGGCCGCATCCGCGCTGACGTGGACACTAGCCTGACGGAGCCGCACCGCCGCCCGACCCGGACGGGTTCGGCGGAGGCGTCGGCGTCGGTGCAGGGGCCGGTGCGGGGGCCGGTGCGGGCGCCGGCTTCGGTGAAGGTGCGGGTGACGGCGCCGGCGTGGCCGGTGTCTTCGGTGCGTTCGAGGACGGCGCCTTCTGCTGAGCGGTGGGTGTCGTGTCCGGACTCGACCCACCGTCTCCGCTGGCATCAGTTCCCGACCCCGACCCGCCATCGGTCGAAGCTCCGGGATCGAACGTGGTCGTGTCGCCGGACGACGAGGAGTCGGTGTTACCGGCGGCCTTGGCCTTGCGGTGCTCGACGATCTGGTCGGCCTGGAGCACGAACGCGCGCCAGATCAGCGCGGGGAACGTGCCGCCCGTGACAGGCTGGCCTTCGAACTCGGTCAGCATCGGCCGCAGCCCATTCGGATAGCCGACCCAGACGGCGATCGTCCAGCGACCGGTGAAGCCGACGAACCAGGCGTCGCCGGAGTTCTCGGTCGTGCCGGTCTTGCCCGCCGCGAAGCCCCCGTACTGCGCACGTGTCGCCGAGCCGGACTGGACCGGCCCCGTCAACAGGTTGGTCGCCGTCTGCGCGACGCCGGTCGACAGCACGCGCCGTGTCCGCCGCGCGTTCGTGTCGATGAGCTTGAGCTTGCCGTCGGGCAGCATGCGGCTGATCGTGTCGATCCCGACCGGTCCCATGTTCGACGTGCCGAGCGTGCCGCCCACGCGCAGCCCGCCGGTCGCGAACGTCTCGTAGGCGTGCGCCATGTCGAGCGGCGTGACGCCCTTGTGCAGGCCGCCGAGCGTCATCGACGGGTTCGTCGAGACCGGTGTGCGGATGCCCATCGCGCGGGCCATGCGCGCGATCCGCTTGGTTCCGACCTTGAGGCCGAGCGCGGCGAACACGGAGTTGTCGGAGTAGGTGAGGGCTGTCGCGATCGAGGCGCTGCCGAGATACTTGTTGTCGAAGTTCTTGACGACGAACGGCTTGCTGTCCGGGATCTGGAAGACGCGCTTGCGGGAGGGGAATACGGTGTCGGGGCTGATGCCGACCGTCAGCGCCTCGGCCAGCGTGAACGGCTTGAACGCCGAGCCCGGCTGCCGTTGGCCCTGGGTGGCAAGGTTGAACGGGGCTGCGTTGTAGTCGCGGCCGCCGACCATCGCGCGGACCTCACCGGTCTGGTTGTCGATCGCGACCAGAGCCGCACTCGGGCCGCCGCTCCAGCCGAGATAGGCGTTGATCGCCTTCTCCGCTGCGCGCTGGAAATCGAGGTCGAGCGTCGTCCGCACCCGCAGGTTGCCCTCGAACGCGCGCTGTGCGCCGACGTGGTCGACGAGGCTCTGCCTGACCCAGCTGACGAAGTACTCGCTGTGATCGGGGGTCTCCAGCCGCGGCAGCGTCAGGTCGGACTCGGTCGGGAGCGGCGCCAGCAGTGCGGCGTCATACTCGGCGCCGGAGATCCGCCGCTGTTCGAGCATCTTGCGCAGCACCATGTCGCGGCGGGCCTTTGCGGCGACGGGATGGGCGATCGGGTCGTAGCCCGATGGCGAGGCGATGATCGCGGCCAACATCGCCGACTGGGCCGGGTCGAGCAGGCTCGCGCAGGACGGGTTGTTGCCCTCGCCGCAGCCCGCGTTGCCCGGGGCGGTGGCGAAGTAGGTGCGTGCGGCCGCCTCGATCCCGTACGCCCCGTTGCCGAAGTAGACCGAGTTGAGGTACTCGGTCAGGATCCGGTCCTTCGACCAGCGGCGCGTGAGGTGGAAGGCCAGAGCAGCCTCGCGCGCCTTCTCCATGATCGTGCGGTTGCCCTGGGCCTTCATCGCGTTCTTGACGAACTGCTGGGCGATCGTCGATGCGCCCTGGACGGCGCCGCCGGCGATCAGGTCCTGCCACGCGGCACGGGCGATCCCGCGCAGGTCGACGCCTTCGTTGGTGTAGAAGCGGGCATCCTCGATTGCCACGACCGCGTATTTGACGTTCTGCGAGATCTGGGCCCCGGAGACGATCACGCGGCCGTCGTTGGAGGTCAGCATCGTCAGCGGCCGGCGCTGGACGTCGTAGAGGATCGAGTTCTTGCGCTTGGCCACCTGCGGCAGCTGCTCGAGCGACGGCAGGTCGGCGGCGACCGCCATCATCATCCCGAACAGCGTCGAGATTCCTGCGAGCAGCGCCAACGGGATCAACACCGCCAGCAGACGCACCTTCTTGACGCGGACGCGCGGCTTCGGCGGCAGCGCGCCGTCGGGCGCTCGCTGCGCGGCGGGGGCGGCCTCCACGGCGGGCGGATGGGGAGCTGACGTTCGGCTCATGACGGTCGCTTCCGGGCGCGGACGGCGCCACGGGGTCGGGACCATGCGATCGGCCTTTGGGCCCCGAAGACGGCTCGAACTCTAGCATTGGGCCCGATGAGCGACCACGGTTCGACCGCCGCCCAGCTGACCGCCAACGCGCACTCAGCGCTTCCGTCCGGCCTGCTCGAGCGCCAGCTCGCGAGCGCCGCCGCCGAAGGCCGCCGGCTGAGGATCAAGCTCGGTCTCGACCCGACCGCGCCGGACATTCACCTCGGCCACACCGTCGTCCTTGCCAAGCTCCGCGAGTTCCAGGACCTCGGCCACCGGGTCGTGCTGATCGTCGGCGACTACACGGCCCGCGTCGGTGACCCGAGTGGGCGCTCGCAGGCCCGCCCGGTGCTCAGCGGCGAGGAGATCGACGCCAACGCAGAGACCTACCAGGAACAGGCGTTCACGATCCTCGACGACGATCCCGAGCTGCTCGAAGTTCGTCGCAACGGCGAGTGGCTCGACATGGCCGCCGAAGATCTGTTCGCGCTGGCCCGCACGGTGACCGTCGCCCAGATGCTTGAGCGTGAGGACTTCGCGACCCGCTTTCAGCAGCAGCGCCCGATCTCCGTGTTGGAACTGCTCTACCCGGTGCTGCAGGGATACGACTCGGTCGCGGTGCGCGCCGATGTCGAGCTCGGCGGCACCGACCAGACCTTCAACCTGCTGCTGGGACGCGACGTCCAGCGCGCCTACGGGGTCGCCGAGCAGTCGGTGCTGACGATGGACCTCCTGGTCGGGATCGACGGATCCCAGAAGATGTCGAAGTCGCTCGGCAATCACATCGGCGTCAGAGAGCCCGCGGAGGAGCAGTTCGGGAGGACGATGCGCCTGCCCGATCACGCGATGGACGACTGGTTCCGGCTGCTCGCGGTCGCCGAGCCGCCGGCGGGCACGAGCGCCCGCGATCGCAAGCGTCTGCTCGCCCGCTCGATCGCCGACCGCTTCCACGGACCGGGCAGCGGTGCCGACGCCGAGGCGGCCTTCGACCGTCTGTTCGTGGAGCACGGGGCACCGGACGAGGTCGAGGAGGTGACCGTGACCGCAGACGCCGGGCAGCTGCATATGCCGGCGGTCATCGCGGCCGCGTTCGGACGCTCACGGGGTGAGGCCCGCAGGCTGCTCGAACAGGGCGGCGTGCGGCTCGACGGTGAACCCGTCGCCGCCGATGCCCTCGACATCCCGGCTGCGGACGTCGACGGGCGCGTCCTGCAGCTCGGAAAGCGCCAATTCCGGCGCATCCACATCGCCGGCTAGACGCTGCAGCGAGCCTGCTAAGGTGAGCACCGCTCGACGGCTTGGTCCGTCAGCACGTGCGGCGGGGCTGCTAAACTGCTCTGTCCGCCCGGCGAGCCTCGGCCCGCCGGAGTGTCCTCTTCACGAAGGAAGCACCTTCCCGAGCGGGACGCGACGGTCTTTGAAAACTCAACAGCATGCGCACACACGTCCCCTGACGGGGAACGTTGTGCGCGTCCAGGTTCGATCCGCCGGCATCGCCGGCGGACTGAGAAAGAACATCCCGTCATTCTTGGGGTGCGCCGTGTACGACG
>CAZYMM010000155.1:0-1983 GCA_964648515.1 uncultured Conexibacter sp.
TCCGCTCGACTCGTGGTGGTCGTGCTCTCGCCCTTCATGGTCGCTGCATCGGCGCCGCCGCCGCGGCGATCGACCCGGTTCTGGACACAATCGGACGGCCGTCCATCGGGTCCAGACCTGACTTTCGCAGTTCAAGCGCCGGTCTGGCGGGCGAATACGACGATCCGCTGCGCCGCCGAGTAGAGCGGGTGACAGGCGCTCAACACGAGCCGGGCGGCACCGGCGCGGCGCTTGAGGATCCAGAGCGCGCGGGCATCGACGACCCGCGTGCGCTCGACGGCATAGCTGATGCGCGCGTACGGCATCCGCAGCACGATCCGGTCGCCGCGGCGCAGCTCGTCGAGCCGGCGGAACGGCGCACCGTGGGTCGTGCGATGGCCGGCGATCGCGACCGTGCCCGGCTCGCCGGGGAACGGCGAGCCGTCGTAGATGCCGGGGCCACGGGCCAGCGCCGCCGCAGAGGAGCCGCTGACGACCGCCGCGTCGAGCCCGATCCGCGCGATCGTGATCGTGCCAACGCCTTCGCCGTCGGCAGCGGCCCGCCGCAGGGCACGCGCATCGGTCGCGATCCGGCGATCGCGACCGGCCCGATCGAGCTCGCGGCGCAGCCGCGGCGTGTCAGCCGCCACCCAGATCCGGCCGCTCTCGGCCCGTGCCCGCGCCTGGTCGTGGTGGTAGCCGAGCGCGCTGAGCGGCTCCTGCCAGACCAGCGTCAGGGCGACGTCAAGCAGCACGAGCGCGCCGCCGGCCACCAGCAGCAGCCCCAGTGCACGGACCAGGCGTCGCACGGTCAGCGCCTGACCCTCAGCGTCGACTCGGTCCCGCCGAGCGAGCCCGGGCCTGCGTAGGTGCTCGGCCCGCGCACCGTGATCTGCTCCGGCGCGCCCGGGTCGGGGCTGCGCCGCAGCGCGACGATCGCAGCCGACAGCCAGCCGCCCCAGAACAGACTCCAGACCAGCCACGCCCACCACGGCTGCTGGCCGCCGGCGACGAGCAGCGTCCAGAACCACGGCACCTCGACGGCGCTGAGACCGAACGCCGACGCACCCGACACCAGCACCAGCAGCGGCAGCACGAGCCCGGCGAGCAGGAACAGCACCGCCGTCACCCGGTGCATCCCGGTCTCCGGCGCCGCCGCCCAGAGGCCGAGGTGGACCGCCGGCACCACGACCAGCGCCGCGTAGGGGTTCAGCGCCGCCAGCAGCAGCGCCGCCAGCACCAGCACAGTTGCGGCGGCGACGCCGGCGGCGGGATCGTCGGGCCGGCGCTTGGGATCGAGTCCAAGCGCGCGTACGAGCAACGGGCGGACCAGCAGCCAGGTCAGGACCGCGACGACGACCAGCACCACGATCGCCGCGATCGCGCCGGCACCGAGCCGCAGGAGCTCGCCGCCGATCGGCCCGGGCGGCGCGACCACCAGCCCCGCCGCCGCCAGCGCGACCACGACCAGGCAGCAGAGCGCAATCACGAGCGCCGGCGTCAGCGCCCAGCCGAGCCGGCGCAGCACCGGCTCACGCCGGCGCAGCAGCCGCGCGATCGCATCGATGCAGACGACCAGCGCCGGCAGCAGCAGCGTCAGCGCGAGCAGGCGCAGCACCCAGGCGGGCACGACCTTGCCGCGCAGGATCATCGCACCGGTCGGCCCCTGGGCCGAGATGTCGGGCCCGTTGTCGAGCGCGTAGAGCGTGCGCAGCGCACCGCGCCCGAGCGCACCGAGCGCATCGGCCGAGACGGCCGCCGCCGGCGACGGAGGATGCTCGCCGGTGCCCGAGATCAGGATCGCGGGCAGCCCGGCACGCAGGAACGCGCCCTGCTCACCGCCGGTCATCGGCACCGCCATCCGCAGCGCCTGCACCAGCGCACGCTGACCGCCGGGCCAGCTGCCGAGCTCAGACTGGATCGCTGCCTGAGCAGTGCGCACGAGCTGGAACGGAGCCTGACCGAGCCCGTCCGAAAGCCCGGTCACGAGCGGCCGGCGACGGT
>CAZYMM010000155.1:2083-5021 GCA_964648515.1 uncultured Conexibacter sp.
AGGATCAGGATCGCCAGCAGCGCCGGCAGCCAGGCGAGGCGATAGAGCCGCGGATCCAGCATGCAGGCGTACAGTGAAGCGCACTCGTGGCACGGATCCTGATCGCAGACGACGAGGCGGCAATCCGGACCCTACTCAGCTACCCGCTGGAGCAGGACGGCCATGAGGTGGTGCTCGCCGAAGACGGCCGCGAGGCGATCGACCGCCACGCCGAGGGGTGCTACGACCTCGTCGTCCTCGACGTGATGATGCCGCGCATCGACGGACTCGCGGTCTGCCGCCGGATCCGCGCCCGCTCGACCGTCCCGATCATCATGCTGACCGCCAAGGCCGACGAGCTCGACAAGGTGCTCGGGCTCGAGATCGGCGCCGACGACTACATCACCAAGCCGTTCTCGCTGCGCGAGTTCCGCAGCCGTGTACGCGCACTGCTGCGCCGCCAGGCGATGACGGCCGCCCCGGCGGCGCAGCAGCAGTCGCTCGTGCGGATTCATGAGCTCGAGCTCGACATCGTCAAGCGCCGCGTCGAGCTGCGCGGCGCGCCGGTCGTGCTGACCTTCATCGAGTTCGAGCTGCTGCGCGTGCTGGCCGCCGAGCCCGGGCGCGTCTTCGACCGCGAGCAGCTGCTGACCCGGATCTGGGGTGACGCCGCATATCGCGACCCACGCACGATCGACGTCCACATCCGCCATCTGCGCGAGAAGATCGAAACGGACGCCAAGGCGCCTGAGTACCTGTTCACGGTGCGCGGCGCCGGCTACCGCTTCCGGGACATGGTGGCCTGAGAATTGCGCCGGTTGGGGCCGTGCCTGACCGCGCTGGTGGCGACGATCGCGCTGGTCGTGATCGTCGCGATCGCGATCGCGCTGGCGCCGGCGACCCGCCGTGGCGTCCGCGACGACGTGCTCGGCGAGTTGACTGCGACCGCCCGCCGGCTCGCCCCGGAGGCACAGCGTGCGCTCGCCGCCGGCACGCCGGCGGTGCGGCTCCAGGCGCTCGTCAGGAACCAGGCGCGACAGGTCGACGCACGCGTGACGCTGGTCGGCATGACCGCGGACGGCGACCCGCGCGTCATCGCCGACTCGCGCCGAGCCGGGGCCGACAATGATCTGCGCTTCGGGGCCGCGACAGAGGCCGCCGACGACGGCGCCGTCCGGACAGCGGTCGAGAGCGGCCAGGACGGGCGGGTCGGACAGTCGGCGGTGCCGCTGGGAGGAGCCGGCGGCACGGTGCTCGTAGCCAGCCGCCCGCTCCCCAACGGCGATGCGATCGCCGCCGCGATCGGCCGCGCGCTGATCTGGCCCGCGTTGATCGTGCTGCTGTTGGCGCTGGCCAGCGGGCTGTTGGCGGGCCGCCGGCTGACGCGCCGGATCACACAGCTAGAGCAGGTCGCGCGCCGCGTCGCCGCCGGCGAGCCGGGCACGCCGTTCCCGGCCGGGCCGGCCGACGAGCTCGGCGCGCTCGCGCGTGCGCTCGAGGACATGCGGATCCAGCTCGACGAGCTCGACTCGGCTCGCAAACGCTTCATCGCGACCGCCTCGCACGAGCTGCGCACACCGCTGTTCTCCCTCGGCGGCTTCCTCGAGCTGATCGAGGACGAGAGCGTCCCGGAGGCCGACCGGCGTCGCTTCGTAGCCCAGCTGCGAACCCAGATGAACAGGCTCCAGCAGCTCGCGACCGACCTACTCGACCTCTCGAAGATGGAGTCGGGCGCGCTCGAGCTCAACGAGTCCACCGTCGACCTGCGCGAGCTCGCGCGGGAGATCGCGGCCGAGTTCGAACCGCGGGCCGGCGCCCACGACGCCCACATCGAGCTGCGGCTGGCGCCCGACCCGCTCGACGCGCGCTGTGACCCCGAGCGGGTGCGGCAGGTGCTGCGGATCCTGGTCGCCAACGCGCTCGCGCACACGCCGCCGGGGACCGACGTCGTGATCGCAGCCGCGCGTCGCGGCGAACGGCCGCGGCTCGGCGTCGCCGACTACGGGCCGGGGATCGGCCGCACCGTGCTGCCGACGATCTTCGAACCGTTCGCGACCACCGACGACACGCAGGGAACCGGGCTCGGCCTGGCGATCGCCCGCGAGCTCGCGACACGGATGTCGGGCGAGCTGCGGGTCGAGAGCCGGCCGGGCCTGACGCAGTTCACGCTCGACCTGCAGCCGCCGGCGTCACGCTGACCGGCACCGCGCCGGTACGCTGGGGTCGTGCCCGGTTCCGCTGAGCAGCCGCGGTTGATCCTCGTCTCCAACCGCGGCCCGGTCACGTTCGGCGACGACGGCGGCTTCAAGCGCGGCACCGGCGGCCTGGTGACCGCGCTGACGGGCCTTGCCGAGCATCGCGAGCTGCTCTGGGTCGCGTCGACGATGACCGCAGGCGACGTCGTCCGCGCCCGTGAGGCGCGCGGGCCGTTCGCGGTCACCACGCCGGGCGGCAGCCGCTACGAGCTCAAGCTCGTCGAGTCCGACCCCGCCGCCTACGAGCGCTTCTACAACATCTTCGCCAACCCGATGCTGTGGTTCATCCAGCACTACCTCTGGGACCTCAGCAACGCACCGGACATCCGCCTCAACGAGATCGACGCCTTCGACCATGGCTACCAGGTCGTCAACGGCGATCTCGCACGCGCGATCCGCGAGGAGATCGAGGGCGTCTCAGAGCCGGTCGTGATGGTCCACGACTACCACCTCTACACGCTGCCGGCGATGCTGCGCGCCGCGCGTCCCGACGTGTTCCTGCACCACTTCGTCCACATCCCGTGGACCCAGCCCGACGCCTGGCGGGTGCTGCCGCGCCGGATCCGCGACGCGCTCTACCACGGGCTGCTCGCCAACGACATCATCGGCTTCCACACCCGCGCCTACCGGCGCAACTTCCTGCTCTGCTGCCACGACCTGCTGAGCGACGTCGAGGTCGACTTCCGTGCCGGCGTCGTCCGCAC
>CAZYMM010000156.1:0-4953 GCA_964648515.1 uncultured Conexibacter sp.
GCTCGTGCCGCCGTGGAAGGTGAAGCTGTGGTCGCCGGCGGCCCAGGCGACGAGCGGACCCGGATCGCGCTCTGCGACCTCGTGGCCGGTCTCTGTGAGTGCCGCGGCCAGCCGCTCCGCGCCCGCCGCTGCGCCGGCGAACACCCGCTCCCAGCCGAACGCTTCGAGCACGTCGAAGGCAGCGAGCGACAGCTCGATCGACAGCAGGTCGAGCGACGGGGCATCGAAGCGCACCGCGCCGGCTGCCGGTGTTGCGCCAAGTCCGCGCGCCTGACCGGCCATCGATCCGTAGTGGAGCGCCGGCGTCGCCAGGCGCTCGATCCACTGCGGCGCCACCCACAGCATCCCCGTGCCGACCGCGCCGCAGAGCCACTTCTGACCCGACCCGGCATAGAACGAGGCGCCGAGGGCGCCGGTGTCGACAGGCACCGCGCCCGCCGACTGCGCCCCGTCTAGGAGCAGCGGCACACGCTCGCCGCAGGCCTGACGCAGCTCGGCCACCGGCGCATGGCGGCCGCTGCACCAGGCGACGTGCGAGCAGGCGACGAGTCGCGTGCGCGGACCGACAGCCGCCGCGAGGTCGGCGAGCGGCACCGTCGTGACCGTCACGCCGCACCGGTCGCGGGCGTCGATCAGCGGCCCGTAGAGGCCCGGATGCTCGTCGTCGGCGGTGACGATCTCGTCGCCGGGGGAGAGCGCCAAGCCGCCGATCACGCGCGCGATCCCGTCGCTGCTGCCGGCGGTCAGCGCGACGGCGGCGGTATCGGCACCGAGCAGCCGTGCGTAGCGCTCACGCAGCTGCCACCCGCGTTCCGCCAGGCGCATGTAGTATCCGCCCGAGCGCCCCTCGCGCAGATCGGTGGCGATCGCGGCGGCGCCCGCATCGGCGGCAGCCTGCGGCAGCGGCCCGCAGGTGCCGGCGTTCAGATAGGCGGTGCGGGCGAGAACCGGGAACTCGCCGCGGAGGGTCAGGGCATCCATGGTCGTCATTCTCGCCGGTTCGTAGGATTGGGCGCGATGCAGGCGACGCTTCCCGACGGCAAGGTGCTCGATCTCCCCGGCGGCGCGACCGGAGCCGACGCGGCTGCCGCGATCGGGCCCGGACTCGCCAAGGCCGCGCTGGCGATCAGCGTCGACGGTGAGCTGCGCGACCTCGCGCGGCCGCTGCCCGACGGAGCGGCGATCGCGATCCTCACCGACCGCTCCGGCGACGAGGCGCTGGAGCTGATCCGCCACGACTGCGCGCACGTCCTCGCAGCAGCGGTGATGGAGCTCTACCCGGGCGTCAAGATCTCGATCGGGCCGCCGATCGAGCACGGCTTCTACTACGACTTCGAGTTCCCCGAGGGCGTCACGGTGGGCGAGGACGATCTGCCCGCGATCGAGGCCAGGATGGCCGAGCACATCGTCGCCGCCGAACGGTTCGCGCGCGAGGACGTCACGCCCGCAGAGGCCCTGGAGCGCTTCCGCGGCGAAGGCCAGGACTACAAGGTCGAGCTGATCGAGGATCTCGTCGCCCGCCAGGGAGCCACCTCGGTCTCGCTGTACACCAACGGTCCGTTCACCGACCTCTGCCGCGGTCCCCACGCCGACAGTACGCGGCGGATCGGCGCGTTCAAGCTGCAGTCGGTCGCCGGCGCCTACTGGCGCGGCGATTCGGCCAACACGATGCTGACGCGGATCTACGGGACCGCGTTCTTCAAGCGCAAGGATCTCGATGCGCACCTGGAGCTGCTGGAGGCGGCGCGCGCCCGCGACCACCGCAAGCTCGGCCGTGAACAGGGCCTTTTCATGTTCAACGAGTGCTCACCGGGGATGCCGTTCTGGCTGCCGGCCGGAATGGCGGTCTGGAACGGGCTGACCGACCTCTGGCGGACCGAGAACAGGCGCCGCGGCTACGAAGAGGTCAAGACGCCGATCCTGTTCGACGTCGAGCTGTTCAAGCAGTCCGGTCATTGGGAGAACTACCGCGACAACATGTACTTCACCGAGGTCGAGACGCGGCCGATGGGCATCAAGCCGATGAACTGCCCGGGCCACACGCGGCTCTACAAGGCCGAGCGGCGCTCATACCGCGACCTGCCGATCCGCTACTCCGAGCAGGGCCTCGTCCACCGCCATGAGCCGTCGGGCACGCTGCACGGGCTGATGCGCGTCCGTCACATCACCCAGGACGACGCCCACATCTTCTGCACCGAGGAGCAGATCGAGGGCGAGGTGCGGGCGGTCCTGGACTTCGGCTTTGCGCTCTACGAGCTGTTCGGTTTCGACCCGGTCCTGGAACTCTCGACCCGGCCCGACAAACGCGTCGGCAGCGACGAGATGTGGGACCGTGCCGAGGCCGCGCTCGAGAGCGCACTGCAGGCCGCGGGTCTCGACTACCGGCTGAATCCCGGCGACGGCGCCTTCTACGGACCGAAGATCGACCTGCACATGCGCGACTCCCTGGGTCGCTCCTGGCAGCTCGGCACCTGTCAGCTCGACTACTCGATGCCCGAGCTGTTCGACCTCACCTACACGGGCGCCGACAACGCCGAGCACCGTCCGGTGATGATCCATCGCGCGATGCTCGGCAGCTTCGAGCGCTTCATCGGCATCCTGATCGAGCACTACGGCGGGGAGTTCCCGTTCTGGCTGACGCCGGTGCAGGCACGCGTGCTGACGATCGCCGACCGTCACGAGCCTGCCGCACGCGCGGCGCTGGAGCTGCTCAGCGAGGCGGGACTGCGCGTCGAGCTCGACGCCCGCGGCGAGTCGGTCGGCCGTAAGATCCGCGAGGCCGAGCTGGGGAAGATCCCCTACATCCTGGTCGTCGGCGATCGCGAGGCGCAGGAGGGCACGGTGTCGGTGCGTCGCCACGGGGGCGAGGACGAGGGCGCCATCGCGGTAGCGGCGCTGCGCGACCGTCTGGTCGCCGAAGCGGTGCCCGCGCCACCGGCCCCCTGAGCGTCGAGTGGTCGGTCAGGCCGGGACGTCCGGGCCTGACCGACCACTCGACGCGCGGAGGGTGCGGATCACTGCGTTCGGATGCTCGTAGACGTCGTCATCGGGCACCCGCACAATCGTCAGGCCCAGCTCGCGCAGGCCGGCGTCCCGTTCGCCGTCGCGCTTGACGAACGCCGGCAGCCTGTGGTGCGGGCCGTCGACCTCGACGACTAGGCCGAGCTCGGGCCAGCAGCAGTCGACCGTGATCTGCTGAGCCGGATCACCGATCAAGAACTTCTGCTGCAACACGAACTGACCGATGCAGGCGTCGGTCGCGAGCTGGGTGAAGTGCCGCTCCAGCCTGGTCATCGGGATGCGATCGGCCGGCAGGTCAAGCAGGCGTCTCAGCGTCCGGCAGCCGCGTGGTCGCGAGATCGAGGCGAGGATGCGCGCGACCGCGCCACGGTCCAGGCGCCGCTGGAACTCGGCCTCGCGGATCGCTATCGCGAGGTCGTGCTCGCTCAGGACCGACCCCAGGTCGACCAGCGTCCTGGCAACGGACGTACACAGGACGCCGCGTTCGACGATCAGATCGCTCGGTTCCAGCGATGCGAGTCGCAGGACCCGCACGTCCCGACGCCGGCCGGCCTCCGACGCCGGGACTGCGACCTCGACCAGTCCGTGCCTGGGGTGACGTCTGCTCAGCGAAAGGTGTGCAGCGGCGGAGTGGCGCGCAACCGGCGAACCGCCTCGCACCGACAGCGACGCCGCCATCCGCACGCCGTCGGCCGACAGCGCACGATGGCCGACCGCGTACACGCGGGGGTGGACGCGGTGCAGATAGCCGGTGGCGTGCAGCCGCCCGATCGCCTGCCGCGAGCGGCCCAGCGCCAGCAGCTGCTGATAGCCGACAACCCCGTGCTGAACGCTCGCGAGCCTGGCGATCTGCTCCATGTAGACAAGAGGGCCGGGCACCCGAAAACTCGCCCCCGTCACGTCCGCACGCGGACACGCTCGTCGAGTGGTCGGTTGGGCCCGGACGTCCGGGCCCAACCGACCGCTCGACGACAGCGGCCGCCGCTGTCGTCGGCCCTGTGGTGGGCGCCGCCTCCGGTGCGTATAATCGCTCCGTTGACTCGCTCCAAGACTGAAGGCCGCGCACGGATCCAGATGCGTGGGAACAACGCCTAGTGCCGGTCCCGCGCAGGTTCGACCGGCGGATGCCGGAGCGGGATACGACCCGCACCAACGACCGGATTCGGGTCCCCGAGGTTCGCGTGATCGGCGAGGACGGCTCGCAGGTCGGTGTGATGAAGACCGATCAGGCGCTCAAGTACGCCCAGGATCGCGACCTCGATCTCGTCGAGGTCGCGCCCGAGGCCCGGCCGCCGGTCTGCCGCGTGCTCGACTACTCGAAGTACAAGTACGAGCAGGCGCAGAAGGCCAAGGCCGCCAAGAAGCACCAGACCACGATTAACATCCGCGAGATCAAGTTCCGGCCGAAGATCGCCGAGCACGACTACGCGACCAAGAAGGGCCACGTCGAGCGCTTCCTGCGCCACAAGGACAAGGTCAAGATCACGATCATGTTCCGCGGCCGTGAGATCACACACCCGGAGCTCGGCAAGCGGATCCTGGACCGCGTCGCCGCCGAACTGGAGGACTTCGGCGTCGTCGAGCAGCACCCGAACCTTGAGGGCAAGAACATGACGATGCTGCTGGGACCGTCGAAGGCGGTGCTCAACGGCACGATCGATAAGGTCCTGGAGGAGAAGGCGCGCGCCGCCCTGATCGAGGCTCAGGAGGCCGCGGCGCTGGACGGTGGCGATGGGGGCGACAGCGAGGGCGATGCCGCCACTGCGGCGCCAGAACCGGTCGCCGAGCCGGTTCCCGCCGGTAGCGCCGACGGCGAGGTCGCGCAGTAGCCGGATTGCCCTGAATGGCAACGGGCCCGCGCCCGCTATCCTGCCCGACTCACGCCATGCCGAAGATGAAGACCCACTCGGGCGCCAAGAAGCGCTTCAAGCT
>CAZYMM010000157.1:0-4952 GCA_964648515.1 uncultured Conexibacter sp.
CGAGCTCCTGCTCGGGGATCTCGTCGACCCAGGCACGAACGACCTCACCGAGTAGCTGGCGACGGGCGTCGCGGCCGATCGACTCGGCGATCACCCGGATCGCATCCTTCGGTTCGATGAAGCAGAGCGCCATCCCGCGGCGCACCGTACGCCCGGGGCCGGACGGCACCGGCGTGGATTTTCGCACGGTGCGGGGACCGCGGCCCGCATCCTGCGGATGTTCACGACCGGTGCTCAGAGGCCTGCCCTGCGCACGCCGGAACGACCCGGAGCGAACGGATAGTCGATCTGCCCCCGCGTGACGACCGCGCGGAAGCTGTATCGGAACCCGCGCGCCCGCGACGAGAAGCGATAGTTGTAGGTGAACCTACCGCGGCGACCGGTGACGATCGACGCGACGGGGCGCCAGCGTGAGCCGTCCAGCCACTGCAGCTCGATCGTGACGCCGCGGCGCGGCAGGTGGCCACCGGCCACTCGCCCGCTGAAGTGCGCGAGGCTGCCCACCTGGCGGACCGCGAGCGTGACGCGACCGCGGACGACGACGCCGATCCGCAACGGGGCCACGTCCTCCCCGGTGACGGTTACGGTCAAGGTCCGGGACGGCCCGCGGCCCACGTCGAGCTGCGCGCGGCCGTTGCGGTCGGTGCGCATCACCCTCGTCGTGCCGGTGCTGGCGCTCCCAGCAACCTGCGTGCGGACGAGCAGGCGCGCACCGGCCACCGGCTCGCGATCCTCGCCGCAGGTCAGCGTCAGCCTGACCGGCGAGCGCACGCCGTAACGGGCGCGGACGGTGCCGCTGCCGCTGCGCACGAGCCGCAGCGCGCCCGCACAACTCGACTGGGCCCCGGCCAAGGCCGTAACGACGACGCCGGTCGGCGGGGTCGGCTCAGACCGGCTGCCGCCCGGGAGCGTCGCGGTGACCACCAGCCTCAGCCGCGAGCCGACATCAGCCGCCACCGGCGTGTAGCGGACCGATGTCGCGCCATCGATCGGCCGGCAGCGGCTGGCCGCGGCGTCACAGCGCTCCCACTGATAGGCGACCGTGGTGTCGGCGCGATCCCAGTCACCGCCGTCGCCGTCGATCGCCACCCCGATGCGGGGCCGGCTGAGATCGGCGTCGGCCGCAAACCCCGGTGGCCGCATCGGCAGCGGCAGCGCGTTGTCGACGGTCCGCGTCGCGTGGAAGACGCTCGTCGAGTTGCCGGCGGCGTCGATGGCGACGAGACGGATATCGTGCCCGCCGTCGGCGACGAGATGGCTGTCGAAGGTGGCGCTGATCTGAGCCGCTGTCGGACAGGGCTGCGCAGCCGTGAAGACCCACGAACCGGCCTGACCGGCAACCGGATCACAGCGCCCGCCGGCTGCCGCGATCGTCTGCAGCGGATCGCCATCCACGAGCAGCTGCAGCTGGCGCACACCGCCGCCGGCGTCGCCGAGCTCGACGGCGAAGTCCACCACACCGGACAGCGACTGCCGCATGGCCAGCATCCCGGTAGGAGCACCGACGGCCACCGGCGGCTGATCGTCGGCAATCGTCACGTCCACGCTGCGCAGATCGAACCAACCCCAGTCCCAAGGCCCCACACAGCGTCCTTCGCTACCCGCACATTCGAGCTTGATCAGCAGCGAGCTCTCCGACAGCCCGGGCAGCAGCATGCGGGTCCGCGTCATCAGCACCGGGTTGTCCTGATAGCCGAAGCGCTGCAGCAGCCGGCCATCGCCCCTGACGGTCAGCGCCACGCCGACAGTCCCGTCCGCAGGACGCAGCCAGCCGACACGGTCCCCCGACAACGCCAGCACCCGCGTGCCGGCGGGCGGCCGATAACGCCAGCCCGGCCCGTCACCGATCTCGACACCGGCCCCTGCGGGCAGGCCGGCGCCGGAGTGCCCCTCGGCGCCGTTGATCGCCAGCCCCAATCCCGAACCGGGACAACCGTTTACGACGACGGTGCCGAGCTGCGGCGCTGGGTCCTCGCCGAACCACCCGGCACCCTGACCGCTCAGCTGGGAATCGCCGCTGCTGCATGCACGATGCGTGTAGGTTCCAGCTGAGACAGCCGGGACCGGCAGGAGCGCCGCCAGGGTCAGCGCTATCGGCAGCCGGCACAGGATTCGTGTGAGCATCGGTCTCGGTCCTTTCGGGCGGTGTGTCATGGCGTGAACTCGTGTGCCGCGCGGGACGGCGGCTGAGCGGCGCGGGTCGGCTGCGACCGGGCGGCCGGCGCCACGGTCGCAGTCTGCGGCGGCACGAACTCCCCGCCGCCGGGGTGGACGGGCGGCCCCTGCCGGGTGGTCCTCAGCGGACGCTTCGAGCGCGCGGCAGTGGTCGTGGCCGGTACGCGTGCCGGCACAGCCGCAGGCTGGGCCGATGGCGACGCCGCCATCGTCGGCTGCGTCACCGGGGCCTGCCGCTGCGGGCGCCCTTCGGGACGCGCGCCCTCGTGGGTCGCGACCACCAGCGAGGTCGTCGCGACGGCGACGACGCCCGTGACCTTGGCGATCACGATCGCCAGCGATCCGGCGCCGCCGGCGGCGACCGTGGCGTCGGAGTTCGCGACCACCGGAAGGACGCGATCGGCGAGCCCCGCCGCCTTGGCCGCGACACCGACGATCCCGAGTGGGATCACGACGCCGATCGAACGCTCGGCTCGCGTCAGCTCACGCAGCGTCGCCCGGCAGGACGGACAGTTGCGCAGGTGCGGGCGGACCGCCAGCACCTCCTTGCTGCTCGCCTCGCCATCGACCATCGCGGAAAGCACCGGAGCCCAGCGGCGACAGACCGCGCCGGTCTCGATCCCCGAGTAGTGATCGAGGAAGCGTGTGCGCCCCTCGGCCAGGCAGCGGTTGATCTTGGTCCGGGTCCAGCCGGTCTCGGTGCGGATCTCCTCGTAGGAGAGTCCGAGCGCGCGCAGCCAGATCGCGCGCAGCTCGTCGGCCTTCAGCTGCTTGAGCGCCTCGGTCGCACGGGCTGTGCGGTCGGTGCTGATCACGCGGTCCTCTGGTGGGCTGGCCTCGAGGTCGATGCGATCCTCGTCGGCTCCCACGCACCTCGAGCCGACGTCACGCCGCGCGCTGCGGACGGCGAACGCCTCGTGACGGATGACGGTGTGCAGCCAGGGCACGACGCCACGACGGTCGAGCCGGTCCGCGCGCCGCGTGAAGACCTCCATCGCGCGCTGGTAGGCGTCGTTGGCGTCGTCGCGACAGAGGCTGTTGCGCTCGGCCGTGCGCATCAGCGCATCGGCGTTCTGCGCGAGCACGTCGACGATGAACCGCTCGGTCTCGCCCAGCGGCGATCGGCGCCGAGTCCCCGGCTCGGCGAGCCCCTCCCCCAAGTTCAGTTCCCCCCTGGTCGACAACTCGCACGGTTAAGGCCCGCAGTGCCGAAAGTTCTCCCCCCTGGAGCCCCTCCGACGTCCGCTGGCGGACACCGTGTATAACGGCGCCACCGTGCAATCAGTCAGCCAGAATAACAGTTATTCGAGTCGTTGCAACTACACACCATCAACCGGAGTCTCAACCCCGACCGCTGCTCGTGCAACTGCCAGATGGCCTGCGTCGATCGTCCCCTCGGGCTCGGTCGCGCTGCCGGCAGCCGCTGTCGACCACCGCTCCAGCGCCTGCTCGGCTGCCGCCACCGGCACCTCGCAGGCGGCGCACAGCGCGCGCAGGCGACGCTGGAGCAGCACCGGATCGCCGATGCCGAGCGCACGCTTGGCACCGACGAGCACCGGATCGGACGCCTGAGCGTCGGCCAGCCGCAGCGTCCACGGGGACACCTCCGGCAGCAGGCCACGGGCGTGCGCCTCGATCAGAGCCCGCACGCGCTCGGCGCGTTTCATACCGGTACGGGCGAGGCGCTCATAGGCACGGTCGAAGCGCGCCTCGGGCGTGGTCGCGCCGGCGATCAGCTCCGCGGCGGCAGGCGCGCCGGGGAGCAGGTCGTCGAGCGTGACCGGCGGCGCGTCTGCGAGCGCATCGAGCCGCGCCGCGGCAGCGACGAGCTCCCACGCCAGACGGGCAGCATCGGCCGACGCGCGCAGGCCGGGGAGCAGCTCGTTGTCGTAGCCGTCATCGCCGGCCCGATCGAGCCTGCGCACCGTCATCGTCCCGGCGGACGATCGCGGTGGCCTACGGGCGGCACCGCTGCGTGCCGGCGCCGAACGCTCGCGGCGCTTCGGCGTCCCGGCCGCACGCGCGGGGCCGCCGCCGGCGGCACTGAGATCGACCCGTCCGCGGCGCGAGCAGATCGCGCAGTTCTCGACGAGGCGGTTGTGACGGCAGAACGTGGGCACCGCCTCACCAGCCTACGACGCGTCGAGTGGCGTCGCAGCCCCCGCCCAGCGATAGTTGAACGCCACTCGACCGGTTTCGGCGCCGGTTCAGGGGCTGTCGACGACGATCGCGCCCTGGGCGTGCTGGGGCGGCCCGGCGTCGGCGCCCTCGTCCTGCGGCTCGTGGTTACCCGACAGCACCGGCTCTCCGCCGCGCTCGCGCGCGAGCTCGTGCAGGTAGCGGTCGGCGACCCGGGCCGCCTGGCGGCCCTCGTTGATCGCCCAGACGATCAGCGACTGGCCGCGCCGCGCGTCGCCGGCGGCGAAGACACCGGGGACCGAGCTCGCGTAGACCGGCGCCGCGACGTTGCCGCGGGCATCGAGCTCGAGCCCGAGCTGCTCGACGACGCCTTCGTGCTCGGGGTGCAGGAAGCCCATCGCCAACAGCACGAGATCGGCCTTGAACTCGCCCTCGCTGCCGGCGACCGGTGCGAACGGCGGTGCCGGTTCGGCGTGCGCGTAGTGCAGCACGGCGACGTGGCCGTCGGGGCCGGGCTCGAAGGAGGAGGTCACGATCGAGAAGTCCTGCTCGCCGAGCTCGAGCACGCGGGCCTCCTCCATCGCATACGAGAGGCGGAACTTCGCCGGCCACAGCGGCCACGGCGTGCGATCGTCGGG
>CAZYMM010000158.1:0-4942 GCA_964648515.1 uncultured Conexibacter sp.
GGTCGGACGTCGGCTCCCACCAGAGCGCCTGGGTCGTGTAGGTGCTCGGCGGCAGCTCGAGTGCCTGAGCGCCGATCACGCTGTGGTCGCCGATCAGCTTGCGCTGGTAGCCGGTAACCACGTCTGTCACCGCGACGAGCCCGAAGCTGAGCGTCACGCCGAGCACATCGCGGCGGTCGAGCAGCCGCTCGATCAACGTCGTCGTCTCCTTCTTCGGCTGCGTGTAGGTGCCGCTGTCGTCGGGGGCGACCAGTGCGCGCGAGCTGTCGAGGTCGAGCGATTCGACGCGGTAGCGGCGGCCGAGGTGCAGGTAGATGGCGCCGTCGTGGACGGTCGACGGCGCCCGTGACCGTTCGGCCGTCCCGAGCAGCTCACCGGAGCTGAGCTCGACGATCGCGACCTGCTCGGCCGATGCGGAGCGCAGCGACACCGAGGCGGCCGGGAAGCGCTCACGGTCGCGCGGCACGAAGTGCCCGCCACGATCGCGCAGTGCGCCGGCTGCTACGAGGTGCTCGCAGTGCGCGCGCAGCCGCGGGCCGAGGATCTCACGCTCGATCGCCGCGCCGGCGTCGATCGGCCCCTCGTAGGCGGCGCAGACTAGGTGCGGGTCGTGGATCTGCTCGTTCTCGTAGTTGACGAACGCGGCCTCGACGGCACGATCGAGGAACTCGTCCGGGTGGCGGCAGAAGTACTGGTCGAGCGCGTCCTCGCCGGCGATGTACATCGCCAGTCCCTCACCGCGCCGCCCCGCCCGGCCCCACATCTGGCGCAGCGACGCGACCGTTCCCGGGAAGCCGACAACGACCGCCGCGTCGAGCGTGCCGATGTCGATCCCGAGCTCGAGCGCATCGGTCGTTACGACCGCGCGCAGCTCGCCTGCTGTCAGACGCTGCTCGAGCTCGCGGCGCTGGGCCGCCGTGTAGCCGGCGCGGTACGGGGCGACACGGCCCGCCAGATCCGGCGCATGCTCGGACAGCCGCTCGGCGGTGATCGAGGCGACCAGCTCGACGGCCCGGCGCGAGCGCACGAAGCAGATCGTGCGTGCGCCGCCGGTGACGAGCTCGGTCAGCACGTCGGCGGCCTCGCCGAGCGCCGAGCGGCGGGTGCCGAGCGCGGCGTCGGTCAGCGGCGGGTTCCACATCACGATGCGGCGGGGCGGGGCCGGCGCACCGTCCTCCTCGATCCGCGCGATCGCGTCCAGTCCGGTCAGTCCCTCGGCGAGCTCGACCGGGTTGGCGATCGTCGCGCTGGCGAGCAGGAACCGCGGCGCGCTGCCGTAGGCGGCGGCGATCCGCCGCAGGCGCCGCAGCACGTTGCCGACGTGCGAGCCGAAGACGCCGCGGTAGACGTGGGCCTCGTCGATCACGACCGCGGCGAGGTTCTGCATCAGGTCGCCCCATGCGCCGTGGTTGGGCAGCACGCCGACGTGGAGCATGTCCGGGTTGGTCAGGATCAGGTTCGCGCGGCGGCGGATGTCGGCGCGCTGCTCGCGCGGCGTGTCGCCGGTGTAGATCGCGGGCCGCAGCGCGTCGCCGAGGCCGAGCGCGTGCAGTCCGCGGGCCTGGTCCTGGGCCAGCGCCTTTGTCGGGTAGAGGTAGATCGCCCGCGCCTTCGGGTCGGCCAGCAGCACGTCGAGGACCGGGAGGTTGAAGCACATCGACTTGCCCGACGCGGTGCCGGTCGTGACGATCAACGGGCCCTCTGCGGCTGCCTCCCAGGCCTGCGCCTGATGTGAGTAGAGCCGCTCGATCCCGGCGGCCCGCAGGCTGGCAGCGAGCTTCGGATGCAGCTCTGCCGGCAGCGGCGCGGTCCGCGCCTGGCGCCGGCCCTCGAACGCCTCGCCGGCGAGCCGGCCGTCGTCGCGGCCGGCGCTAAGCAGCGCACGCCAGGGGGCGCTGGCTGGTCTGTCGCGCGTTCCTGCCGCCACTGCGGCCAAGGCTACGACCGGCGAGTGCGTGGCGTGTCGGACCGAACCCGCATTACGCGCAGAGCGGTCGCAAGCATGTCGTAGTGGCCGACCAACATCAGCAGCTCGATGCACGTCCGTTCGTCGAAGTGGCGCCGCAGGCGGGCCCAGGTCGCATCGTCGAGGTCGCGCTCGGCGAGCAACACGTCGGTCGCTGCGATCAGGGTCGCGTCGGGCTCGCTCCAGCCGTCGGCGCTTCCGCTCTCAGCGCGCGCGATCTCGTCGGCGGTCAGTCCGGTGCGCCGGCCCATGATCCGGTGCTGGACGAGTTCATACTCCGATCCGCGTGTGCCGGCGACGCGCAGGATCACGAGCTCGGACTCGCGACGCGGCAGCCGTCCACCCGGCATCAGCCGCCCGGCGAAGATCAGCCAGCCCCAAAACAGTGACCGCGTCCGCGCGAGCGTCGTGAAGATGTGCGGCGGGTTTGTGCCGGTGACGCGCCCGGCGATGTGACTGAACGCCCAGGCCGCGATGCCGATGTCGCGGCGTGAGCCGGGTGCGATCCGCGGCCCGCTCACGCTCGCGCCCGCCGCGCCTCGGGGATCAGGCGGTTCGCGACGCGGTTGATCACCGTCATCAGCAGCACGTACCCCGGCGGGAACCAGCGCTGCAGCAGGTGCGCGGCGCGGATGTCGGCCGACGTGTAGACCCAGTAGCGCCCGCTGCGCACGCCCCTGAGGATCGCGGCGGCGGCCTGTTCGGGCGAGACAGCCCGCCGCTGGAAGCGCCGCCGCGCGCTCGAGAAGGCCTCGCCGGTCGTCTCGACGCCGGCCAGCTTGACCGTCTCGGTCAGGCCGGTGTCGACGGCACCGGGGCAGACGAGGCTGACGCCGATCCGGTGCGGGGCCAGGTCGAAGCGCAGCACCTCCGAGAGGCCGCGCAGCCCGAACTTGCTCGCCGAGTACGCGCCGTGCCAGGGCAGCGCGATGATCGCCGCAGCCGATGCCACGTTGACGATGTGGCCGCCGCGGCGGGCGTCGATCATCGGCGGCACGAGCGCCTCGAGCACGTGGATCGGGCCCATCAGGTTGATGTCGATGACGCGCCGGAACGAGTCGTGCGGCGTGCCCTGGATCGTGCCCCACTCGGCGATCCCGGCAATGTTCATGATCACGTCCATCGCGCCGTAGCTCGTGGTCATGCGGCCGGCCAGTGCGTGGACGGCGTCGTGGTCGGCGATGTCGGCGGCCTCGACGTGGCCGACCGCGCCGGCGCGGGCACGGATCTCGGCGGCGGTCTGCTCGAGCGCGCCTGTGCTGATGTCCGTCAGGTGGACGCGGGCGCCGCGCGCAGCGCAGGCGATCGCCGTCGCCCGTCCGATGCCGCTCGCGGCGCCGGTGATGAACACCTCGCGTCCGCGAAGCTCCCTGATCCCTCGCCTGGCCATCGGCCGACCCTAGTCGGTCCCGGCCGGGCCGTGGCAGCCCTCGGTGCGCGCACTGCCGAACAGGCCGAATTGCACGCCCAGGCGTGCAATTCGGCCTGTTCGGCAGCGTGGCTAGCGGATGCGCAGCGCGTTGCGCAGGCGCTCGGCGAACTCGCCCGGCCGCTTCGTCCGCCAGTTCGTCGTCTCCGGCGTCGTCGTGCGGACCAGCGCGACCCAGTCCTCCATCGGCATATCACCGGCGACGAGCTGTGCGAGCCCGGTCGTGATCGGGGCGTCGACGCCCTCGCGACGGTAGGCGAGCGCAAGCAGCGGCACGGTCTCCAGCGACTCGACGGCCTGGCCGACACGGGCCGGGATCTCGGCACCGGGAACGCCGCTGCCGAGCAGTTCGCCGGCGCGGCGGTTGCGGCTCTGCGGTGCCAGCGCGGTCGCGACGAGGTTGCCGGTCCCGGCCAGGCCGATGAAGGTCTCGGGCCGGCCGCCGAGGCGCTCGGCGTAGCGCCAGGCCTCGAGCAGGATGTGGCCGGCGGCGGCGCCGGCGGCGTTGAGGCCCTCGCGCTGCGTGGCGCCCGAGGCCAGCGCGGCGGCGTTCTTGGCTGCGCCGGCAAGCTCGACGCCGATCGGGTCGCTCGACGGTTCGCAGACGACTCCGGCCCGCGCGAAGAACGACGACAGCTCGCGGGCCAGCCGCTCGTCGGCCGACGCGCAGACGAGCGCGGCGCCGCCCCAGACCATCTCCTGGGCGTGGGCGGGCCCGCCGACGCAGCCGACGCGATCGGCGCCGAAGCGGGCGGTCAACAGCAGCGTCGGCGGCACACCATCGGGCGGTGCCAGCCCTTTCGACAGCGACACGATCTTGGCGCGGCGGTTGAGGCCGGCCTCCGGCAACGCGTCGATCGCGTCGCCGAGCTGGGCCGAGGGGATCGCCAGCAGCACGTAGTCAGAGCGCCGCAGTCCGCCGCCGATCACGCCGATCTCGAGCCGGTTCGGCAGCTCGACGCCGGGCAGGTAGTTGCGGTTCTCGCGCCACTGCTCGAGCTCGGACGCCTGTGCCGCCGTGCGTGTCTGGAGCTTGGTGCGCACGCCGCCGCGCGCGAGCAGCACCGCGATCGCGGTGCCGAACGAGCCCGCGCCGATCACGGCGGCGCGGCGCAGCGCGGGGGGCGGGGCGGGCAGGGTGCGGCGGTCGGCCAAGGCGTAGCTGTTACCACCGCGCGGTGGCCGCGGTTACGCGCGCCGCTCGGTCAACGCCCGGCCGAGCTGCTCGCCGGCGGCCTCGAGCCCGGCGACCGTTCCGGCCTCGAGCAGCAGCTGCAGGTCGAGGATCCGCGCGTCGAAGCGGCCGATCGCGATTGAGCCGCAGATCGCGTGCGCGGGGACCCCGGCCTGACGGGCACGGGTCGCGATCTCGCCGGCGATCTTGCCCTCCAGCGATGTCGCATCGAGGCGCCCCTCGCCGACGATCACGCAGCGGGCGGCACGCATCCGCGTGTTGAAGTCGAGCGCGGTCAGCACGAACGCCGCGCCAGGCTCGAGCGTCGCACCGAAGCGGGCCCAGAGCCCGCCGGCGAGCCCGCCCGCGGCGC
>CAZYMM010000159.1:0-4890 GCA_964648515.1 uncultured Conexibacter sp.
CTACGTCGGCTTCGGTGCTCTGCAGGGTACTCTCGTGGGATGGCTCAGCGTCCGGATGTCGCGGTCGTCGGAGGCGGGGTGATCGGCCTTGCGATCGCCTGGCGCGCCGCCGGCGCCGGCATGAAGGTCGAGCTTCATGAACGCGGTTCTGAGCTCGGTCGCGGGTCGTCCCAGGCCGCCGGCGGGATGCTCGCTCCGGTCGCCGAGGCCGACGCTCAGGAGCCGGAGGTGCTCGCACTCGGGCAGGCTGCCGCTGCGGCTTGGCCGGCCTTCGCCGCAGAACTCGAGGCCGCAAGCGATCTGCTCGTCGGCTATCGCCGCTCGGGCACCCTGCTCGTCGCGCGCGACCCTGACGAGGCGGCATGGGCCGAGCGTGAGGCCGAGCTTCGCAGGCACCTCGGCCTGGCCGTCGAGCCGCTGCTCGGTTCGCAGGCGCGTGCGCGCGAGCCGGGGCTGACGCCGCGGTTGCGCGGCGCCGTCTCGCTGCCCGACGACCACAGCGTCGAGCCGCGCGCGGTGGTCGCTGCGCTCGCCGAGGCCTGCCGCCGGGCCGACGTCGTGATCCACACCGGCTCCGAGGTCTCCGACCTCGCAGGGCTCGATGCCGGGTGCGTGGTCAACGCGCGCGGCGCCTGGTCGGGCGAGCCGGTCCGGCCGGTCAAGGGTCAGGCGCTGATGCTGCGCGATCCGGGTGGCCCGGGGCTGATCGAGCGGGTGCTGCGCTGGGCGGTGCCGATCCCCGGGTATCTGGTGCCGCGCGGCGACGGCCGCTACTACCTCGGCGCGACCGCCGAGGAGCAGGGCTTCAACGAGGCGGTCACCGTGCTGGCGCTCCACGACCTGCTCCGCGACGCCGCCGAGCTTGTGCCCGGACTGCTCGAGCTGGAGCTGCAGGAGACGGTCGTCGGCTTCCGGCCGGCGACGCCGGACAACCGGCCGCTGATCGGTCCCGACCCGAGCGACGATCGCATCTTCCGGGCCACCGGCCACTTCCGCGGCGGCGTGCTGATGGCCCCGGTCACGGCCGAGATGGTCGTCGCCGAGCTTGTCCGAGGGGTGGCCGCATGACGCTGACCGTCAACGGTGAGCCCTCGCCGCTCGCGCCGCCGCTCACGATCGCCGAGCTGCTCGGCGCGCTCGATGCGCCGCCGCGCGGCGTCGCGGTCGCCGTCGACGGCGAGGTCGTGCCGCGCAGCGCCTGGCCGGCGCAGACGCTCCGCGACGGTCAGGTGGTCGAGGTGCTGACCGCGGTGCAGGGCGGCTAGCGATCGACCTTCGCAATCAGGATCTTCACGAACCCCTCCTTGTCATCGATGTAGCTGCCTGACGCACCCTTGAGCAGGTCGGTGTCGATCCGGAGACGGAGCAGCTGATCGCCGTCGCGCTTCTCCCCGACCCAAAGGTGCTCACCGGTCACCGACTGTCGCCAGCCGTTGGACTGCGCGGCCTCGGCGGCGGCAGTCGCCGCGTCTAGCACCTTCTGCCTGCCCGCCGGCTTGAGCACGTAGAACTGGCGCGAGATGGAGGTCGGCCCGTATTCCTGCGATCGGGCGGCCGTGGTGCCCGGAGGGACGTATGCGGCCATCGGCTCCTTCGCCAGCTCGCGCGTCTCGGGATCTCGCTCCCATTCTGAGCGCACCTCGACACGGAGCTCGGACCCGTGGCAGAACGGGTTGTCGTCGACCGGCGGACACTGCAATCTCCCGGTCGCCGAGATCGACAGCTCCAGGTCGGTCCCGTCCTGCGTGCGCGTCCCGCTGTAGCTCACGGTGCTGCTGTAAGGGTCATGCTTGTCTTGGATCCGCCAGCCCGCTGCAGTTGCCGCCGCCGCGGCTTCATCCGCAGCCGCCCGAGCGTCGCCGGACAGCAGAAACGAGCGCATCACCATCGGGTTGCGCTCGTACATCGTCCCGCTCCGATCGATCTGCGGGGCGCCGTCGTGGCCACGCTTGCTCCGGATCTCGTTCTGCAGTTGGCCGCCGCTGGGCATGAACTTCGTCATCGCGTCCCTTTCGACGAGGGTCAGCGGCCTGCTCACGTCTGTGTAGTCGAGGCGCTCGCCTGCCACAAGCCCGAGGCCCGCAGCGATCAGGGCTCCACACGCGAGCACGACCCGGACCCGTGCGGGCCGGGCCGGCGCCTGCATGTCGGCCAGCCACACGACGTTCATCGCGGTCACTGCGGCCACCGAGACGGATCCGGCGAGCGCGATCAACAGCACCGCGACCAGGCCGACCGGCCCGCCGCCCATGTACGCAATCACGAACGCCGCATAGGCGGCGACCGCCGATCCGCCGATCGCGGTCACGAGCATCAGCAGGACCCCGCCCGCCGTTCTGACCGGAAGGGCGAGCAGCCGCCGGGCCACCGCGAGCGGTTGCTCAAGACCGGCCGCGAACGTCAGCGCGGGGGCGAGCAGCGTCGATATGCCGAGCGGGATCGCGGCGACACAGCAGACGATCGCGAACGCAAGCGACAGCCCGCCGGGCGAGCCGGCCGAGAACCCCTGACCATCGAGCCACCGGGCGTCGGTCCAGCCGAAGAAGCCCGCCGTCAACAGGAGCCAGGCGCCAACGTGGATGGCCAGCACGAGCACCGCGGTCGGCCAGACACTCCAGCGGAGCTCGACCACCGTGGCGAGGGGAAGCAGCAGCAGGATCGAGACGAACGGCACTGCGAACACAAGCGTGCTTTCATCGAAGTTGCCGCCCAACAGCCCTGCCCCGAGCGCAACGGCGACCCCGAGCGCAACGGCGAGGGCGGTCGCTCCGCAGAACCTCCAGTTCCGGATCAGGTCTCCGAACGTCATCGCCGGGACGTCTCCGTGAAAGCGCCGTTGTAGTCGAGCGTCACGAGTATTCCGTCGGGCCCGCTCCGCTCGACCTTGAACTCCGCGAGGATCTTGGTGTAGCCCTTGACCTTGCCGTCGAGACTCGTGAACCAGAGCCGTTCCCTGCCGACCGGTTTGCTCAGCTGGTATCCGGGCCGGGTGAGCTGATCACCGAAGCCCTGGCGCTTGGCCTCAGCGGTCACGGCGGCGATCGCTGCCGCAACCTGCTGATCGGTGGCACCCGGGCGGATGTAGGAGACGTGCACGTACACGCGCGGATCGTCGACTTCCGAGTTCTCGCCGCGCCAGACCGTGTGATCATCCTTCTGGTCGGTGTTGGTGCGCTTGAACCCGAAGGGCGTGAACGACGCGATCGGCTCGTGTTTGAGCGCCTTCAACTCGTCGGTGTCGCGCGCGAGGCGAACCTGGTTCCAGATCAGTCCGGCTACGACCATCAGCAACAGTCCGCCGCCTATCAGCAGGCACGCACTGCCGAGGGCCGCAGTCACCCTTGGCGGCCCAGAGTTGTCGGGAGTAGCTCCTCTCCAGGTCATTATCGCATATACGCTATGTGACTCTCAGGGTTACCCGACTCCCTGCCAAACTGTGGTTCGACATGAGCGGCCCGACACCCCTCACGATCGCCGGCACGACGTTCTCCTCGCGCCTGATCCTCGGCACCGGCGGCTTCCCGCGGCTCGAGACGCTGGCCGACGCGATCGCCGTCAGCGGCAGCGAGATGGTGACCGTCGCGCTGCGGCGGATCGATCCCGGCCAGCGCGGCAGCCTGCTCGACGTCCTCACCGGCGCCGGTGTGCGCGTGCTGCCGAACACCGCCGGCTGCTACACGGCCCGTGACGCGATCCTGACCGCTCGGCTCGCGCGCGAGGCGCTCGAGACCGACTGGGTCAAGCTCGAGGTGATCGGCGACGAGCGCACCCTGCTGCCCGACGCGGTCGAGCTGATCACTGCAGCCGAGCAGCTCGTCGCCGACGGCTTCGTCGTCCTGCCCTACACGACCGACGACCCGATCCTGGCCCGCCGCCTCGCCGATGCCGGCTGCGCGGCGGTGATGCCGCTCGGCTCCCCGATCGGCTCCGGGATGGGCATCAACAACCCCTACAACATCCGGATCATCGTCGAGCAGGCGCAGGTGCCGGTGATCCTCGACGCGGGGATCGGCACCGCCAGCGACGCGGCGCTGGCGATGGAGCTCGGCTGCGACGGCGTGCTCTGCGCCAGCGCGATCTCGCGGGCCGAGGATCCGGTCGCGATGGCGCGGGCGATCTCCCAGGCGACCGAGGCCGGGCACGCGGCGCGGCACGCTGGCCGGATCGCCCGTCGCCAGCATGCGGTCGCATCGACCGAGCCGGGCGCGATCGAGAGCGGATACGGGGCCCTTACCCCCGGATGAGCAGCGCCGTCGACGACCTGCTTCACCGCTTCCGGTCCGCGGTCGCCGGTCGCGACCGAGCGGCCTTCGCCGCCGTCTGCTCGGTCGACATCCAGTACGAGGACCCGCTGACCCACGGCCCGCTCGTCGGCACCGGCGCGCTCGCCGAGCACGTCGCCCGGCTCTGGAGCGCGGCGCCCGCGGCGCGCATCGAATCCTCGGGCGACCGGCTGACCGGCGGGCCGTTTGTCTGTGCCCCGCTGCGTGTCCACGGCCGGCACACCGGCACGGCGGGGACACTGCCGCCGACGCGTCGCGCGTTCGACGTGCAGGTACTGCTCTACGGCGAGCTCGACGCCGAAGGTGACCGCTTCCGGCGCCTGCGCGCGTTCTTCGACGCCTATGAGCTCGCCGTCCAGCTCGGCGTCCTGCCCGCGCGCGGCGGCCACGGCGAGCGGGCGCTCATGGTGCTGCGCGGCTTCGGGCTGCGCGCACGGCGCTGAGCTCGATCAGCACCGGCTGGTGGTCGGAGAGGCCGCCCGGGCGCTCGAGCACGACCGGAGGGCCGGCGGCGATCAGCCCGGGACCGGCCAGGAAGCGGTCGATGTAGCGGCCGCCGAGGTCGCTGAAGCCGGCGACCGCCGGGTCGGGCACGTTGCAGTCGCCG
>CAZYMM010000160.1:0-4696 GCA_964648515.1 uncultured Conexibacter sp.
TCGAAGACGATGATCGTGTCGTAGAGCGAGTAGCCGAGGATCGTCAGCAGCGCCGCAACGGTGGCCGTGGTCACCTCGCGTCCGAAGATGGCGAAGATGCCAGCTGTCAGCAGCACGTCGTGCGCGAGCGCGATCATCACCGGCACCGCAAACTTCCACTCGAACCGCAGCGCGATGTAGACGCTGATCACCAGCAGCGAAACGATGATCGCGATGATCGCGCCCTGCGCGACGGTGGCTCCGAACGTCGGCCCGATCGACTGGACCGAGAAGCTCGGTTTGGTCGGGCCGACCTTGCTGTCGAGGATGTTGCGCAGGTCGGAGGTCTTCTCTCCCGTCTCCGAGAGCGAGATCTGGAATCCGGGCCCGCCGAGCTCCTTGTCGCCGACCAGCGACTGGACCTTGGGGTTGTCGAAGCCGGCCGAGATCAGCGCGTTCGAGACGTTCTGCACGGATGGCTGCTGGGGCGAGGCGAACGCGACCTTGGCACGGGTGCCGGAGACGAAGTCGATGCCGAAGTTGAGGCCCCTCTCGCCGATCGCCAGCGCCCCGATCAGGAGGATCACGCCGGACATCGAGAAGAACCACTTCGACGCGCCGGTGAAGTCGAAGCGCCGCTTCTTGGCGATCTCCTCCGCTGTCTCCTCGCGGGCGCCGAGCGCCGACGGATGCGAGACCAGCTTCGTGCGCTGCATCGTGCCGAGCACGGCCTGGGTGGCGAGCACCGCGGTGAACAGCGAGGTGATCGTGCCGAGGCCAAGCGTCAGCGCGAAGCCCTTGACGCCCGCTGTCGCGATCACGAACAGGATGAACGCGACCATCACGGTGACGACGTTGGCGTCGATGATCGTCGAGAGGCCCTTGCGATAGCCGGCCGCGATCGCCGCCGCCGGCGATCGTCCAGCGCGCACCTCTTCCTTGACGCGCTCGAATATCACGATGTTGGCGTCGGCGGCCACGCCGAGCGTGAGGATCAGGCCGGCGATGCCGGGCAGCGTCAGCGTGACCGGGATCAGCTTGATCAGCGCGAAGAAGTAGATCGCGTAGATGATCATCGCGCCGACCGCGATCAGGCCGAGCAGGCGGTAGAAGGCGACGAGGAACAGCGCCACCAGCGCGAAGCCGACGAGGCCGGCGATCAGGCCCTGGCGCAGCGCCTGCTTGCCGAGCGTCGCCGACACCTGGGAGTTGGAGATCAGCTCAAGCCGCAGCGGCAGCGCGCCCGTCTTGATCAGGTTCGCGAGCCGCTGGGCCGACTCGAGCGTGAACCCGCCCTCGATCATCGAGCCGTTCTCGCCGCTGATCCCGTCGGGGTTCTGCTGCGGGTCGATCAACGGCACCGAGATCAGCTTGTTGTCGAGCACGATCGCGAAGTGCCCGGCGGCGGCCCGCGGGTCGCCGATGCCGATCCGGCTCTGGCCGAACTGCGCGATCGCCCGCGTCACCTGCTGCCACTTCTTGGCGCCCGAACCGGTGAAGTTGAAGGTGACGATCGGCCCGCCGGTGCTGTTCGGGCTCGTGTTGTAGTCCTGCTTGGGGTCGCGGATGTCCTTGCCGCTGAGCGCGGGATCGTCACGCAGCACGAAGTAGGCGCTGCGAGCGGCAAGCTCGGAGGCCTTGTTGGTGCTGCTGGACTCGGCCTGGACGACGATGTAGCCGCGCGGCACCTCGAGGATCTTGTCGGGGTTCTTGCCCAATGTGCGACAGACCTCACGGGCGTCGACCTCGCGCTCCTGCGGCCCGCAGAGCACGGTGCGGGTCTTCGTGTCGACGCCGTAGAAGAGGCCGTTGTGGGTCGAGTTCGGCAGGTCGAGCGGCTTGAACCCCGATGCGCGCTTGATCGCGTCGAAGTAGGACATCGAGCCGGCCCCGGGTTTGCCGGCGTTTTGGCCGCCGGTGACGGCGTTGTCGTAGGGCTGCGGCTTGCCGTCGGGGCCGACGACGTTGGCCTCCCAGTCATAGAAGTAGAGCTGGGCGGTTGTGCCGACCTGCTGCTCGGCCTGCCTGACGTCCTTGACATCGGGCAGCGAGACGTCGATCTGGTTGGGGCCCGAGCGCTGGATCTCGGGCTCGGAGACGCCGAGCGAGTTGACGCGCTCGTTCATCACGTCGATCGTGCGCTGGATCGACTCGCCATCGACCTTGGCGTCGCGCGTCGGCTTGGCCTCGTAGGTCAGCGAGATGCCGCCCTTGAGGTCGAGCCCCATCTTGGTCGGCTTCGTCGCGATCACGGCGATCGCGCCGGCCAGCAGCGCGGCGACGAAGAGGAGGACGACGAGGTTGCGGCGACGGTCTGCCATGCGCGACCGCGGAGGCTAGCGCGACAGGGCGGCGGAATCGCCGCCTTTGCGGGGGGTGAGCACGATCAAGAGGCCGCCATCGTCATCGTAGGCCGGGAAAAGGTCGGCGGTCGCCCGTACCGGAAGGTCCCCCTCGGCCCGCACGGTCAGGGACTGGCCGAGCTTGCGCACACCCCAGTCGAGCACGGTGGCGACGACGTCCTCACCGCCGTCGAAGGCGAGTCCGAGCACCTCGCCGACCGGCCGGCCGATCGCGCGCTCGTCGGCGATCCCGGTCAGCTCGAAGGCGCCGCGGCCGCAGGCGAGCACGTTGCCGCGGCGGTCACAGACGAAGAACGCGGCGTCCGGTGCCGGGTAGTAGTCGTCCATCAGCTCGAACAGGAAGCCGAAGCCGCAGCGCGCGCAGCCGGGAGGCCGGCGCAGGAATCCGCTCGTCCGATCGGTGGCGGCGCTGCGATGTCCGCAGCTCGGGCAGATGAAGACGATCGCCATCGACAGCCCGCAGCGTAGACGGTCGCGGCCGCGATCCGCCCGCCAGGCTCAGGCGCGCACGCCGTCCTGCGCTTTCGCGCGCCCGCTCTGATAGACCCCGAGCCGATGGAGGACTCCGCGGGCTCCGGCACGCCGACCGAGACGACGGTCTCGCTCGCCGACGCCGCCGTCGCGGCGGCGATCGCTCGTGCCGCCGTCTCCGGGCGCACCGCCGACCGGACGCCGACGATCGAGCAGCTGCTCGCCGCGTTCGGCGAGGGCGAGCCGACACCGCAGGCCCGTGCCCGCGCGGCCGCTGCGATGCGTCTCGCCGGGGTGACCGTCACGCCGCCGCTCCACAGCGCTCCGCTCGGGGCGCGGCTGACGCTGGCGGCGCCGGGTGCTCCGCGCCGCCGCGCCCCGCTGGTGACCGCGCTGCTCGCCCTGACGGCGATCGCGATCGTGACCGGCACCGCCTTCGGCGTCTCCCGCCTGCTGACCGACAACGGCAGACGCGCCGACCAGCAGCTGCCGGCGACCACGCCGCTGACGATCGCAGGCCAGACCACCGCGACGACGGCGACCACCGGCACCACGGTGGCCGCAGCGACCGACACCGCCACCACCGGCGCGCAGACCGGCACCACTACCGACTCGAGCACGACCACCCCCACGACGACCACGCCGTCCGCCTCCGAGAAGGCGGCGGCCCGGCGGCGCGCCGAACGTCGCCGGGCTGCAGCGCTGGCGCGCAAGCCGATGGTGGTGTCGCTCGACGCCTCCGCCCGCCCGACCTTCCTCTGCGTCGACGACGGCGCCGGCGGCGAACTCTTCAACGGCACGCTGTCGGGCAGCCGGACCTTCCGCGGCCTCCACATCCGCCTCAACATCGGCCTCGCATCGACCCGCGTGACCGTCAACGGCAAGGAGCTCGCGCTGCCCGGCAGCCCGGCCGGCTTCGACATCTCGCGCCGGGGCGGCGTCCGGCCGCTGGCACTCGGTCAGCGCCCCTGCGCCTGAGGTTCTGAGGTTCCCGCCCGCTCAGCACGCCCGGCGAACGCTCGCCGGTGCGCTCAGAACAGCACCGGATCGGCCGGCGGCTCGAGCCCGAGATGCACGTACGCGCCCTTGGTCGCGACGCGGCCGCGCGGCGTCCGCTGGAGCAGGCCGCGCTGCAGGAGGTACGGCTCGTAGACGTCCTCGATCGTGTCGGCCTCCTCCTGCGCGGCGACGGAGAGTGTCGCGAGCCCGACCGGACCGCCACCGAAGTGGACGCAGATCAGGCGCAGCAGCTCGCGATCGAGCCGGTCGAGGCCGAGCTCGTCGATCTCCAGCAGCGCCAGTGCCTCCTCAGCCGAGCGGACGTCGACGACCCCGGCGGCGCGAACGTCGGCATAGTCACGGATGCGGCCGAGCAGGCGGTTGGCGACGCGCGGCGTGCCCCGTGCTCGCGAGGCGATCGCGTACGCACCACCGTCGTCGATCGAACAGCCGAGGATCTGGGCGCTGCGACGGACGATCGCAGCGAGCTCGTCGACGCCGTACGGCTCGAGCCGGTGCTGGATGCCGAAGCGGTCGCGCAGCGGGCTCGTCAGCAGACCGGCCCGGGTCGTCGCGCCGACCAGCGTGAACGGTGGCAGCGGCACGGTCATCACCCGCGCACCGGCACCCTGGCCGACGGTGATCGGCAGCTCGCGATCCTCCATCGCCGGATAGAAGGTCTCCTCGAGCGCTCGCGGCAGACGGTGGATCTCATCGACGAAGAAGACCGAGCGCGGCTCGAGCGCGCTGAGGAACGACGCGACATCGCCCTTGCGCTCGAGCGCGGGCCCGGCGGTCGCGACGAAGCCGACACCGAGCTCGGAGGCCAGGATCTGCGCCAGCGAGGTCTTGCCGAGGCCGGGCGGACCGGCCAGCAGAACGTG
>CAZYMM010000161.1:0-4661 GCA_964648515.1 uncultured Conexibacter sp.
ACTTCGGGCCGCTTCTGCCGGACGCTGAGCAGGGCGAGCGGCTGCGCGAGCCGCGCATTCCTCGTCCGCTGCTGCCCGAGCGCCGCCGTGCGGCCGAGCCGGGCGAGCGGCCGCGCGTACCGGCGTGACGATGCGGAGAGACGCACTGCGCCTCCGCTAGACTGCGCCGCCGCATGTCAAAGGTCTGTCACAGCTGCGGCAAGGGTCCCGCCTTCGGTAACAACCGGAGCCACTCGATGCGCGCCACCAGGCGCCGCTTCAACCCCAACCTGCAGAAGGTGCGCGCGCTCGTCGGCGGCTCGCCGCAGCGCATCTACGTCTGCACGCGCTGCCTCAAGGCCGGCAAGGTCGCCAAGGCCTAGCGCGGACCGGCAGCTGCCGTGTCCGCCGATCCCAGTCTCGTTCGCTTCCGTGCCGTCGTCGAGGGTGCGCTGGCGCATCTCGACGCGCGCCGCGGCGAGATCAACGACCTGAACGTCTTTCCGGTCGCCGACGGCGACACCGGCGACAACATGGCGCTGACGCTGCGCGCCTGTCTGGCCGAACTCGATCGTCTGGCCGCTGAGGACTCGCGCCTGATCGACGAGATCGGACGCGAGGAGATCGTCAGCTCGGTCGCCCGCGCGGCCCTGCTCGGTGCGCGTGGCAACAGCGGTGTGATCCTCTCGCAGCTGATCCGCGGCGCCGCCGAGGAGCTGATCTCGAGGCCCGGTGAGCTTGTCGACCCAGTCCTCGTCGCGGCCTCGGTCGCTAGAGCCGCTCAGCGTGCCTACGACTCGGTCCGCACCCCGGTCGAGGGGACGATGCTGACCGTGATGCGCGACATGGCGGCATCGATGACGCGGGACCTCGCGCATGCGGGCGGCGCCGACGCGCGGCTCGGTCCGGAGACCGATGTCGCACGGCAGAACGCGGTGATCGCGGACGCGCTCGAGCGGGCGATCGTGGCCGGCGAGGAGTCTGTGCGCCGCGGCCCCGAGCTGCTGCCGGTGCTGCGCGAGGCCGGCGTCGTCGATGCCGGCGGATATGCGGTGACGGTCGTCTTCGCCGGTGTCGTCGCCGCGCTGCGCGGCGACGACGGACCCGAGCTCGCCCATCACGGACGTCCGGTGGTGGCGCTCGGTGCGCACGGCGAGCACGCCAGCGAGACCTACCGCTACTGCACGAACTTCGCCGTCAGCGGCGAGCGGCTGGACGACCGTGACTGGGAGCACGAGCTGGCGGCCTTCGGTGATTCGATCCTCGTCGTCGGCGACGACCGAACCGTCAAGGTTCACGTCCACACCGACGAACCCGAGCGTGCGTTCGCGCTGTTCAGCGGCGCCGGTGAGCTGAGCCACCAGGATGTCGCCGACATGCATGAGCAGGTCGCCACGCGCCGCACGCGCCTGGCCGTCCCGGCAGACGGGGCGGCACCACGCTGTTCGGTGCTGGCCGTCATCAGCGGCGACGGCATCGCCGTGCTGTTCAACGAGCTCGGCGCCGCGACGCTCGACGGCGGTCCGACGTTCAACCCCTCAACCGACGAGATCCTCGCTGCGATCACCGCACAGCCCGGCGACGAGGTCGTCGTGCTCGCGAACAACCCCAACGTCGTGATGGCGGCCGAGGGCGCCGCCGGGCTCTCGACGCGCCCCGTCCGGGTGCTGGCGACGGGCTCGCAGCAGGCAGGGCTCGCCGCGGCCTTCGCAGCACAGCCGGATAGTCCGGCTGACGTCAACGCCGAGCTGATGGACGCGGCGCTGGCCGCGATCCGGACCGGCGGCGTCGCGCCCGCGGCGCGCGAGGATCCGTCCGGCCGCTTCACGATCGGCGATGCGGTCGGCTTCGTCGGCGACGAGCTCGTCGCCTGGGGCGAGCCGGGGGAGACGCTCAGCGCGATCCTGCGGGCGCTCGGTGCCGGCACCGAGTTGATCACCTGCATCGTCGGGGATGGAGCGCCGCTGCACCGCGATGCCGTGCTCGCCCTGGCGCCCGACGGCGTCGAGGTCGAGGTCGAGCACGGCGGGCAGCCGAGCTGGTGGTGGCTGTTGACGGCTGAGTAGGGCTGTCGGGCGCATTCTCCGAGCGTTCGCGGTTTCGGCGGGAGCCCGTGTGTTTGCGGCGCCGTTCGAGCGTTCGCGGTTTCGGCGGGAGCCCGTGCACACGCGGCGCCGTTCGCCTCCATCCCGTCGGCTCACGGGGTGTGCCGCGTGTGCGCGGGCTTCCGCCGGTCGTTGTGGCTGGCGGAGTGCGCCGCGTGTGCACGGGCTCCCGCCGGTCGTCGTGGCTGGCGGGGTGTGCCGCGTGTGCGAGGGCTTCCGCCGTGCATGTCGACTATTCGGGTATGCGTGGTGGTATGTCGATACGTATACTGACGACTAGGATGCCGCAGACCACGATCAAAGTCTCTACCGAGGTTCGCGATCGCCTCAAGGGGCAGGCTATGGCGGCGCACCGCACGATGGGCGAGCACCTTGAGCATCTCGCCGATCTTGACGACCGGCGCGCGCGGTTCGCTGCGCTCGGCGAGGCGATCGCTGCGATGGCGCCGGAGTTGATCGACAGCTACCACGCCGAGACCGAAGCGTGGGAGCGGCTCGACGGTGATTGATCTCGCTCCGGGCGACGTCGTCTGGGCGGCCCCCGACGCAACGGTCGGCCGCGAGCAGGCCGGTCGACGGCCCGCGCTCGTCGTCGCGAGCGCCGACTATCTGCAGACCGTCGACTCGCTCGCGATCGTGGTGCCGATCACGAGCGTCGACCGCGGCTGGCCGAACCATGTACCGATCCCGTCGGGCTTGTTGCCGCGAGCCTCCTGGGCGATGACCGAGCAGGTGCGCACGATCTCGCGGCGGCGGATCGTCGCGGACGCTGGTCGCGTCGATCGCGAGACGCTCGCGATGGTGCGGGGCTGGGTGCGGGATTTTCTGGGGCTGTAGGCCGGGCTGTACGCGCCCGCGATGCCGGAGCAGGCTGACAACAGGCTCGGGACGGTTCTATGGTCGTGGTGGCTGGCGAGGCGGGCGCGCGTGCACGGGCACCCGCCGGTACCGCGAACGTTCGTATGCGACGCCGCCGCGAACGGCGCCGTGACGCCGCTGCGGGCGGCAGACTGCGGGGTGTGTGGCTGATGCTGTCGTGAGAGCGTTTGCGAGTCAGCGAGAGCTCTCGTTCGAGGAGCTGTCGGCGGCGGCCATCCGCTGGCCGCGTCCGTCGCGGCTCGCTGCGCCGCTGACGATCCATCCGAAGCCGGCCGCCGAGGCGGCGCAGGCGCTCGGGCTGACGTCGGTCGGAGCCTTGCTCGAGCATCTGCCGCGGGCGACCGGCGAGGCCCGGACCGTCGCCGGGCTGGCCGTCGACGAGACCGCGACCGTGCTCGTAGAGGTCCGTTCGATCCGCTCGCGGGCCGTTCGCCGCCGCGGCATGAAGCCGCTCGTCGTGGCTCGTGTCGCTGATGCGACCGGATCGATCGACGCGACGTTCTTCAACCAGCCCTGGCTCGAGCGACAGTACGTGCCTGGCACGCGCCTGATGCTCTCGGGCAAGTACCAGGGTGCCGGTCGCTTCCGTGTCAACGCGCATGCGCGCACCGATCAGATCGCCGGCGAGGGGTCGGTCTCCGCGGCGCCGCAGTATCCGGTCACCAAGGGCATTACATCGACCCAGGTGCTGGCGCTGGTCCGCGAGCATGAGGCGACGGCCGGCGACATGCCCGAGCCGCTGCCTGGACTGCTGCGCAGCGCCGAACGGCTCGCTGCGCGGTCAGACGCGGTCCGCGACGCCCACTTCGGCGAGACCGAGCGCGGTCGTGAGCGGCTGGCGTTCGAGGAGCTGCTCGTCGATCAGCTCGTCCAACTCCGCATCCAGGAGCAGAGCACCGAGGGGCGAACAGCGCTCGCGTTGACCGAGCCGCCCGCGCTCAGCGCGCGCTGGCTCGCGCACCAGCTCCCGTTCACGCCGACCGCCGACCAGCTCGCCGCGATCGCCGAGATCGACGCCGACCTTGCGCGCACGCGCCCGATGCGCCGCCTGCTGATGGGTGAGGTGGGCTCGGGCAAGACGGTCGTTGCGCTGCACGCGATGCTGCGCGCCGCCGAGCACGGCGCCCAGGCGGTGCTGATGGCGCCGACCGAGACGCTCGCCGAGCAGCACTTCCAGACGATCCAGCGGCTGCTCGGCGACGAGCTCGTGACCGCGGCGCTGCTGACCGGCGCGACGCCGGCGGCACGACGCCGGGAGCTGCTCGCGCGGCTCGCGAGCGGTGAGCTCTCGCTGCTCGTCGGCACCCACGCGCTGATCGAGCCGGACGTCCGTTTCGCGCGGCTGGCGGTGGCCGTGATCGACGAGCAGCACCGCTTCGGTGTACGCCAACGGGCCGCGCTCGAGGCGGGCGCCGGGACCGCCGGCAGCCCGCACCTGTTGCACATGACCGCGACGCCGATCCCGCGCACGTTGCGGCTCGCGAGCTTCGGCGCGCTCGACGCGACCGTGCTGCGCGAGCTGCCGGGTGGCCGCAAGCCGATCACGACACACGTCTGCTCGACCGATCGTGAGCGCGCACGGGCCTACGAGCGGATTCGCGAGGAGCTCGACGCCGGCCGCCAGGCGTTCGTCGTCTGCCCGCTGGTCTCCGAGTCCGAGACCCTGAACGCACGGGCGGCGACAGAGGAGTACGAGCG
>CAZYMM010000162.1:0-3354 GCA_964648515.1 uncultured Conexibacter sp.
CTGCAGCCGCAGCTGGGCGACCGCCCGCTCGTGCAGCGCGTCGCCGCTGAGCCGCTCCCCGGCGTCGAAGCGCACGAGCTCGGCATACGGCGCCAGCACGTCGCCCGAATACGGACGGCCGAGCCGGAAGACGCCGTCGTAGTCGTCGCCCGACAGCGCATGCAGTGAGCGATTGTGGAAGTAGCGCAGCTCGCGCGCATCATGGTCGAGCGCCTCGATCGCGATCGAGGACTTGACGTGCTCGCGCCGGTAGCTGGTCGCGGCCGTATCGGGCAGATAGAAGGAGTCGACCTCGATCGTCATCGTGCGCCCGGCGCGGAGCTGCTCGAGCACGTGCTCGACGAGCGGCCGGTAGAGCTGCATCTCGTGGATGCGGACGCCGAACAGCGCTTCGAGATCCTCGGGCGCCGGCTTGAAGAACGTGAACTGGTCACCTTCGAAGTCACCGCTGAAGACGCTCCCCATCGCCAGCAGCGGCTCGTCGCCGCGAGCGTGCAGCAGCTCGATGATCACGTCCGTGTAGCAGTTGGTCTCCGGGTAGACCGAATCGCCGCCGTGGCTCGGGTGCGGTACGTAGCGCCCGGGCTCGAGCCCCAGCAGCGCCGCCGCGCTCACCGCGGCGGCTCCAGCGCTTCGGTGACCGTCGCCGGCCAGTCCGAGAGCTCGAGGCCGTGGCGCCAGAACAGCGCCAGCGTCACGCGCTCCTCGCCGAACCCCAGGCAGGCGGTGTGCGCCTCGCCGCCGGCGGCCATCGCGATGGAGTAGGTGTCGGCGAAGTACGAGCGGTGGTAGTTGAACGAGGCGACCGCGGTCGGCTCGTCGCCGGCCAGCGGAACCTCGATCTCGAACTTCAGCTCCTGGCTGCGCTGCCCGGCAGCCAGCACGCGGCCGGTCCGGCCGAAGAACGGGTCGGCCGCGGTGCCGGCGGCGGCGTCGAGGCCGAGGCCACCGAGCAGCTCGAGCGCGCGGTCGCGCCAGTGGTCGCGCCAGGCGAGCACGGTCTCGGGCTCACCGAGGCGTACCAGCTCGCGCTGGTGGAACATCTGCATCCGCGCCGGATCGTCGGACGGTTCATGGCGGAAGACGTAGGCGTCGCCGGCGTCGACGAGCAGCCCGCCGGGCGCCAGCGGGCCGCGCCCGGCGACGGCCGGGTAGACCGGGTAGCAGGCCGCCGGCACCAGCACCAGCTCGCTCATCTGCTGATGGGCGCTCCAGTCCTCGTGCCGTGATGCGCACTCGTACTGCTCGCGCGCCTCGCTCTCGCTCCCTTCGAAGGCGAAGATCGAGCCGGCCAGGTGCGGGAACGAGCGCAGGTACTCGGTCTGCTCGAAGCGCCGGCGCGGCAGCAGCGGCGGGAACCGCATCTGCTCGGGATGTTCGGGCGCCGCCGCCCGGCCGATCAGGGCCGAGAACGCGGTCCGCACCCGCTCGAAGTCGGAGCCGCGGCCGTAGACGCCGGGCACGCCGGTCGCGATCAGGTGGCCGCGCTCAAGCAGGCGGGCCAAGAACTCCGGCTGCTGTCCGGTCGCCGCGCGGAAGCCGGCCATCAGACCTCCTTGGCGACCAGCAGCAGGCTCGCGTTGGTCTGGTGGATGCGGTCGTTGGCGATCATCAGCGGCGCCGACATCACGTCGCGCAGGTGGCGGCCGACGCTGTAGGGCGAGTCGTTGCGGTAGCCGGCCACACCGCAGACCTCGAGCGCGCCGCGGCAGACGCGCTCGGCCTGCACCGAGGCGGCGATCTTGACGCTGTTGAGGCGGACCGCGGCAGCTACCGTCGCCGGTGCGCCCGGCTGCTCCTCACACGCGCGCAGATAGTCGCGCAGGCCCGTGGAGACCTGCGCGCGCAGCAGCGACAGCTCGGCGAGCAGCTCGGAGAGCCGCAGCGCCGCGGGCGGCGGCGCGCCCGGATTGCGTCGTGCAGAGTCCTTGACGCAGGCACGGGCGCGGTCGAAGGCGTCGGTGGCGATCCCGAGCCAGACCTGCGCCCAGAGCAGGTGCGAGCTCGCGACCATCGACTCGCCGGCGACGGTCGCGAACGGGACCGGCAGGATCTGCTGCACCGGGAAGCGGGCGCGGACGGTGGCGCCCGGCGAGCAGGTGCCGCGCATCCCGAGCGTGTCCCAGGTGCCGGGCGCGGCGAGCTCGTGCTGGCCGGCATCGGTCAGCACGATCACCTGGTCGCCGGGCTCGGCGTCCGGTGCGCGGCGGACGGTCGTGAACAGGTCGTCGGCATACGCGCCGTAGCTGATCGTCGTCGCGAGCTTCTCGAACCCCGCTTCGCCCTGGCCGTCTGCGACGACCGCTGCGACCGAGCGGCCGAGGTCACCGCCGGTGCCGGCCTCCGATGTCGCCGAGGCGATCAGCCGCTGCTCGGCGACGACTCGGCGCAGGTAGTCCGCAAACCAGCGCGAGTCCTCGTGGTGGCGCACGATCGAGTGGACCTGGATCTCGTGCATCGCGTAGACCATCGCGCTGGATGCGCAGCGCCGCCCGAGCTCGAACGTCGCGTCCGCGATCGCCTGCAGCGAGGCGCCCCGCCCACCGAGCCGAGCCGGCACGAACGCCGACAGCAGACCTTCGGCCCGGAGCGCATCGAGCGTCTCGGAGGGGAAGCGGGCCTCACGATCGACCGCGCCCGAATGGACGGCGGCCACCTCGATCGCGATGCGGCGGACCGCATCGACGAGCGCCGCGTCGGCGCTCAAGCCGCCTGCTCCTCAGAGCTCAGCTCGGCGATCGCGGCAGCGATCGCGGCGATGCTGGCGAAGACCTCGCGCGTCAACATCGCGTCCGGGAACTCGATGTCGAAGGCGTCCTCGAGCGCGAGCATCACGTTGACCGAGGCGTGCGAGGTCATGCCCGCCTGGTAAAGGTCGTCGGTCGTCGAGAGCGTCTGCGGATCGACGGCCAGCGCCGCGTGCTCGGCGATCACCGCCCGGACCCGCTGCTCGTTGTCACTTGTGTTCATCGGCGCGCAAGTGTTCCAGAAAATCGGCTGAACGCAATCCAGCGCGATGGGAGCCGGACCCTTGCGGGCCCGGCTCCCGATTGCGCCGTAGGAGGAATCTGGCCGGGGCTCAGCCCGGGGTCATCGGCCGGACGTTGACCTTCGGCCGGCAGCGGCTGAACTGCACCCAGTGGGTCTTGCCCGTCGGCTCGGCACCCTTGACGAACTCGACCTTGGCACGGACCTTGTAGGTGCCGTACTTCATGGACTTGCCCTTCTTCTTCCACTTGTAGGTGCTGCCGGCGTTGGGCTTGGTCAGCGTCTTGACCTTCTTGCCGTTGAGGTAGAACGTCACGCGGGCGATGTTCTGGCCGCTGACGATCGCCGTCGCGTACCTGTTGGTCG
>CAZYMM010000162.1:3454-4587 GCA_964648515.1 uncultured Conexibacter sp.
GTCACGCGGGCGATGTTCTGGCCGCTGACGATCGCCGTCGCGTACCTGTTGGTCGCCACGCAGCCGACCGAGCCCTTGATCTTCGACTTGCCGACCTTCGGGCCGACCGGGCCGACCGGAACCGTCGGCGTGACCTGGGCCTGGCCGCTGGCCGTCACCTGCTTGCCACCGGAGTCGGTGCCGGTCACGGTCGCCACGTTGACGATGCCGTTCGCGGCTGCCGCGTCGGCGGCGGTCGCGACGACCGAGCAGGAGTACATCCAGCTCTCACCCGGATCGAGCGAGCCCGGCGTCGCATCAGCGCCCGTGTTCGGGCCGGCGATGCTGCCGCCGCGATCGGTGCAGGTCGGGTCGGTGAGCACCACCTGCGCCGCCGCGAACGACGTGTTGCCGGTGTTGGTGACGGCGATGTCGAACGTCACCGTGTCACCGACCTTCGGGTTCTGCGACGCGGCGTTGACCGTCTTTGCCAGCGCCAGACCCGGCGTCAGCAGGTAGGTCTTCGCCTGGTCGGTCGCCGGTCCGGTCGGACGGCCGAGCTCGTCCTTGGCCGTCACGGTGACCGTGTTGGTCACCGGGTCGACCTGGCCGGCCGTGAACAGCTGGTTGGCCGGGATCGAGCAGGTGTACGTCCACTTCTCACCCGGGGTCAGCACGCCGAGCGGCGCGACGTCACCGGTCGGGCCGGTCACGCTCGGGCACTTGTCGTCGCTGACCTTGACGTCGGTCAGGTCGGACTCACCGGTGTTCGTCACCTCGTAGGTGTACGTCGCCGTGCCGTCGATGTAGACCGTCTGGCTCTTGGGGTTCTTGACGACGACCGTCAGGCCCGAGATCCGCTTGTTGACGAACGTGCAGGTCACGTGCTGGCCGGGAGCCGGCGCGATCGCCACCTTGCGATTCTTGACATCGATCTGGACCGGGGCCTCGGAGCCGCAGTTGATCGCCGTCAGCAGGTAGCCACCGTCGATCGAGCCGCTGTCGGCCTCGGTGACCGTGTAGCCGGACTCGGTCGGCACGACCTGGGTCTGGACCTGATCGCCGTTGTGCAGCGAGAACGAGCCGTCGGCGGCGATCCCGCCCGTCGGGCCGGTCTGCGGCAGGTCCGACTCGAACTGGAAGGCCGGGCCGGC
>CAZYMM010000163.1:0-4555 GCA_964648515.1 uncultured Conexibacter sp.
TCGAGGATCGGCTGGCGAGCAAAGACGACGTCCGCGAACGCGGCGTCGGGCTCGAGCAGGTCGGCATGCGCAGCACCCATACAGCCAAGTGTTCGGTCGCTGGGGCCAGAATCCTGAACCGGCGGGCAGGGCGCCGGGCTCAAACGGCCGCGGCGCTTGCGGCTGAAGCCAGCTGGAAAGACGAAACGGCCCGCTTGTGGCGGGCCGTTTCTGGGAGGAGAGATACTGCTATGTGTCGTATGTGGGACCGGCCGGAGGCCGGCGAGCGATGAGGGAAGTCTGTCCTGCGCCCCGTTTTCGGCGGAGCTTCTGCTCGCTCTGACCGACATGAAACACGATCCGGCGTGTCCTGATTGTGAAGCTGGGCACACACGTTCGTATAAGGTGCCGAAGGCAGACCGTACAAGCGTTCGCCTCGGACGCAGGGGTGGCGACCGTTGTGGGTACGGTGGCGGTGTGGGCAAGGTCCGGCTCGATGCGCTGCTGCACGCCCGCGGGCTGTTCGGCTCGCGTTCACAGGCCGCCGCCGCCGTGATGGCCGGTGAAGTCAGGGTCGGCAGCACGCGCCGGCTGGTCGAGAAGCCCGGCCAGGCGGTCGAGGAGGAGGTCGAGGTGCAGGTCGCCGAGCGTCCGCGGTTCGTCTCGCGCGGCGGCATCAAGCTCAGCAACGCGCTCGACGAGCTCTCCGTGCCGGTCGCCGGGAGATCGGCGATCGATGTCGGCGCATCGACCGGCGGCTTCACCGACTGCCTGCTCCAGCGGGGCGCAGAGCGCGTCATCTGCGTCGATGTCGGCTACGGCGAGCTCGACTACCGCCTGCGGACCGACCCGCGGGTGACGGTGCTCGAGCGCACCAACGCGCGGCGGCTGGAACCGGGTGATCTGCCGTTCGCACCGGATCTCGCCGTCTGTGATCTGTCGTTCATCGCCCTCGGCAAGGTTCTGCCCGCGCTCGCTCGCTGCCTCGCCGGCCGCCATGATGTGCTGGCGATGGTCAAACCCCAGTTCGAGGTCGGCCGGGAGCGCGTCGGGCGCGGCGGTGTCGTGCGTGACCCGGCGCTGCGCCGGGAGGCGGTCGCAGCTGTCGGCGAGACGGCGCGCGGGCTCGGCTATGCGGTCCTCGGTGCTGCGCCGTCCGGGCTGCCCGGGCCGAAGGGCAACCGCGAGACGTTTCTGTGGCTGGCCGAGGGTGATCGTCAGCCGGCGCTGGATGCCGGCCGCCTGGTCGCGCTGCTCGAGCGGATCGACCCCGATGCCGAGGTTGTCGCGTGAACGGCCGCGTCGCGACCGTGCTCACCCACGGCCGCCCCGAGCAGACCGGCGCCGCGATCGAGGAGCTGCGCCGCGCCGCGATCGCAGGCGGGTGGACGCTGCGGCTCGATGACGAGGAGGTCGCCAAGCACCGGCTCGCCGCCGACGATGGGCTGGCGCTCGGCGGCGAGCCATCTGACGACGTCGATCTCTGCATCGCGCTCGGCGGCGACGGCACGATCCTCAAGGGGCTGCGCCGTTACGCGGGTACCGGCGTCGCGGTCTTCTCGGTCAACTTCGGCGAGGTCGGGTTCTTGGCGACGATCGACCCCGACGAGGTCGGTGAGGGCTTCAAGCGCGCGCTCAGCGGTGATTTCGACGTGCTGACGCTGCCGGCGCTGGCGGTCGACATCGACGGTGGGGCGCGCATGGCGATCAACGACGTCTCGTTCCATCGCAAGGTCGGCGAGCGCGTCGCGACGTTGGCCTACGGGGTCGGCGGGCAGGAGATCGGCAGCGTGCGCTGCGACGGCGTCGTCGTCGCCACGCCGGCCGGCTCGACCGGCTACAACCTCGCCAACGGCGGACCGGTGATGGCCTGGGGCGTCGAGGGCTACGCGGTCTCGTTCATCGCACCGCATTCGCTGACAGCGCGCGCTCTCGTGGTCGCGCCGGACGACACGCTCGAGGTTCACAACCGCGGCTACCAGGCGGTCGACATCTCGGTCGACGGCCGCCCCGCCGGCGAGCTGGAGCCGGGGGAGTCGCTGGCCGCGTCGTTCGTGCGTGAGGCCGCCCGGCTGGCGCAGCTTCCCGGCACGTCGTTCTACCAGCGCGTGCGCGAGCGCTTCGGCCGCCTCGCCAACTAACACCGCAGGTCGAGTGGCGTCCGACTATCGCTGGGCGGGTAGTGGAACGCCACTCGACCGGTCAGGGGGTGGGCGAACGCCTGTTCCCGTCCGCGGCGGGCGCTAGAACTCGTGCCGTGCTCAGTGAGCTGCGCGTCGAGAACCTGCTGCTGATCGAACGGGCGACGCTTCGGCTCGCGCCGGGGCTCAACGTGCTGACCGGCGAGACCGGGGCCGGCAAGACGATGCTGGCCCACGCGCTGGACCTGCTGCTGGGCGGCCGGGCGCGCAGCGCGATCGTACGGCCCGGGGCCGCCGAGGCTTACGTCGAGGGCGTCTTCGAGCTCGGTGACGAGCTGCGCGGATGGCTCGGCGACCGCATCGCCGCCGATGCCGAGGAGCTCGTGCTCGCGCGGCGCGTCGGCGCCGAGGGCCGCTCGCGCGCCTACCTCAACGGCCGCAGCGTGACGGTCGGCGACCTGCGTGAGCTGGCCGAGCGGCTGATCGCCTTCTACGGTCAGCACGAGCACCGGCGGCTGATGCTCGCCTCCTCGCAGCTCGAGATCCTCGATGCGGCCTGCGGAGCCGGGCACGCGGAGCGGCTGGCGGCAGCCGCGACCGCCCATGCGCAGGTCCGCGCCTGTGAGGCGCGGCTGGCCGAGCTGCGCGAGCTTCAGGGTGCCCGCGAGCGTGAGCTCGACCTGGTCGCGTTCGAGCTGGCCGAGATCGACGACGCGGCGCCGAGCACGGCCGAGGAGGCGCAGCTCGTCGCGCTTCGCGACCGGCTGCGGCACATCGACGTGCTGCGCGGAGCGTCGCTGGGCGCCGCCGAGGCGATCAGCTCCGCCGACGGCGGCGCCGCCGAGGCGCTCGCTGCGGGCGCGGGCGTGCTGACACCGGCGCAGCAGCTCGATCCTGCGCTCGATGCCCTGATCGACCGCTGGCACACGGTGATGATCGAGGCCTCGGATCTGGCCGCCGAGCTGCGCTCCTACGGCGAGTCGCTGGAGGGGGCGCCCGGCGAACTCGAGCAGGCCGAGGAGCGGCTGGCAGTGCTCGACCGGCTGAAGCGAAAGCACGGCGGCAGCATCGAGGCGGTGCTCGAGCACCAGGAGCGCTGCCGGCGGCGCCGCGAGGAGCTCGAGGGGGCCGAGGTCGCAATGGAGGCGACCGCACATGAGCTCGACCGTGCGCTCGCCGAGCGCGCGTCGCTGGCCGCCGGGCTGCGCGACGCCCGCCGCGCCGCTGCCGCCGGGCTCGAGCAGACGGTGCGCGAGCGGCTCGCCGAGCTGGCGATGGAGGCGGCCGGCTTTGAGATCGCGTTCGCCGAGCGCGAGCCCGGACCTTCGGGCTCTGACGCCGTCGAGTTCCTGATCGCGCCCAACGCCGGCGTACCGGCGGCGCCGCTGCGCGAGATCGCCTCGGGCGGCGAGCTTTCGCGCGTGATGCTGGCGTTGCTGGGGGCCGTCAACGGAACCACCGGCGCGGTGCTGGTCTTCGATGAGATCGACGCCGGCATCGGCGGCCACACCGCCCGCGCGGTCGGTGAGCAGCTCCGCGGGCTGGCCGCGGGGCGCCAGCTCGTCTGCATCACGCACCTGGCGCAGGTCGCCTCGCTCGCCGACCGTCACTTCGCGATCGTCAAGGACTCCTCGAGCGATCCGGTCCGCACGGTCGTCGAGCAGCTGCCGGAGCGGGCCGTCGTCGGCGAGCTGATGCGCATGCTCGGCGCGGACGAGGACGACGATGGTGCGCGCGAGCACGCGCTCGGACTGAGACGCGTGGCAGTCGCTTGACGCCGGCCGGGGACGTGAAGCCAGCGGCCGCCTACGCGGCCGCGTCCGGCCCGGCGGGCTCGAGCTCGACCGCCACGCTGTTGATGCAGTAGCGCAGGCCGCCGCGCTCACGCGGGCCGTCGTCGAACAGATGGCCGAGATGGCCGCCGCAGGCGGCGCAGAGGGCCTCGGTGCGGACCATCCCGTGCGAGTGGTCGGGCCGGGTCTCGACGGCGCCGGCGGCGATCACCTCGCTGAACGAGGGCCAGCCGCAGCCGTGGTCGAACTTTCCGCCGGAGGAGAAGAGCTCGGCACCGCAGCCGGCACAGCGGTACACGCCGGGGTCGGTCGTGTCGACGTAGCGCCCGCTGAACGGCCGCTCGGTCGCGGCCTCGCGCAACACCGCGTACTGCTCGGCGCTCAGCTCCCGGCGCCACTGTTCGTCGGACTTCTCGACTTCCCGCATCGTGCGCGATCCTTTCGTTGCTGGCCTGTCCGGTCAGGGTACGTCGTCCGCGCCGCGCTCTAGCCTGCTGACCCGGCGGCCAGGACAGGCGCCACGCTCGCGTAGACTCAGCCAGGGAGACAAGTGCCGACCAGCCCGTCCAAGACCAAGTACATCTTCGTCACCGGCGGCGTCGTCTCATCCCTCGGCAAGGGCATCGCCGCCGCCTCGATCGG
>CAZYMM010000164.1:0-4530 GCA_964648515.1 uncultured Conexibacter sp.
GGGCGAGCGCGAGCGCGCGGCGCTGCTCGGCGCGGCGACCGCCGAGCTGGCCGCTCACGACGTCGAGCCCGAGTACCTCGAGCTCGCCGACGCCGCCACGCTGACGCCGCTCGAGCTCGCCGGCTCAGATGCCGCGCTGGTGCTCGTGGCCGCGACAATCGGCGGCGTCCGCCTGATCGACAACACCGAGCTTCCCCCACCCCACACGACCCCCGGGAGCCACTGATCGAGATGCAGCGCACGATGTTGAAGTCCAAGATCCACCGCGCGACGGTCACCGGCTGCGACCTGCACTACGTCGGCTCGATCACGATCGACGCCGACCTGCTCGACGCCGCCGACATCCGCGAGTTCGAGCAGGTCGCCGTCGTCGATGTCGACAACGGCGCCCGCTTCGAGACCTACACGATCGCCGGTGAGCGCGGCGGCGGCACGATGCAGCTCAACGGCGCCGCCGCCCGGCTCGTCCACAGCGGCGACACGATCATCGTCATCTCCTACGCGCAGTACGACGCCGCCGAGATCGACGCCTACGAGCCGAAGGTCGTCCACGTAGAACGCGGCAGCAACCGCATCGTCGACATCGACACCGCGGTCGCGACGCTGCTGAGCTGAAGGAGCCTGAGAAATGTCAACGATGAAGAACCTCACGATCCCCTCGGACCCGTCACGGCTGCCTGTGACGCTCCACCGGCTGGCCGAGAAGCGCCGTCATGGCGAGCCGGTGGTGATGGTCACCGCCTACGACCACCCGTCGGCGGTCGCCGCCGACAAGGCCGGCGTCGACATGGTCCTGGTCGGCGATTCGGGGGCGATGACCGTGCTCGGCTACGACTCGACCGTGCCGGTCACGCTCGATGAGCTGCTCGTGCTGGCGCGCGCCGTGCGGCGCGGGCTGAAGACGCCGTTCATGGTCGGCGACCTGCCATTCGGCTCCTACGAGGTCTCCGACAAGCAGGCCGTCAGGACCGCGCTGCGCTTCATCAAGGAGGCCGGCTGTGACGCCGTCAAGCTCGAGGGCGGCGGCCCGGTCTCGGTCTCCCGCGCGCGGGCGATCGTGGGCGCCGGCATCCCGGTGATGGGCCACGTCGGCCTGACGCCGCAGACGTCGACGGCACTCGGCGGCTACAAGGCCCAGGGCCGGACCGCCGCCGGTGCGGCGCGGGTACGCGGCGAGGCGCTGGCACTGCAGGACGCCGGCTGCTTCTCGATCGTCTTCGAGGCGATCCCGAGCGCCGTCGCCGCGGCGATCCGCCCGGAGCTCGAGATGCTCGTGATCGGCATCGGCGCCGGTCCGGAGACCGACGGCCAGGTGCTGGTCTTCCACGACCTGCTCGGCATCCGCGAGGGGCGCGGCGCCCGCTTCGTCCAGCGCTACGCGGACCTGCTCGACGAGATGGTCGCGGGTGTCGGAGCCTTCGCCGACGACGTGCGCACGCGCCGCTACCCGGCGCCCGACCATGGCTACACGATCCCGGCCGAGGAGCTGGCCGCGTTCCGCGCGCAGATCAACGACGACTGAGCATGGCCGGCCACCCCGCGCCCGCTAGTGTGACGCGGCCGTGACGTTCGGAAGGCCAGACAATCGACACGACCCGGAGGTGCTCGGGCTGCTGCGTGATGCTGCAGACAACGCCGCCGCATCGACCGACCTGCTGGCCGAGCTGCTCGACGCCTGGCCGGAGCGTGCCGAGCTCGGGCAGCGGCTGATCGACCTCGAGCACACCGGCGATGACATCACGCACCGGCTGATCTCCACGCTGCACAGCGGCCGGCTGCCCGGCGAGCTGCGCGGCGACCTGCTGACGCTGGCCTCGAAGCTCGACGACATCACCGACCTCGCCGAGGAGACGGCGGGGATGCTCGCGCTCTACGACGTCGAGGCGCCGATGCAGCAGGGCGCCGACCTTGCCCGCATCCTGGCGGCCGCAGCCCACGCCGTAGCCGGCGCGGTCGCAACGCTGCCGGATACCGGCGGGCTGTCGCCGCAGCTGGCAACGATCCACGAGCTCGAAAACGACGGCGACCGCGTCTCCCGCGCCGCGGTCGCGTCGCTGTTCGCGGGAGGCATCGATCCGATGGTCGTGATCCGCTGGAAGGACATCTACGAACGGCTCGAGCAGGCGATCGACGCCTGCGAGCAGACCGCCGACGTGCTCGCGACGCTGGCGCTCAAGAGCTGACGGGCCGGTCGCGGTCCGCGCCGTAGTCGATCGTCCTGACGACCCGCGCGGGGGCCCCGACGGCGATCGAGAACGGCGGGATGTCGCCCGTGACGACCGAGTTCGCCCCGATCACGCAGCGCTCGCCGATCGTGACGCCGCTGGTGACAACGACGTTGGCGCCGCACCAGACGTTGTCGCCGATCCGTGTCGGGCCCTTGGACGTGAAGCCCTGCCAGGGAACGGGCAAGTCCGGATCGTCGAAGCGGTGGTCGCCGTCGGTGACGAAGCAGCCGTTGGCAAACATGCAGTGGGCGCCGATCTCGACCCGCCCGATCGCCGCGACCATCACGTTCTGGTTGAGGAACGTGCCCTCGCCGATGCTGCAGCGCGCCTGCTCGCCGACCGTGATCCAGACATGCGGCTCGCAGTGGACGTGGGGCCCGAGCTCGAGCCGTCCGGAGCGCAGCGCACCGAGCACGTCGCCGTTGATCGGGCGGCGGAAGTACGCGCCGCGGCGCGCGAACTCGTAGTGCGTGCGCACACGGTTGCAGGGTCTCGAGCCGCGTTCGTACCAGCGCCGTCGCTGCCACCAGAGTCGGGCCCGCTCGCGCGTGATCAGCACCATCGCCACGCCGCTTGTCAGGCGGGTTGATCGTCCGGTGGCGGTGCGCTGTCCGGTCCGGGGTTCGAATCAGGCTCTGGCTCCGGCGCGAGTGAAAGCTGACGCTCGTCGACGGGATCGGCAGGTTCGCCGCCGGGCTCGGACTGCCCGTCGTCGTCCTGAGGCACGGCCGCCCGTGCCGCCAGGCCGGCCTCGATCGAGCGCAGCGTCGTCGCCTCCTCAAGCCGCTGCTGCGCTTCGCGCACGCGGCCTGTCAGCTCCTGGCCGGCCTCACGCAGCTGCCCGCCGATCTCGCGCACCACGTCGTGCAGCGCCTGGCTCTGATGGCCGGCGGCGGCGACCTGGCTGCGCGCCTCGCTGAGCAGGTTCTCAGCATGGGTGCGGGCCTCACGGACGAGGCGCTTGGAGTCGGCCTTGGCCTGCTCGAGCTCGCGCTCGGCCTCGTCGCGGACCGTCTGCGCCTCGCTGTGGGCGGCCTGGGTGATCTGGTGGGCGTCCTGTCGCGCCTGGCGCATGACCGCCGCCTGCTCGGCCTCGAGCTCGCCGCGGCGGGCGGCGACGCCGGCCTCGACACGACGGTCATGCTCGGCGACGAGCTGCTCGCCGCGACGCTCGTGCTCGGCGGCGAGCTCGGCCATCCGTGCCGCATGCTCGGTGTCGCTGCGCTGCTGCTCGGCGACGGCGTGCTCGGCGGCCTGTGCCTGCAGCCGTCCCCGTTCGGCCTCCAGCTCGGCCTCGGCCGAGCTGATGATCCGTTCCGCCTTGGCGCGGGCGTCGGCGACGATCTGGGCGGCGTCCGTGTGCGCCTGGTCGAGCGCCACGCGCGCCTCGGCGCGGGCGTGCTCGACGATCGACACCGCCTCGGCGACCTCGGCCTGCGACGTGGGCGCGATCACGGCCGGCACAGGTGCCGGTGTGGGCGGCCCGGCTACCGGCTCGGGAGCGACCGGCTCGAGAGCAGGCGGCGCGGCGACCGGGGTTACGGCCGCGGGTGCCGGTTCGATCGCCGCGGCCTGCGCCACCTGCGGCTCGGGGGCCTGATCCGGATCGGGCTCCTGTTCGAACTCGACCACCGGCAGCGACTCCGTCACCGGGGGCTCCGCCTCACTCGCCGCCGGCCCGCCCGACTCCGGTACAGCCGCCGGCAGCGGCTCTCCCGAGGCCGATGGGCTCGCGGCGCCCGCCGGCTCTGCCGTACGGTCGGCCCCCGGCACCACGGCCAGCGTCGGCGGCGCGGGCCGCGCCGGCAGCGCCTGCTCAAGCGGCACGAAGTCCTCGGTGAAGGGCTGGTGGCGGACGGTCAGCTCGACCAGGCGGACACCGGCGGGGTCGACGATCTCGCGCTCGGCGAGCAGCTCGATCCGCCCGTAGCGGAGCGTCAGGTCGGTCAGCAGCGTCGCGCGGTCGCGCCCGGTGACGGTCAGGACCGAGGCGTCGGACAGATCGGGGGCCATCGCTCCGTCACCGTACACGCCCGACCGTACGGCACCGGACGATGACCGCCTATGCGGCGGCCGCGGCGCGTCTGCGGCCGCGCCGGACGGTGACCGGCGGGCCGACGATCGACTCCAGAAACGCACCGGTGTGCGACCCCGGCGTCGCCGCGATCTGCTCCGGCGTGCCAGCGGCGATGACGAGCCCGCCCTCCTCGCCACCCTCGGGCCCCATGTCGATCAGCTGGTCGGCGGTCTTGATCACGTCGAGGTTGTGCTCGATCACGACGATCGAGTTGCCGGCGTCGAC
>CAZYMM010000165.1:0-4524 GCA_964648515.1 uncultured Conexibacter sp.
CGCCCGCCGCGCACCCGCCGGTCGTGCGGCCACCGGTTCCGGCGCGGGGGGCATGGGTCCGCGTCCGGCAGCGCGGCCCGCGGCGGCCATACGGCGCGACGCAGACGCTCAGCTTCCGGCTGACCGCAGCGGCCCGGGTCTCGGTCACCCTGCTGCACCGGGTCTGCGATCGCGGGCGCTGCCGCTGGCAGCCGCGCCTGCATCGTGTGATTTCGGCGGTGCGCGGCGTCGAGGAGCTGCGGCTGCGTGGTCGCGTGCCGGCCGCCGGCCGCTGGCGGGCCGTCGTCAGCGTGCCGCGGAGCCGCGGCACGGCATCGTTCATCGTCGCAGCGCCGGCCCGCAGTGTGGGCGTCCACGGCCGCCCACGCCATCGCTGAGCTCTGCGGCCGCTAGCGTGGCCGCATGCTGGCGGTGACGATCAGAGACGAGCAACTGGCGCTCGAGCAGCACCCCGATCCCGAGCCCGGCGCGGGCGAGGTGCTGGTCGCGGTCCGGGCAGCGGGCATCAACGGGGCCGACCTCCTTCAGCGCAAGGGGCGCTACCCGGCGCCGCCCGGATCGCCGCAGGACATCCCCGGCCTGGAGCTCGCCGGCGAGGTTGCGGCCTGCGGTCCGGGAGCCGATCGGTTCGCGCCCGGCGACCGCGTGATGGGGATCGTCGGCGGCGGCGGTCAGGCCGAGCTCGCGGTCGTGCACGAGCGCCAGCTGATGCCCGTCCCGGATGCCATTTCCTGGGCGCAGGCCGGGGGGCTGCCGGAGGTCTTCGCGACCGCGCACGACGCGCTCGCCGGTCAGGCCGGCCTGGCACCCGGCGACCGCCTGCTCGTCCACGGCGGCGCCGGCGGCGTCGGCACGGCCGCCGTCCAGATCGGCCACCTCTACGGTGCGCACGTCACGGCGACGGTGCGCAACGAGGGCCATCGTGGGGCGGTCGCCGCGCTCGGCGCCGACAGCGTCATCGCCCCCGAGGAGTTCCCCGCACACGGCCCGTTCGACGTGATCGTCGAGCTCGTCGGCGCACCGAACCTCGCCGCCGACGTCGCCGCGCTCGCCGAGTGCGGCCGGATCGTTGTGATCGGGATCGGCGCCGGCGCCAAGGGCGAGCTCAACCTCGCGCAGCTGATGGCCAGGCGCGGCCGGATCCTCGGCACGGTGCTGCGTGCGCGGCCGCTCGAGCAGAAGGCGGCGGTCACGCGCGAGCTCGAGCGGCGGCTGCTGCCGGCGTTCAAGCGCGACCGGCTGCGTGTGCCGGTGGCGGCCGAGTACGCGCTCGCCGACGCTGCCGCCGCCTACGAGCGCTTCAGCGCCGGCGGCAAGCTCGGCAAGGTCGTGCTGACGATGGCCGCGGCCGCTCAGTAGGGCGGCAGCGCCGCCTGCCAGTCGCCGAGGCTGCGGAACGCGGCCCAGAACGCCCGCTTGTCGGCCTCGTCGTCGAGCGAGGCGTCGATGTCGGGGGTGCTGAGCACGTCACAGCTCGGTGTCAGCGGTGCGGGCAGCCCGGGCACCCAGTCGATCCGTCGCGCGGCGGGCAGCGCGAGCTCGTTGATCTGCTCGACGCAGTCCTCGCCCATCACGACGAGGATCTTCGGCATCACGATCGCGAACTCGGCGGCAAAGCGCGCGACGCAGGCCGGGTCGGCGAGCCCGGGGTCACCGGTCGGGCACTTGCAGAGGACGGTCCCGTAGACCGTCAGCGGATCGATCCGCAGGCGCTTGAAGGCCTTCATCAGTGCCGTGCCTGCCCGCCCGTAGAAGGCGACGCCCTCTTCGACCTCCGCCGCCTGCGGCGCGACCTTGACGAGCATGATGTCGGCCTGCGGATGGCCGGAGCCGAGCACCGGCATCAGCCCGCCGCGCGGGCAGTGCTCGCACTCCTGGATCTCGTGTGCAAGCAGGTTCAGTTCTCGGATCGCGCGCTCGAGGTACTTCTCGCGGATCTCGTCGTCGGTCGCCCTCATCGAGGTTTCCAATTTCGACGGCCGGGCGCGGCCGACCTGCGGCTGCACCGCGCGTTGCGCAAGACCGCTCTCACGACTGTCGCTGCGCCCGCCGGACACGGCGCTCGCGGCGCGCGCGGCGCGCTCCCGCCGGCGTCGCCTTGGTCTCCAGGAACTTCAGCGCCTGGACGTAGAGCAGCGTCCCCGACTTGGTGTGGATCTCGGCGTGGCGCAGCGACTCGAGGAACTCCTGCGGCCCGTCGAAGTCGCGCATCCGGATCCGCACCGAACCGAGCCCGGCGGCGACGTGGCTGTCCGATCCGGCGCCGCGGACGATCCGGTACTTGGCGGCGAACCGCTCGGCCTCCTCGTTGAAGGCGCCGATCGCCACGCGCGGGTTGTAGATCTCGATCGCGTCGATCTGATCGATGATCGGCAGCAGGTGCTCGTAGTCGGGGACGGCGTGCATGCGATCGAACGGATGCGGCACATAGACGAGCCCGCCCTGACGCTTGATCTCGGCGACGGTCTCGGCGAGCGTCAGCCCGCGCTCGATCCGCTCGCTCAGGAACAGGCCGATCACCTCGCCCTGGTTTGCGGTCTTGACCTCCTCGCCGACGATCACCTTGACGCCGTAGCGCGCGCTCTTCTCGGCCGCCTCGAGCGCGCCGGAGATCTCGTTGTGGTCGGTGATCGCGATCGCGCCGAGTCCCTGCTCGCGCGCTGTCGCCAGCAGGTGCTCGACCGGGGTCGCGCAGTCGCCGGAGTGGTCGGTGTGCATGTGCAGGTCGACATCGATCAGCGGCCTGCCCGACAGCCGGCGCCAGAGGCGAGGGTCGCCGTGCGTGTCGTGGCGGTGGGCGAGCAGGCGCTGGTAGCCGGCCTCGATCTCGTCCGCGACGTCGGCCCAGCTGCGGGCCGGGGCCGGCGGGCTTGCGGCGAGGCGCTCGCGCAGCGCGGTCTCGGTCACCAGCCGCCGCAGCTGGTCGCCGAGCGTGTCGGCATCTCCGGGCGGGAACGCCAGGCCGCGCCCGCAGGCAAGCTCCTGAAAGGCCGGCAGATCGCTGATCACGGGGATCACCGGCGAGCCCGCCGCGAGCGCGACCGGCGCCGGCCGTGGTGCGTGGCCGAGTGCCGGGAGGACCACGACCGACGCCGATTGCAGCGCGTCCGCCGCGTTCGCGACCGGCACGATGCCGATCCGCGTGCGCAGCGACGCGCGCAGTGCGGGCGCCGGCGCATCGCTGGCGATCGTCGCCCGCCAGGGCACCTCCTCGGGCAGCCGTCGCAGCGCGCGCAGCACGAGGCGCAGCGCCTGACGTTCGACGTCGTCGACGAAGACGATGTGCGGCGAATCCTCGTGCTCGCCGCCGATCTGCGGCCGCGTCGGCGGGGCGACGATCGTGTAGTCGCCGGGGAAGTGGCGGCCGATCAGCGCGGCGGTCGCAGCGGTCGTCGTCAGCCGCAGGTCGAGCCGTCCGAGCACCCGTGCGGCCGGCCGGCGCGCGGCCTGGGCGGCCAGCAGGCGCTCGGTCGGCGCGTGGAAGGTGCCGACGTTCAGCACCCGCGACTCGCGCAGCGCCACCGACGCCAGCGACGGCGCCCACGGGTCGTGCAGGTGGCAGAGGTCGACGTCGGGCCGCGAGAGCAGCGCCTCTGCGGTGCGGCTGACATCGATCGGGATCGTCGCGCGGCCGCCGACCCCGAACGCCTCGCCGAGCGGGAGCAACGTGACCTCGCCGGCAGCGCCGAGTGCGGCGTCGCCGGCGACCTTGCGCCGCGCCGCGCGGACCGCGCGATCGTCGCGCGACGGGGCCGCGATCAGCAGCCGGTGACCACGCCCGGCCAGTTCGGCCGAAAGTGCGCGGACATGGTTGCCGGCCTCGGTGTCGTCCTCCCAGGCGTACGGCAGCAGCTGGACGATCGTGAGCGTCGTCATCGCCGCCGCAGGCTAACCGTGGATCTCACGTGCGGCACGCTCGCCCGAGCGAACGGCGCCGTCCATGTAGCCGGGCCAGTACTCGGAGGTCTCTGTGCCCGCGAAATGGATCCGTCCCTCGGCGCGGCGCAGCTGGGCGCCGTAGTCGACCAGCACGCCCGGCGCCATGAAGCCGCCGTAGCAGCCCCGGGTCCAGGGGTCGTCGGTCCACGGGTGCTCTAGGTAGCGGACCGGCTTGAGTGCACGGTCACCGTAGAAGGCGGCCAGGTTGGCGAGCACCGCGCGCCTGCGGGCCGCTGGGCTCCGCTGCACCCAGTGGCGCGCACGGCGACCCTCGATGAATGCCGCGAGAATGCCGCGCCGGCTGTGTGGCGGTGTGTTGTCGAACGTCAGACGCACCGGGTCGATGTCGGCGTTGACGTAGCCGGCGAGGCCGTCGGCACGCCAGAACGGTGTCTCGTAGATCACCTCGCACTTGATCACGGTCCCCATCGGCACGCGCTGCAAGAGCTGCGCGTGCAGCGGGCTGATCCCCGGCGCGTACTCGATCTGCCCGGCGAGCGCGGGCGGCACGGCGACGATCGCGTGGCGGGCGCTGAACGTTCCCTGCTCCGTCGTGGCGGTGACGCGGCCGCCGGACTGGGTCAG
>CAZYMM010000166.1:0-4500 GCA_964648515.1 uncultured Conexibacter sp.
GTCGACCGCGTCCAGGACTCCAGCTCGTCACGGTCCTGTTCGCTGATGAGCAGCGTGGAGGCGGGCATGACTCATTATCCCGCCCCACACCTCAACTGTCAACCAATTTATGACGCGCGACACTAGCTGACCTGCGCGCTTGTGAAAGGTTCGGCGCCGGCGCGCATGCCCGTGGTTTTGCAGTTCTGAGCATGTGCGCTACGCTTCGCATATGGCGTCCCGCGGTATTGGTGAGGCCCGTTTTCGTCTTGACGCGGATTCGACTACAAGGTTGTATCGGAGTCATGCCGAGCCGCTTCTGATTTTCTTTGCTAACCGCGTCTTCGACGCTGAGGACGCAGTCGATCTTGTCGCCGACACGTTTTTGGCAGCATTTGAATCTCGCAGAAAGTTTCGTGGGGCAACCGAAGCAGAGGCCGTCGGGTTTATTTACGGCATCGCCCGCAACAAGCTCCTTGCGCTGCAGCACGACAATGCCATGCGAGCGCGGAAGATTCGGCAAGTGCCGATCGAACGACGCGAGCTGGCCGATGCTGAGATCGAGCGCATTGACCACCTCTCTGAACTTGCGCCGCGTCGCGAGCTTGTCGAACGGCAACTCCGGACACTGACGCCCGAGCATCAAACCGCACTGGAACTTCGAGTCGTCCAGGAATTGGACTACCAAGATGTAGCGTTGCGCATGAAGGTCACCGAACAGGCGGCGAGAGCCCGCGTGTCTCGCGGTCTCAAGGCGCTTGCCACTCGCATCTCTCGCCTGGAGCGGCCAACATGAAGCTGCCTAGTGCAGGTGCGCCCATCGTGCCTGGCCTGCCAATTCTTGATGAGATTGGGGATGCACTGGCCGTCCGGTTCGCGCGAGAAGAGCGCGTCCGGCGGCGGCGTCGTGTTGCCATAGGGACACTGGCCAGCTTCACCGCGCTTCTTGCGACCAGCGTTGCGCTGATCAGCAGCCATCCCGAGCAAGCACGTGCAGTCGAGATTGCCACCGGTCGTGCCAACGACGTCGGCTGGCGCCTGACTCTCACTGAGGCGGGATCCGTCCCGTGCCTGCGGCTCGGTGCACGCGACGGGGGCGGCGGTGCCGGTTTCTGCGTACCGTCTATGCAGGCTTCCCATACCTTTGTGGCCCGTACGAGGATCGAGGGGCAGGAGTTTGTCTACGGGTTGATCGATGCGAGCGCATCCGCGGTTCACCTTGATGCTTCTGGCCGGGTCACTGCTCTGGTTGTGGCAGGGCGGCACGACGGGCGGTACCAGCGCGAAGTCACGACGATCCCGCTCGCCCGCGCTCTACAGCAGACAGGAGCTGTGTTCTCCAACGGCCGCGCTTTTGTTGCCCCGATCCCCAGTGAGGCTGAAGGCGACGTGACGATCGAGCCGCGGGAAACGACCGTAGTGATCCGGTCGCCCTGACTTGAAGTGCCGTTGTCTCCGACGGGTCGAACTAGAACGTGCCGGGCAGCGCCAGCGCCAGCAGATCGCGCGGGTCGCGGCGCACGCGACCGGCGCTCAGGCCGTCGGCCGAGCGCTCACGCTTGACGACCGTCAGCTCGCCGCCATCGGTCAACCGGCGCATCCGGCCGGAGGCGAGCAGATCCTCGTCGACGGCGCCGAGCCGGCCCTCGAACGTCGTGACGACCGGTGTGCCGAGCGCGACCGCCTCGCGGTTCATCGTGCCGCCGGCGGAGACGACCAGATCGGCGAAGGCGATCAGCGACGGCGCGTCGATCGCGCGCTCGGGGACGATGAAGCCGCCGGCGCGGATCAGCTCCTGGCGCTGAGCATCGACACGCGGCAGCACGACGGTCTGCGCCTGCTCGCGCAGCGCCTGCAGGGCGCTGGCGAAGTGGTCGTTCTCGAAGCGGTGATAAAGCGAGACCGACGGCGGTGTGCGGACCACTGCGATCGGCTCCGCCGGATCGAGACCGAGCTCGTAGAGAACCTCGCGGTCGGGCACCAGATCTGCGAGGTAGTACTCCTCTTTGAGCCCCGGGTAGGCACGGATCTTGCCGCGGGCGCCGTAGCGGTGGAGCCGCTCGGGCGGGATCACATCGGGGACGACGACGACCTGCGCGAGGCGGCAGTTGACGTTGTGCTGGGCGACCGCCCACTCGTAGTCGAACATCGTCGCCGTCGGGATCCGCAGCCGGCGTGCGGCGAGCGTGATGTCGTTCGAGCCGTGGCCGATCGCGACGTCGAACGGGCCCTCGGCCTTCGCGAACCGGACGAGATCACGCGAGCGCTCGTAGAGGCCACGCGCCTTGGCAACCCGCCCGGCGCCGCGATGGTGGCCGATCACGGTCGCGCCGAGCCCGTGTCGCTCGGCGAGCTGGACGGTCTGGGCGAAGTCGCGCGCGGTGACCGAGACGTGGTGGCCGTCTGAGCGCAAAGCCTCGATCAGCGGGCGCAGCACGAGCACGTGCGGCGAGTTGGTGAGGTCGAACCAGGCGCGCATCAGGCAGGCAGATGAATCACGTCGATGCCGGCGTGCCTGGCAGCGCTGAGGGCCAGGCGTGAGTCGGTCGTGGCCAGCGGCGCATGTAGGGCATCAGCGAGCGCGACGAACAGCGCATCACCGGCCGTGATGTTGTGCCGGAGCTTCCATGCAGCGTGGCGCAGTCCGAGCGCAGGTTCGAGCAACATCGGAAACCTGCCCAGATCGTCGAGCGCCCTGGCCAGACGGGTGCTGGGTAGGGCGCCACGGCCGTCCATGCGCCTGAACACCGCGATCGTCTCGAAGATCACAACATCCGGCGCGACCGACCCGGCAGCCATTGCGTGCTCGACCGCTGCCGGCAGCGACAGTCCGAGCAGCGCTCTCACCACGACGCCTGTGTCGAGGACGATCACTCGTCCTTGTCACGGACGTCGCGGAGCGCCTGCTGGATCTCTCGGGCCACAGACGGCGGCGCCGGCGGCGCCTTCCGGACGTCGGCCAGAAAGCGATCGAGTGGAACGAACCGCGCATCCCGGGCGAGCATCTCCCGCACGTACTCCGAGACCGACACGCCCCGTGCGCGCGCACGCTCTTTGAGCGTCTCGTAGACGTCGTCGGGAACGTTGCGGACCTGCAGCATCGCCATGCATGCAATTGTACTGCACGTTCAGGCGGCCGCCAGCAGCTCGGCGCAGGCGGCCGGCAGCTCGCGCGGGGTGGCGACGATCAGATCGGCGCCGGCGCCTTCGAGCTCCTCGCGGTCGCCGATCCCCCAGAGCACGCCGATCGCGGGGATGCCGTTGGCGTGCGCACCCTCGATGTCGAAGCGCCGGTCGCCGGCCATCACCGCACGGGCGCAGCCGAGCGCCGCCAGCGCCTCGGCGACCTCGGCCCGCTTGCTCGAGGCCTGCTTGTCGGAGTCGGGGCCGGCGACGTGTTCGATCAGCGCGCCGAGGCCGAGCGCGTCGACGAGCGGGGCCGCGTAGCGGCGCGGCTTCGAGGTCGCGACCGCGAGCCGATGGCCCGAGCGGTGCAGGGTGCCGAGCGCCTCGGCGATGCCGGGGAACGCCGGCGTCCGCTGCAGGTAGTTGGGGCCGTAGTCGGCGCGGTAGGCGGCGACCACCGCGGCGACCTCGTCATCAGCGGGGTCGAGGCCGAGGATCTGACCGATCGCCACGTACGGCGGCGGGCCGATGCAGGCGGCGAGCCGCTGCTCGCCGGGATCCTCGTGACCACGCGAGAGCAGTGCGTGCCGGAACGAGGCGGTGATCGCCGCGCGCGAGTCGGCGAGCACGCCGTCGAGGTCGAAGATGACGCCCGCGGCGCCGAGCTCAGGCAACGACCGCTCGCAGCGCGGCCGCGACCTCGCGCTGCTGATCGGGTGTGATCACGGCCGAGATCGGCAGCGCCAGGTGCTCGCGCGCGGCCGCCAGCGTGACCGGCAGCGCAGTCTGCGGGTCGGCGGGGGCGAACTCGCGCATCGGCCGTTGGGCGTGAATCGGCGTCGCGTAGTACTGACGCGCCTCGACGCCACGCCGGCGCAGAGCGTCGACGGTGGCGGCCCCGGCGGCGACCCTGACCATGTAGAGATGCCAGGCGACGCGGGCGCCCTGGGCGGCGACGGGCGTGCGGCAGAGCCCGTCGAGCAGCTCGTCATAGTGCAGGCCGGCCTGGCGACGGTGCTCTGACCAGCGGTCGAGCGCCGGCAGCATCACGCGCAGGACCGCGGCCTGGAGCTCGTCGAGGCGGCTGTTGTAGCCGACCGCCTCGTAGTCGACCTTGTCGCGCGAGCCGTGGAAGCGCAGCATCCGCACGCGCTCGGCAAGCTCGCGATCGGCGGTCACGACCGCGCCGCCGTCACCGAACGCGCCGAGGTTCTTCGACGGGTAGAAGGAGAAGGTGCCGATCGACGCGATCGCCCCCGGCCGGCGGCCGTCCGGCGCGACCGAGCCGGCCGCCTGCGCGCTGTCCTCGACGACCGGGATGCCGAGCGCCTCGATCGCGGCGACGTCGGCGACGTTGCCGAACAGGTGCGGGATCACGGCGGCCTTCGTCTGCGG
>CAZYMM010000167.1:0-4450 GCA_964648515.1 uncultured Conexibacter sp.
CGGCAAGACCCGCTGCGTCGCCCGGCTCGCCGCCGTCTACGCCCGCCAGGGCGAGCTGCCGGTGACCGTCGTCGCGCTGCGCCCGGCCGACCAGGGCGACGAGCTGCGCCGGCTGCTGTCGCCGTACGGGGTCGCGCTCCGTGTCTGCGGCAGCGGCGCGGACGCCGCGGCCGAACTGGCCGCCGATGACCGTCGGATCGTGCTCGTCGACACTCCCGCGATCGTGCTCCGCGACGCCGAGGGCCGTGACCGTCTGGCCGCCGATCTGCGTGCGCTGGCACTCGACGAGGTCCACGTCGCACTGGCCGCGACGATGAGCCTCGACGCCGCCGGCGAGCTGCTCGACGCCGCGGCGCCGATGCGACCGGCCGCGCTTCTCGTCACCCACTGTGACGAGACCTTCCAGCTCGGCACGATGCTCCGCTTGTCATCCGAGCGCGATCTGCCGATCTCCTATGTGGGGCAGGGCCAGGCCGTCGACGCGGGCCTGACGCCCGGGGCGGCCGAGCTCTTGGCCGCCGAGCTGCTCTGTTGAGACGATGGCCAAGAAGACCGCCAACGACGTGGACACGGGCAGCGGGCCCGGTCTCGGCCTGCGCCTGAGCACCCATCCGCGGGCGCGGCGCGACATCGCGGTCGCCAAGGGCTGGGGTGGGATCGCGGGCTTTGCGATCGTCGCGCTGCTCTCACATCGTGCCGGCGAGCCGCTCGGCAGCCTGCTGCTGCGCTCGACGCTGGCGGGGATCGCCGCGTCGCTGTTCTGCGGCGGGCTGGCGGTACTGATCTGGCGCCAGCTCGCGCTCGCTCAGATCGAGGGGCTGCGCCGCCAGCTGGTCGACGAGATCACAGAGCGCGAGCAGCGGCTGGCCGCAGAGCAGGACCGCAAGCGGCTCGAGGCGCAGGCGCTCGGTGAGGCCGCGCACGCAAGACAGCGGGCACCGGAGGGCGCACTCGAGCGCTGACAGGCTGCCGGCGGCGGCTTGGAGCTGCGATGACCTCGCGCATCGATCCGATCGGACCCTACGACCGCTCCATCTACCCGGTGCGGCGGGTCGAGCGCGACCGGCGGCCGGCCGACCGCGACGATGACGAGCAGCGCGGCCGCCAGTTCGAGCAGCAGCTCGACCGCGGACTGAGGGAGCCCCGCCCTGATCCGGCCCCGCCGGTCGCTGAGGCCCCTGAGCCCCGGCACGAGCCGCCGCCCGACGACGGCCGGCCCCACATCGACATCTCGGTCTGACCCGTTCGCGCACCGATTCGTCCAGATCGCCTGGACGCGCGCTCAAGCGGATTTTCGGCCCGCCGATCATTGAGCCTGTAAGAGGAGCGACATGGAGTTGCTCCGGGGCACAACCAACAACGTCATCAAGGAGATAGACGCATGTCCCTTCGCATCACCACCAACGTGGAGGCGTTCAACGCCTACCGCAACCTGAACGGCATCCAGAACAAGATCTCCAGCTCGATGGAGAAGCTGTCGTCCGGGTACCGCATCAACCGCGGCGCCGATGACGCCGCCGGTCTCGGAATCTCCGAGGCGATGCGTTCGCAGATCCGCGGTCTGGCGCAGGCGCAGAAGAACATCCAGGACGGCGTGTCGCTGGTCCAGACGGCAGAGGGCAACCTCGGCCAGGTCCACTCGATGCTCCAGCGTGTCCGTGAGCTGGCCGTGCAGTACGGCAACGGCGCGATCTCGACCGATGGCAAGAACGCCATTCAGACCGAGGTCAACCAGCTCGCGAGCGAGATCTCCCGTGTCATGGGCCAGGCCAAGTTCAACGGCATCAGCCTGCTGACCGGCACCGAGGCGTCGGTGACCTTCCAGGTCGGCGCCAACGACGGTGAGACGATCCTCGTCTCGATGGGTGAGGTCGGCGACGTCAAGCTGACGACCAACAACTGGGCCGATCTGTCGACCGACAAGGACAACATGATCTCGCGGATCGACTCCGCGATCACCGCGGTCTCCGCCAAGCGCTCGACGCTGGGCGCGGTCCAGAACCGGCTCGAGAACGCGATGCAGGTTCAGGCGGCGTACCAGGAGAACGTGATGGCGGCTGAGTCGCGGATCCGTGACGTCGACATCGCGAACGAGATGGTCTCGTACACGAAGAACCAGATCCTGGCGCAGGCCGGTACTGCGATGCTCTCGCAGGCCAACCAGTCGCCGCAGCAGGTGCTGGCGCTGCTCCGCTAGTAACAGCATCCTGTTCGCAGGATTCCGGTGGGCGGCCGCCCCGGCGGTCGCCCACCACCCCACTTGGGAGCGTTCGGCGTCATCTGACAGGTGACGGTGCCCCGTTGCTGGGATCGGCCGGCCGGCGAAAGTTCGTGCCGCGCCGGCCGATCACCAGGGGTGGTGAGCATCGAGACCGTGATGGCACGGATCGCGGGCCTCCAGCAGGCCCTTGAACCTCAGACGCCCGCGCAAGCGGGCTCTGCTCGTTCTGCCGCCGAGCCGAGCTTCGATGCCGCGCTGAGCGGTGCGCTGGAGCCGCAGGCGGCGTCGTACCAGTCGCTCGGGCTCGGGCCGCTGGCGTCGCTGATGTCGCCCGCGACGACCACGGCGGCCGGCGGCGGCGCACGGGCGCTGGCCTTCGCTCAGGCCGAGGTCGGCGTCGCCGAGCAGCCGCCGGGCTCGAACGATGCGCCGCGGATCGCCGAGTACCGCGCGGCGACGAGCGGCAGCGGGATCGGCCCGTGGTGCTCGTACTTCGTCTCCTGGGCCGCGCGCCAGGCCGGTGCGCCGCTCGGCGAGGCCGGCCAGGGCTTCGGCGCCGTCTCCTCGCTCTGGGGCTGGGCCGAGCGCACCGGTCGCACGCTGCCGGCCGGCAGCGTGCCGCAGGCCGGTGACCTGATCGTCTGGGGTGGGCGCCACATCGGCATCGTCGAGTCCGTCGACGTGGAGGGCAGGATCCACACGATCGAGGGCAACTCCTCGAACGCGGTCACGCGTCGCGTCCATGACGCGACGGGCGACGGCGCGACCGGCTACGTGCGCTTCTGAGACAGCCTCTAAGCGCGCCGGTGGCGCCAGAACTCGAAGACCATCGGCGTGACCGAGAACAGCACGATCACGAGCACCGCGGCCTCGATGTTGTGCCTCAGGAACGTGATGTTCCCGAGCGCGTAGCCGAGCAGCGTCAGGCCGGTCGCCCAGAGCGCGGCGCCGATCGCCGACCAGGTCCAGAAGCGGCGCCGCTCCATCTCGCCGATGCCGGCGACGACGGTCACGAACGTGCGCACGATCGGCACGAAGCGGCCGAGCACCAGCGCGCGGTTGCCGTAGCGCTCGAAGAACTCGTGCGTCTTTACGAACCACTCCTCCTTGAGGAACCGCCAGCGGTGCAGCCCGGGCCCGGCGGCGCGGCCGATCTCGTAGCCGGAGACGTTGCCGAGGAAGGCGACGACGCTGAGCGTCACGCAGGCGACGACGATGTTGATGTCGACGCCGGGATCGCCGGACGCGGCGCGCTTGATGAACAGCCCGAGGCTGAAGAGCAGCGCGTCGCCGGGCAGGATCGGGAACAGCAGCCCGCACTCGATGAAGATGATGATCAGCGCGACCCAGAACAGATCCTGCCCGTAGCGCTCGAGCAGCCAGTTCGGATCCATCCAGCTCGGCATCAGCGCGAGCAGCTGCAGCGCCGTGTTCATGCGGCTGCTCGCGGCAGCGTGACGCCGATCTCAGGGACGGTGACGACGCCCGCGTCGCTTGTGGCGCTGCCGATCCGGCGGCTGCCGGGATGGTGCGCGGCGAGCAGCGCGGCGGCTGCGCCGGCGTGCTCGTCGGGGACGATCGCGACGAAGCCGCAGCCCATGTTGAAGACCTCCCACATCTCGGCCGTGTCGACCGCGCCGCGCGCGCCGATCAGGCCGAGCACGGCCGGGACCGGCAGCGGGTCGTCGATCGTGTAGCCGACCCGCCCACGGCCGATCCGCAGCAGGTTCGTCAGCCCGCCGCCGGTGATGTGGGCCAGCCCGTGGACCGGGATCGAGGAGCGCAGCAGCTCGATCACCGCACGCACGTAGATGACGGTCGGTTCGAGCAGCGCGTCGGCGACCGAGGCGCCGCCGAGCTCGGCCGGCCGCTCGTCGAGATCGGTCAGCACGCGGCGGGCGAGCGTGTAGCCGTTGGAGTGGATGCCGCTTGAGGGCATGCCGATCAGCGCGTCGCCGGGCATGACGAGCGAGCCGTCGACGATCGCGTCGAGCGCGACGGTGCCGATCGCGGTCGCGCAGAGATCGAAGCCCTCTGGCGACGGGTGCCCGCGCAGCAGTTCGGGGATCACGGCCAGCTCGCCGCCGGGGATCTCGCAGTTGGCCTGCTGGGCGCCGTCGCGCAGCCCGATCCCGATCTGCCGCAGCCGCTCGGGATCCGGCTCCTCGACCGCCAGGTAGTCGACGAGCGCGACCGGCTCGGCGCCGACGCAGATCAGGTCGTTGACGT
>CAZYMM010000168.1:0-4447 GCA_964648515.1 uncultured Conexibacter sp.
TCGGCGCCGGTGTCTTCGGCTTCCTGATCAACCTGCCGATCGTCTCCTACTACGAGATCGGCACCGCGCTGACCGCCAACCACGGCCACGCGGCGATGATGGGCGTCTACGGCATGCTTGCGCTCGGCCTCGCGCTGTTCTGCCAGCGCTACCTGATCCCGACCGACAAGTGGCCGGAGAAGTGGGCCAAGGTGATGTTCTGGTCGACCAACCTCGGTCTGGCCTGGATGGCTTTCGCGACGCTGCTGCCGCTCGGTCTGCTGCAGCTCTCGAAGTCGGTCGGCAGCGGCTACTTCGAGGCCCGCAGTCCGGACTTCCTCGGCCAGAACACGGTCAAGATCATCGAGTGGATGCGGCTGCCCGGCGACATGCTGTTCATCATCGGCGGCGCACTGCCCGCGCTCTACATCTCCTACCTGGCGATCCGTTACGCCTCGAAGAAGACGACGCGCGAGCTGCCTCCGGAGTCGACGCTGTTCGCCGAGATCGACCTGCCCGCCGAAGAGGCCGCTCCGGCGTAACCGATGACCGGTTCAGTGCTCTTCGCCGTCTACGGCACCGGCCTGGTGCTGGTGGCTCTGCTGATCGAGTGGCTTTCGCAGCACACCCACAAGCGGGCGCTGCGGTTCCGCACCGCGGGCTTCACCTACGACGACGACCACGACCACTGGATCTGCCCGGTCGGAGAGCACCTCTGGCCGCACGAGTACGACCACGAGCGGCGGCTCGTCCGCTATCAGGCCAAGGCGCACATCTGCAACGGCTGCCCGCGCAAGGTCGACTGCACCGACAGCGAGACCGGTCGCGAGATCGTGCGTCCGGCCGATCCGTGGCCGCACTCGGAGGCCGGGCGCTTCCACCGCGGCGTCGCGGTGCTGATCTGCGGGATCGCGATCTGCCTGCTGGCCGTCGGGCTGGTCACGGCGAAGACGGTTGCGGTGGCGGTCGTGATCCTTGTGCTGATCGCCGCTGCGGTCACCGTGCTCGTGCTGCTCGCACGTGACCTGCGCAGACACCCGGCCGGCTTCCCCGACCCCATCGCCACGACCGCGATGCGCGTCGCGGTGACCGGTGCCGACGGCGTGCGCCCCGAGTCGCGCTGGGCGTCGGTGCGGCTGCGCGAGCAGGCCGACGCCGGCGACCCGGATGAGCACTGGGCGACGCTGTGGCGCAAGACCGAGGTGTGAGAGGATCGACAGGTGCTCTGGGCGCTCGTCGCAGTGGTTGTCGCTGTTCTCGTCGTCGCGGTGACGACGAGTCTCCGCGTTCTGCGTGAGTACGAACGCGGCGTCGTCTTCCGGCTCGGGCGGCTGCAGCCGCTGCGCGGACCGGGGCTCAAGCTGTTGATCCCGGGTGTCGACCGGCTCGTGCGCGTCGACCTGCGCACGATCACGATGACGATCCCGCCGCAGGAGCTGATCACGCGCGACAACGTGCCGGCCCGCGTCGCCGCTGTCTGTTACTTCCGTGTCGTCGACCCGATCGCGGCGATCACCGAGATCGAGGTCTTCAGCGCGGCGACCAGCCAGATCGCGCAGACCACGCTGCGCTCGGTGCTCGGCGCCGCCGAACTCGATCAGCTGCTCGCCGAGCGCGAGGAGCTCAACGTCCAGCTGCAGCGGATCATCGATGAGCAGACCGAGCCGTGGGGGATCAAGGTCGAGATCGTCGAGATCAAGGACGTCGAGATCCCGGAGGCGATGCAGCGGGCGATGGCGCGTCAGGCCGAGGCCGAGCGCGAACGGCGCGCGAAGGTGATCAACGCTGAGGGCGAGTTCCAGGCCTCCGAGAAGCTGTCCGACGCGGCCGCCGTGCTCGAGCGCAACCCGTCGTCGATCCAGCTCCGCTACCTGCAGACGCTGCTCGAGCTCGGTGCCGACCAGAACTCGACCGTTGTCTTCCCCCTGCCGCTCGATCTGATCCAGCCGCTGCTCGACGCGCGCCGGCGAGCATGAAGCGCTCGGACGCTCTCGCGCCGCTCTCGCGCGACCATCATCAGGCGCTGATGGTCGCGATGCTGCTGCGGCGCGGCGATGAGGACGCCGAGGCGCGGTTCGCCGATTTCTGGGCCGTCTACGGCGACGAGCACTTCGCGATCGAGGAGCAGCTGCTGGTCGTCGGCCTGCTGCCCGATGACGAGCGCTGGTCCGGCTACGTCGAGCGGATGCGAACCGAGCACGCCGAGCTGCGCGATCGCGCGACACGTCCGCCCGATGCCGCGCTCGGCGAGCTGCTCGCAGGCCATGTTCGCTTCGAGGATCGCGAGATGTTCCCCTGGGTCGAGGAGCAGCTCGATCCCGACGCGCTCGATGAGCTCGGCCGCGCCGTCGCGGCAGCCCATCACGACGCCTCCTGACCGGTCGAGTGGCGTTCAACTATCGCTGGGCGGGGGGTGAGACGCCACTCGACCTGCGCGTTGGGCGGGCGGTCCGGTCAGGCGCGCGGGCCGAGCGTGACGGCGACCCGTGTGCCGTCCGGGCCGGACTCGATCGTCAGCGCGCCTCCCGCCAGCTCGACACGCTCTCGCATTCCGATCAGGCCGAGGCCGCTGCTCGGCGCCGTCGGGTCGAAGCCGTCTCCATCGTCACTGATCGAGACGCGCAGCAGGCCGCCATCGCCATCGACGACGACCGAGATCTCCGATGCGTTCGCGTGGCGGACAGCGTTGGTCAGGCACTCCTGGACGATCCGGTATGTCGCAGCAAGGAGGTCCGGGTCCGCGCCGCTCGCGCCCTGTGCGACGGTCAGACCGATCCGCGGCCCACCGCGCAGCCGCTGACGTGCCACCAGCGCCGACAGCGCCGCCTCGAGCCCGAGGTCGTCGAGGGCGGCGGGGCGCAGCTCCGCCAACAGCGCTCGCAGGTCTGCGATCTCGTCGTCGATCAGATTGACCGCGCGGCGCACGGTCCGGTCGAGTTCGGCGCCCGATCGCAGTCCTGAGCAGAGCAGCAGCCGCAGGCCCGCGAGCCCCTGCAGCGTGTCGTCGTGCAGCTCACGCGCCCAGCGACGGCGCTCGGCATCGGCGGCGCCGACCGCATCGCGCAACCGGTCGCGCTGGACGGAGCGCGAGATCGTCACGCGCGTCGCGGCGCTGGCGGCGTATGTCTCGAGCAGCTCACGCTCGACGTCGGTGAAGGTCGCGGCTGGGCCGCCGGCCGGCGAGGCGTCGCGGAACGCGGCGAGCATGCCGACGAGCTCGCCGCGGTAGAGCATCGGCACGAGCAGCGAGGACTCCGCGCCCTTGATGCCGACCTTCGCCCAAGCGTCGCGCTCGGACGGTTCGAGTCGTTCGCGCAGCTCGGTGCGCTCGCCGCCGGACGCGGCGCCCCATAGCGGCGCCGAGACGTTCAGTGCGGCGCCGGGCGAGGGCTCCGGGTGCCCAGCAGCCGCGGCGACGACGAGTCGGTCCTCGTCGCGCAGAAGGATCAGCAGGACGTTGGCAGCGACCAGCGTTCGACCGCGTTCGACGATCAGCTCGAGTACGTGCTCGAGCTCAAGGTCGCTGCCGATCGCCTGCGCCACGTCCCTTGTCGCGCGGTGAGCGCGCAGCGCCTGCTCAAGCGCCAGCCGGCGCCTCTCGCTGCGGTCGGTCTGCTCGGCGTTCTCGATTGCGATCGCCGCCCAGCCGCCGAGCAGCGAGAGCAGTTGCTCGTGCTCGGAGGTGAACGCGCCGTCATGCTGCTCGGCGCAGTACAGAGTGCCCCAGGCGCGGCCCTCGATCAGCACCGGGACGCCGAGGAACGAGGACATTGCAGGATGACCGGGTGGGAAGCCGCTGCTGTCGGGGTGGGCTGCGAGATCTCTCAGGCGAACCGGCTCGAGCGCCGCGATCACGGTGCCGAAGACGCCGTGTCCGACCGGGACGGGGCCGAGTGCGGCCGCGGTCTCGGCGTCGATCCCAGCCGAAAGGAACCGTTCAAACCGCCGGCGGCGGTCATCGAGCACGCCGAGCGCGGCAAAACGGGCGCCGGTCATCTCGCGCGCGGCCTCGAGCAGTTCGACCAGGATGCTGTCGACGTTCTGGGCCCGCAGCACCGCGCGACTGATCTCGAGCAGTCTCTGGGCCTGGAGCGAAGCGTTGATCGCCGGGGTGCTCACCGCCGGTCAGGGTACGGGCCATCCGCTGCGATCTGCGGTGAATCACGGATGCAGATCGGCGGCCTGCCCCCGATGTGCGAACCGGCGGGCAGCGGAATCCTGTGTGGATGCTGCTCGCAATGACCTCGCTCGAGCTTGCCCGCCTCCAGTTCGCGGTCACCACGGTCTTTCACTTCTGGATCGTCCCGATCACGATCGGGATGACGCTGATCGTCGCCGTGCTGCAGACGCTCGCCTACCGGACGAAGAATCCGGTCTACGAGCGGGCGACGATCTTCTGGGGCAAGCTGATGCTGATCTCGTTCGCGGTCGGCGTCGTGACCGGCATCGTCCAGGAGTTCCAGTTCGG
>CAZYMM010000169.1:0-4377 GCA_964648515.1 uncultured Conexibacter sp.
CCACCGCGGCGATACGCTGCGAGGCCGTGTCCAAGGTCCTCCAGTCACTGCCCACCGGCGAACGTATCGGGATCGCGTTCTCGGGCGGCCTCGACACGTCGGTCGCGGTCGCCTGGATGCGCGAGCAGGGCGCCGTCCCCTGCGCCTACACAGCCGATCTCGGCCAGTACGACGAGGACGACATCGCGTCGATCCCCGGCCGTGCGGGCGAGTACGGCGCCGAGCTGGCGCGGCTCGTCGACTGCACGCGCCAGCTCGTCGACGAGGGGCTGTCGGCGATCGCCTGCGGCGCGTTCCACATCCGCTCCGGCGGCCGCACCTACTTCAACACGACCCCGCTCGGCCGCGCCGTGACCGGCACGATGCTGGTCCGCGCGATGGCCGAGGACGACGTCTCGATCTGGGGTGACGGCTCGACCTACAAGGGCAACGACATCGAGCGCTTCTACCGCTACGGGCTGCTCGCCAACCCGGCGCTGCGGATCTACAAGCCGTGGCTCGACGCGCGCTTCGTCGCCGAGCTCGGCGGCCGCAGCGAGATGAGCGAGTGGCTGACCGCCCGCGATCTGCCCTACCGCGCCAGCGCCGAGAAGGCCTACTCGACCGACGCCAACATCCTCGGTGCGACGCACGAGGCCAAGACGCTCGAGCACCTCGACGAGTCGATGGACGTCGTCGCACCGATCATGGGCGTGCGCTTCTGGGATCCGTCGGTCGCGATCGAGGCCGAGGAGGTCACGATCGTGGTCGAGCGCGGCCGGCCGGTCGCGATCGACGGCGATGACTTCGGTGGTGACCGCGTCGCGCTGTTCCGGCAGGCGAACGCGATCGGCGGCCGTCACGGCCTCGGCATGAGCGACCAGATCGAGAACCGCATCATCGAGGCCAAGTCGCGCGGGATCTACGAGGCGCCCGGGATGGCGCTGCTGCACATCGCCTACGAGCGGGTGCTGAACGCGATCCACAACGAGGACACGCTCGCCAGCTACCACAGCGAGGGCCGGCGGCTCGGGCGGCTGCTGTACGAGGGCCGCTGGCTCGATCCGCAGTCGCTGATGCTGCGCGAGGGGCTCGAGCGCTGGGTCGCGTCCGCGGTCTCCGGCGAGGTCACGCTGCGGCTGCGCCGCGGCGAGGACTACACGGTCGTGCGGACCGCCGGCGACACCTTCTCCTACCACCCCGACCGGCTCTCGATGGAGCGCACCGACGATGCCGCGTTCGGGCCCGGCGACCGGATCGGCCAGCTGACGATGCGCAACCTCGACATCGCCGACTCGCGCGCACGGCTCGAGCAGTACCAGGCCGACGGGCTGCTCGGCGCCGACCAGGCCCGGCTCGTCGGCGCCCCCGAGCCGGGCGGCGCGCCGCAGATCGCGGCCGGCGTGCCGGCCGGCGAGGCCGAGGAGTCGCTCGACGACGCGGCGATGGAGTTCGGAGCCGACTGAGCGTGGCGGAGGCGAGACGGACCGGCGCTGGCGCTGCCGCAGCCGCGGGCAGTGCGGTCAGGAGCTTCGTCGACACGACCAACTCGAAGTGCAGCTGAGACCGGCCCGCGCCGGCTGAACCGGCCCGGACACGTCTCAGCCGCCCCTCAGCGGCCGCGGCGGCCGCCGCCGGCCGACGCGACCAGCTTCGGCTTGCCGGCACCGCTCTTGCGGGGCTTGCCGGCCCCGCCGTTCTTGCCCTGCTGCGCGGGCCTCGTGTCGCTGTCGCTGCGGCCCCGGCCTGACCTGCCGTCGCCCCGAGCCTGCGCCTGGCCGCCGCCGCCCTTGGCCTTCTTGCCGAGTGGGCGGGCGTCGGGGTCGAGCCCGGCACGGCGATACTCCTCGTGCAGCCCGATCTCACGGACGATCGCGGCGACATCGCCGACCTGCTCGGGCGCGACCAGCGTCACGCCCGCGCCGCTGCGGCCGGCGCGGGCGGTGCGGCCGATCCGGTGCACGTAGGACTCGCGGTCCTCGGGCGCGTCGTAGTTGATGACGTGGGTGATCCCGTCGATGTCGATGCCGCGGGCGGCAACGTCGGTCGCGACGAGCACGCCGACCTGGCCCTGCTCGAAGCTGCGCAGCGCCCGCTCGCGCTGGTTCTGCGACTTGCCGCCGTGCATCGCAACCGCCTGCACACCGGTCCGCGACAGCTTCTTGGTCAGCCGGTCGGCGCCGTGCTTGGTCCGCACGAACACGATCGCCAGATCGTCGACGTTGCGCAGCTCACCGGCCAGCACCTCGACCTTGTCGGCACCGCGAGTGGCGACGAAGCGGTGCTCCATCTCGGTGATCGGCCGCGCCGGCGGCGCGTGCTCATGGCTGCGCCCGTCACGGGTGTAGCCGGCCGCGGTCTGCCCCGCCTCGCCGTCCAGCGTCGCCGAGAAGAACAGCGTCTGGCGGCCACGCGGGGTCTGGCGCACGATCCGGTCGATCGCCGGCTTGAACCCCATGTCGAGCATCCGGTCGGCCTCGTCGAGGACCAGGATCTGCACGCGGTCGAGCGCGAACGTGCCCTGTTGCAGGTGATCCTCGAGCCGGCCCGGTGTCGCGACGATCACGTGCGCGGCGGCGGCGTCACGGCCCTGCTTGTGCATCCCGACGCCGCCGTAGACGGCGGCGATCCTCAGCGCACGGGCGTGCGCGACGGTGCGCGACTCCTCGACGATCTGCGACGCCAGCTCACGTGTCGGGGCGAGCACGAGCGCTGCCGGGCGCGGCGCGCTGTTGGCATCGAGCCGGTCGAGCAGCCCCACCATGAAGGCGAGCGTCTTACCCGATCCGGTCGGCGACTTGCAGAGCACGTCGCGGCCGGCGAGAACGTCCGGGAGGACCATGCCCTGCACAGGCAGCGTCGTCGTGTAGCCGCGGCGCTCGAGCGCTCCGGCGGCGGCATCGCTCACTCCGAGCGAGCGGAAGGTCGCGGCCGTGGCCGCGTCAGAAGTTGTGGTCATGCGTGTGTTTCTCCTTGCGTGGCACGCGGCCCGATCAGGCCGGCACCGGTTGAGGCGGCGCCTGTCTGCGCGGCCGTTCCAGATGGCAAACACCCGGAATGGCGAGGCGGCTTCAGAAGCGAGACCGCAGCGACAGAACTGGCAGCTGCCCGCGCGGCATCGTGCCGCACGAGCCGTCGACGGTAGCAGCAGGCAACGCGCACCTCGGCGGCGCGCACGAGATCCTGCGGTCAGCCCCGCTTGACGAACGCGATCTGCGCGACGTCGAGATAGCGGGCGGCGAAGCCGGCCTCGCAGTAGGCGAGGTAGAACTCCCACATCCGCGTGAACGGCTCGTCGTATCCGAGAGCGGCCACCTCGGCGCGGTGCCCGACGAAGCGGCTGCGCCAGCGTCGCAGCGTCTCGGCGTAGGAGTCGCCGAACCGGCGCACGTCGTCGATGCGCAGCCGGGTCCGCTGCTCGCAGACGGCGGCGATCGCGGTCAACGACGGGATCATCCCGCCCGGGAAGATGTGCTTGCGGATCCAACCGAACGAGTTTCGGGTCGCCAGGTAGCGGTCGTGGTCCATCAGGATCGCCTGCACGCAGGCGCGCCCGCCGGGCAGCAGCCGATCGTCGATCGCCTCGAAGTAGGCGGGCCAGAACTCATCGCCGACGGCCTCGATCATGTCGATCGAGACGACCGCGTCGTAGCTCCCGGTCGCATCGCGGTAGTCCTCGAGCCGCAGATCGACGTGCCCCGGCAGCGCCGCCCGCTCGATGCGCCCGCGCGCCAGCTCGAGCTGCTCGCGCGAGAGCGTGATCGTCGTGACCTCGGCGCCACGACCGGCCGCCTGCAGCGCAAGCTGTCCCCAGCCGGTGCCGATCTCCAGCACGCGGCTGCCGGCACCGACTCGGGCGGCGTCGAGCGCACGGTCGATCTTGCGGCGCTGGGCGACGGCCAGCGGCTCGCCGGGCGCATCGAACAGCGCCGAGCTGTAGGTCAGCGTCTCGTCGAGGAAGGCGGCGAAGAGCTCGTTGCCGAGGTCGTAGTGAGCGCTGATGTTCTGGCGTGAGCCGCGGCGCGTGTTGCGCTGATCGCGCGGCGTCCGCGTGTCGGCGAGGCGCCGCAGCCGCAGCATCCAGCGCGGCAGGATCTTCTCCGGGCGCCGCGCGAACGGTTCCAGGAAGCGCGCGAGGTCGTGCCCCGGCGCCATCGCCCACGCGCCGGACATGTAGGCCTCGCCGAACCCGATCTTCGGCTCGCGGCCGAGCCGCTCATAGAAGTCCTCCGGATCGCGGATCTCGGCCAGCGGGCTCGTCCGGCCGCCGCCGCCGACGGCTCGCCCGTCGGGATAGACGAGCCGCACCGGGAAGCGCGAGACGGTCCGATCGACGACCGCCCGCGCGAACGACGCGCGTACGGACATGACGCTGTCAGTATTACCTGAAACCGCTAT
>CAZYMM010000170.1:0-4372 GCA_964648515.1 uncultured Conexibacter sp.
AGCTGCTGCTGGCCGCCGACGCGACGGTCACGATCGCGCACTCGCGGACCCGGGATCTGGCCGCCGTCTGCCGCAGTGCCGACGTGCTGATCGTCGCGGTCGGCCGCGATCGGATGGTGCGCGGCGACTGGATCGCGCCCGGTGCGACCGTGATCGACGTCGGGATGAACCGGGCCGGCGGCGAGCTGCACGGCGATGTCGCCTTCGAGGAGGCCGTCGCGGTCGCCGGAGCGATAACGCCGGTGCCGGGCGGTGTCGGGCCGATGACGATCGCGATGCTGCTGGCCAATACGCTCTGCGCCGCCGGACTGCCGGCGCAGACCGGGGCGCCGGCGTGAGCCGCCTGCGCAGCGGCGAGTGGCTGGCGCTGATCGCGGCGCTCGCGCTGATCGTGCTGCTGTCGCTGCGCTGGTACGACGGGCACGACAGCCGCGACCCCGGCCTTGACGGTCTGAGCACCCACGGCTGGACAGCGCTCGGCGTACCGGTCGTCGTGCTGCTGGTGATCGCGATCGTCCTGGCGCTGGCGCTGGCGCTGATGACGGCCACACGGCGCTCGCCGGCGATTCCCGTCGGGCTCGCTGTAATGACCTGGGTCCTCGGCGCTGCCGCCGCCTGCGCACTGCTGATCCAGCTCGTCGTCGTGCCCGACCTCGGCGCCGGGCTCGCAGCCGGTCAGGTGACGCTGCGCTGGCCGGGGTATGCCGGGCTCGCGGCCGCGATCCTCCTGCCCGCCGGCGCCTTCCGCGCGATGCGCGACGAGCGCACCGACGCACCGGGAGCGGCGTACACGCCGCCGCCGCCACGACCGGTCCCCGACGATCCGGCTGACGACGCGGGCGACGGCGGTGCCTGAGCCGGCGGTCGCGGCAGCCGCGCGACAACGTTCGTAGACTCGCCGGCGATGATCGACGCAGCCCAGGTGCAGCACGTCGCCGCGCTCGCGCGGCTCCGGCTCAGCGAGCAGGAGACCGAGACGATGGCCGGCGAGCTGTCGGCGATCCTCGACCACATCGAGGCGATCTCGGCACTCGATCTGACCGGCGTCGAGCCGACGGCGCGGATCATCGATCCTGGCAACGCGCTGCGAGCAGATGAGCCGCACACGCCGCTGGCGCGCGAGGTCGTGTTCGCGCAGGCGCCCGCGGTGCAGGACGACGGCTTCCTCGTCCCGAGCCCGCAGAGCTGATGAGCGATCTGCTGGCCCTCGGCGCCGTCGCGGCGTCGGCAGCGGTAGCCGCCGGTGACCTCGATCCGGCCGACCTGATCGCGGCCTACCGCGAGCAGGCCGCGGGCGACGAGCACAACGCGTTCGTGCACGTGCCGGAGGAGCCGCCCGAGCACGGGCGAGGGCCGCTGGCCGGGCTGCCGGTGGCGGTCAAGGACCTCTTCTGCGTCGAGGACCAGCCGTCGCAGGCCTGTTCGCGGATCCTCGCCGGCTACCGGCCGCCGTACACGGCGACCGTCGTCGAGCGCATCCTGGACGCCGGCGCGGCGGCGCTCGGCAAGACCAACCAGGACGAGTTCGCGATGGGCAGCTCGAACGAGAACTCGGCCTTCGGCCCGGTCACGAACCCCTGGGATCCGGCCCGCGTTCCGGGCGGCTCGTCCGGCGGCAGCGCGGCCGCCGTCGCCGCCGGCTCGGCGCTCTGGGCGCTCGGCACCGACACCGGCGGCTCGGTCCGCCAGCCGGCCTCGCTCTGCGGCGTCGTCGGCATCAAGCCGACCTACGGCGCGGTCAGCCGCTACGGCATCATCGCGTTCGCGAGTTCGCTCGACCAGGCCGGCCCGATCGCCCGTGACGTCGCCGACGCGGCGCTGCTGCTGCGTCACATGGTCGGTCACGACACACGCGACGCGACGTCGCTGCCGTTCCCCGAGCCGATCGAGATTCCCGCCGTAGAGCGGCTCGACGGTCTGACGATCGGGGTGCCCGACGATCTGACCGGCGAGGGGGTCGAGCCGGGGGTGATGAGCGCGTTCGAGGCCGCGCTGACGATCGCCCGCGACCTCGGCGCCCGGATCGAGCGGGTCTCGCTGCCGCACGCCGCGCACGCGCTGTCGGCCTATTACGTGATCGCACCGGCCGAGGCGTCGGCCAACCTCGCACGGTTCGACGGCGTCCGCTACGGGCTGCGTGCCGACAGCGACAGCCTGCTCGACATGTACACCACAACCCGTCACGACGGGTTCGGAGCCGAGGTCAAGCGGCGGATCATGCTCGGCACCTACGTGCTCAGCTCCGGCTACTACGACGCCTACTACGGCACCGCCCAGAAGGTCCGCACCCGGATCGTTGAGGACTACAGGACGGCGTTCGGTCGCGTCGACGTGATCGCCACGCCGACCTCGCCGTCGGTCGCCTGGCCGCTCGGAGAGCGAATCTCCGACCCGCTGGCGATGTACATGGCAGACAGCCTCACCGTTCCGGTCTCGCTGGCCGGGATCCCGGCTCTTTCGCTGCCCTGCGGCCTGTCACAGGGGCTGCCGGTCGGGCTTCAGCTCGCCGGCCCGGCGTTCAGCGAGAACCGGCTGCTCGGCACCGCCAAGGCGCTCGAGACCGCGATCGGGTTCGGTGGCGCGCCGTGGCAGCAGAAGGGGAGGACCGCATGAGCAGTCGGTTCGAGGCAGTAATTGGGTTGGAGATCCACGTCCAGCTCGCGACGCGGACGAAGATGTTCTGCTCCTGTCCGCTGTCGTTCGGCGCACCGCCGAACACCAACACCTGTCCGGTCTGTCTGGCACTGCCCGGTGCGCTGCCGGTCCCGAACGCCGAGGCGATCCACTTCGGCCTGATGATCGGGATGGCGCTCGGCTCGCAGCTCGCACCGCGATCGGTCTTCCACCGCAAGAACTACTTCTACCCCGACAGCCCGGCCGGGTACCAGATCAGCCAGTTCGACGAGCCGCTCTGCTCGGGCGGTGAGCTCGCCGGCGTTCGGATCAACCGCGTCCATCTCGAGAACGACGCCGCCAAGCTCGTTCACGCCGGTGCGTCCGGGCGCCTGCACTCGTCGTCGGCGTCGGTCGTCGACTTCAATCGCGGCGGCACACCGCTGGCCGAGATCGTGACCGAGCCCGACCTGCGCGACGCCGGCGCCGCCGCCGACTGGCTGCGGCTGCTGCGCGCGACGCTGCGCGCGCTCGGCGTCAGCGACGTGAACATGGAGGAGGGGTCGCTGCGCGCCGACGCCAACATCTCTATCCGGCCGTCGGGGACGAGCGGGTTCGGCACCAAGACCGAGCTCAAGAACATGAACTCGTTCCGGTTCATCGAGCGCGGGATCCGGGCCGAGGTCGCCCGTCAGGAGGCGATCGTGCTCGGCGGCGGCGTCGTCGAGCAGGAGACGCTCCACTTCGACCCGCGCACTGAGTCGATCACCTCGCTGCGCTCCAAGGAGGAGGCGCACGACTATCGCTACTTCCCCGAGCCCGATCTGACGCCGGTGACGATCACTGCCGCGATGCTCGACCGTGCCCGGTCGGCGCTGCCCGAGCTGCCCGCCGATCGTGCCCGCCGGTTCGCCACCGCCGACGGGATCTCCGAGGAGTCCGCGCGCCTGCTCGGCTTCCGCAGCGAGCTCGGCGCCTACTACGAGGCTGCACGGGCGGCCGGCGGCGGTGCCGGCGCGCAGGCGCTGGCGAACTGGATCTGCAACGAGCTGGTCGCGCGGCTCGGTCCCGACGCCGACCCCTCGGAGTCCCGCGTCACCCCGGCCGCGTTCGCGACGCTGGTCGGGATGATCGACCGCCGCGAGCTCAACCAGGGTGGCGCCCGCCAGGTACTCGACGCGCTGATCGCCGAGGGTGGGGACCCGACGGTGATCGTCGAACGTGAGGGGCTGGCGGCGGTCGGCGGCGCCGACGAGCTGGCGCCCGTCGTCGCGGCCGCGCTCGACGCCAATCCCGACGTCGCAGGCAAGCTGCGCGGGGGCGACATGAAGCCGATCGGGGTCATCGTCGGCTTCGTGATGCGCGAGACCAAGGGCCGTGCCGACGGCGGCGAGGTCACCCGCCTCGTCCGCGACCAGCTGGGGCTCTGACCGGTGCCCGGCGGCGCCTACATCGCGATCTGCCTCGGCTTCGCGCTGGCGTCCGGAATCATCGGCCGGATCAAGGGCAGCCCGTTCTGGATCTGGTTTCTGATCGGTGGCGTGCTGCCGGTCTTCGGCCTCGCGGCAGCGCTGCTCTACCGCTACGAGACCGACGTCCCCGACGTGCCCTGCCCGGCCTGTGGCGGGCGCTGCAAGATCCACGACGCGGTCTGCATGCGCTGTGGCTGCGAGCTCGATCCGGGCACTCCGCCGGCGGCCGTGCGCTGACGCGCCGCGCGCGGCCGCTCGTTCGGGCCCGCCGGCGCGCGGCGGGGCTG
>CAZYMM010000171.1:0-4332 GCA_964648515.1 uncultured Conexibacter sp.
AGATCGCGCGCAAGGCCGACAACCCGTCGATCACGCGCGACGTCTCCGGTGAGGGCGTCCAGCAGGCGCTGCTGAAGATCTTGGAGGGAACGACGGCTTCGGTGCCGCCGCAGGGTGGGCGCAAGCATCCCCACCAGGAGTTCCTGTCGATCGACACCACCAACATCCTCTTCATCTGCGGCGGCGCGTTCGCCCATCTCGACGAGGTGATCGAGCGCCGCACCGGCCAGGTCGGGATCGGCTTCGGCACCGTGCTCGGTGACGAGCGCAAGCGGTACGACAAGGGCGAGCAGTTCCAGGACTGCCTGCCCGAGGATCTCGTCGAGTACGGCCTGATCCCGGAGTTCATCGGCCGTCTGCCGGTCGTCACCGCCGTCCACCAGCTCGGCCGCGAGGATCTGATCACGATCCTGACCGAGCCGCGCAACGCGTTGACCAAGCAGTTCGGCCGCTTCTTCAGCTTCGACGGCATCGAGCTCGTCTTCTCCGACGAGGCCCTGCACGCGATCGCCGATCGCGCACTGGAGCGTGAGACCGGCGCTCGCGGCCTGCGCTCGATCATCGAGGAGGCGCTGCTCGACGTGCAGTTCGAGCTGCCCTCGCGCCGCGACGTCAAGAAGTGCGTGGTCACACGCGAGACGATCGAGCGCGGCCTGCCGCCGACGCTGGTCACCGCCGCCGTCCACGACGCCGACGCCGACGACGGCATCGACGCGCGATCCGCATAGCGGCGGCCGCGAGGCCCGGCGCGCACGCGGCGGTAGGCTCGGGCGATGCGCCGGTTCTTCCGACTGTCGCCCTGGCTGTTTGCGCTCCAGGGCAGCTTCGTCCTCTACGAGCACTATCAGCAGCTGACCGCCGCCGAGCGTGAGGCGCTCTGGCGCCTGTTCCGCAGCTCGAAGGGGATTCCGGCCCGCCTGACGGCGGCCGAGCGTGAGGAGCTCGTACGGATCGTGCGGCGCCTGCATCTGATCAGCGCCGGCCGCAAGATCGCGGTCGGCCGCTGGGGCAAGGGCAAGGGCAAGTAGCGCCGATGAGCCTGCAGGACCAGAAGCGCTTCGACCCCGCCGCCGAGCCCGCGATCATGGCCCGCTGGCTCGAGTCCGGGCTGTTTCACGCCGAGCCGCCGGAGCCCGGCGACCCCGGTCACGAGCGCACCTATTCGATCGCGATCCCGCCGCCGAACGTCACCGGCGCGCTGCACATGGGTCACGCGCTCAACGGCTCGATCCAGGACACGCTGATCCGCTACCACCGCGCCCAGGGGCTGCGCACGCGCTGGACGCTCGGCACCGACCACGCCGGGATCGCGACCCAGACCCAGGTCGAGAAGCAGCTCGCACGCGAGGGCTCGAGCCGCGAGCAGATCGGCCGTGAGGCCTTCATCGAGCGGACCCGGCAGTGGCGCGAGCAGTACGGCGGCACGATCGTCGGCCAGTTCCAGCGGCTCGGCTGCTCGTGCGACTACTCCGACGAGCGCTTCACGCTCGATCCCCGCTACGCCCGCGCCGTGCTCGAGGTCTTCACCCGCCTCTACGAGAAGGGCTGGATCTACCGCGACCACTACATGGTCAACTGGGATCCGGGCTCGGGCTCGGCGATCTCCGACCTCGAGGTCGAGCAGCGCGAGGTCACAGACACGCTCTACGAGATCGCCTATCCGCTCACAGGCGGTGACGGCGAGCTCGTCGTCGCCACGGTCAGGCCGGAGACGATGCTGGCCGACGTCGCGGTCGCGGTCCATCCCGACGACGACCGCTATCGCCAGTTCGTCGGCCGCACGGTGACACTGCCGCTGACCGGCCGCGAGATCCCGGTGATCGCCGACGAGTACGTCAAGACCGACTTCGGCACCGGTGCCCTGAAGATCACGCCCGGCCATGACCCCAACGACTTCGAGATCGGCCGCCGTCACGGCCTGCCCGAGCCGAGCGTGATCGGCGAGGACGGCCGGATGACCGCGGCCGCCGGCCGCTTCGCCGGGCTGACCGCCGCTGAAGCCCAGGTCGAGGTCGTCGCCGCGCTCGACGCGCAGGGGCTGCTGCGCGGACGCGAGCCCTACACGCACGAGGTTCCGTTCAGCCACCGCTCCGGTGAGCGCGTCGAGCCGCTGATCAGCCTGCAGTGGTTCATGCGGATGGACGAGCTCGCCGCACCCGCGATCGAGGCCGTCCGCTCCGGCGCGGTGCGGATCCATCCCGAGTCGCAGTCGCGGCGCTACATCGAGTGGCTCCAGAACATCCGCCCCTGGTGCATCAGCCGCCAGCTCTGGTGGGGCCACCAGATCCCGGTCTGGTACCGCGGCGACGACGTTTACTGCGGGCTCGAGCCGCCGGCCGGCGACGGCTGGACCCAGGACCCGGACGTGCTCGACACCTGGTTCAGCTCGGCGCTGTGGCCGTTCGCGACGCTCGGCTGGCCCGAGCAGACCCCGGAGCTGGGCGCCTTCTACCCGACCGACGTGCTCTCGACCGCGCGCGACATCCTCTTTCTCTGGGTCGCGCGGATGGTGATGCTGGGGATCGAGTTCACCGGCCAGGTGCCGTTCACCGACGTCTACAACCACGCGGTGATCCAGGCTCCGGACGGCCGCCGGATGAGCAAGTCGCTGGGCACCGGCGTCGACCCGCTGGCGCTGATCGAGGGCGGCGAGCGGCCACCGGTGTTCGCGGCCGCCGGGCATGCGGCCGGCGACTTTCCCGCCTATGGTGCCGACGCCGTCCGCTGGGGTCTGCTGGCGATGGCCTCGACCCAGGACGTACGCTTCAGCGAGGACAAGGTCGCCCAGGGCGCGGCGCTCGTCACCAAGCTCTTCAACGCCTCGCGCTTCGTGCTCGGCGCCGTCGATGGGGCGGCCGGCACCGCGGCGGTCCCGGCCGCCGTGGCACTCGAGGACCGCTGGATCGCGAGCCGGGTGGCAGCCGCGCGGGCCGAGATCGCCGAGCGGATCAGCGTCTTCGATTTCAGCAAGGCCGCGCTCGGCCTCTACGACTTCATCTTCGGTGAGCTCTGCGACTGGTACCTCGAGCTGGTCAAGCCGCGGCTCTCGGGCGGCGCCGACCCGGCGCTGGCGGGCCATCTCGTCTGGGTGCTGCGCGAGACGCTGCTGCTCGCCCATCCGGTGATCCCGTTCGTGACCGAGGCGCTCTGGGAGCACCTGCCGGCCGCCGCGACCGGCGGCGGACTGCTCGCCGGCGCACGCTGGAGCGATTCCGATGCGGGTGCCCGTGACAGCGCTGCCGAAGCCGAGGTCGGCCGGCTGATCGAGGCGGTGACCGCCGTCCGCTCCTGGCGCGACGGTTCCGGCGTCCGTCCGGGCGAGCGGCTGGAGGCCGAGCTGGGCGGCTTTTCGGACGAGCTGGCCGGTGCGCTGGCACGGCTGGCGCGGCTGGAGCCGGCCGCGGCCGACGGCCGCGACCCGATCGCCACGATCCCGGCCGGCGGCGGCCAGATCGCGCTGCTGACCGGCGTCGATCCGGCCGAGGCGGCGGCGAAGGCGGCGGCCGAGCGCGACCGCCTTGCGGGCGAGGTCGCGCGGATCGAGCGCAAGCTCGCGAACGCCGGCTTCGTCGAGAAGGCGCCCGCGCACGTCGTCGACGCTGAGCGCGCCAAGCTCGACGGCTACCGCGCCGAGCTGGCGGCGCTCGGAGAGGACGCGTCGTGACGCTGGCCGAGGCCGAGCGGCTGCTGTTGGCGCGCGAGCTGTTCGGGATGCGGTTCGGTCTTGACCGGACGCGGCGTCTGCTGACCGCGCTCGGCTCGCCGCAGACAGGGCTGCGCGTCGTCGAGGTCGTCGGCTCGAACGGCAAGAGCTCGACCGTCCGCTACTGCGCGGCGCTGCTCCGCCGCCAGGGTCTGCGCACCGGCGCCTACCTCTCACCGCACCTGGCGTCGTTCACCGAACGGGTCAGGATCGACGATGCCGATGTCGATGCAGCCGGCTTCGCGGCCGCCGTCGCCCGTGCCGAGGCCGCCGCACAGAAGGTCGACCACACGCTTGCGGGCGGTGATCGCGTGACCCAGTTCGAGCTGCTGACCGCCGCCGCCGTCGACTGCCTGGCCCGGCTCGGGGCGCAGGCGCTGGTGATGGAGGCCGGGCTCGGCGGCCGCTACGACGCGACCAACGTGCTCGACGCGCAGGTCGCGGTGCTGACCAACGTCGGGCTCGAGCACACGCGCTGGCTGGGCCCGACGATCACCGACATCGCGACCGAGAAGCTCGACGTCGTCCGGCCCGGTGCCACGCTCGTCACCGGCGCCGGGCTGCACCCCGATGCGCTCGCCGTCGCCGAGCAGGTCTGCGCCGAGCGCGGCGCACGGCTGGTGGTGGCG
>CAZYMM010000172.1:0-4308 GCA_964648515.1 uncultured Conexibacter sp.
GCACACCGACGGGACCGACGGCTTCTACATTGGCTGGCAGGATGAGTGACCGCGCCCCACAGTCCGACCCGCCGCCGGTCGGCCTGCGCTGCCCCGGCTGCGGCGAGCCCTGGCTGCGTGCCAGCGCAACGCCGGGCCGCTACCGCTGCGTCTACTGCCTTCAGCGCTACGAGCTGCGCTCGGTCTGCCCGGACTGCGGCGAGCACTCGACGATCGTGCGGATGTCATCGACGGCGACGACGAGTTGCGTGCATTGCGGCGGGTCGATGCTGGTGCAGGTCTGAGTCTCCGGTCGGCGATCTTGACTCAAAGGCATCGGGCAGCCCGTGCTGTCCGCGTACGGCCGGCACCGTTGCGTCCCGGCGGCGCCGCAGCCTTCGGCTCACGCTCTCATGAACGAGTGCCGGCACGGATTAGGGGCGCTCAGCACCCCCAATCCGTGCCGGCGCTCGCCAGCGGGGCATCTCCGTGCCGCCCGTGCAGCGAACGACCGGACTCTGCATGAACCTCCCACAACTCAGCGCGCAGCTAGGGTTGACCCCGATGACGCCGTTGATCGCCCCGAGCATCCTGTCCGCCGACTTCGCCCGCCTCGGCGAGCAGGTCGGCGCCGTCGTCGACGCCGGCGCGCAGGTGATCCACATCGACGTGATGGATGGCCTGTTCGTGCCTCCGCTGTCGATGGGGCCGCAGGTCGTCGCCGCGCTCAAGGCGCTCGATCTCGGCGCCCACCTCGACGTCCACCTGATGGTCGAGCGGCCCGAACGGCAGGTCGAGGCGTTCGCGCAGGCCGGCGCCGGCACGATCACGATCCACGCCGAGGCCACGCCGCACGTCGACTACACGCTGTCGCTGATCCGCGACAACGGCTGCAGGGCCGGGCTGGCTGTCTGCCCGGCGACGCCGCTGCAGGTCTTCGAGGAGGTCGACGTCGACCTCGCGCTGGTGATGTCGGTCAACCCCGGCTGGGGCGGCCAGCGCTTCCTGCCGCGCGCGATCGAGCGGCTCGAGCTGGTCCGCACGCTGGTCGGCGACGAGACGGTCGTCGAGGTCGACGGCGGCATCGGTCCTGACACCGCTGCCGCTGCGGTCGCAGCGGGTGCGGGCTGGCTGGTGGCCGGGAACGCCGTCTTCGGCACCGCCGATCCTGCCGCCGCGTTCACCGCGTTGACGGCCGTCGTCTCGGCCTGACGAGGCGAGCGCGGCGGTCAGCGGTTGTGCGGGAAGCCGCCGGGCCGTCCGGCTCGGCGCGCGTTGTCATCGATCGCAGACAGCATCAGCGGCCAGAGCACCTCGGGCAGGTCGTGGCCCATGCCGCCGAACTGCAGGTAGGTGGCGCCCGGGACGGCGCGCGCGGTCGCGCGTCCGCCGGTCGGGTCGACGAGCTTGTCGGCAGAACCGTGGATCACGAGCGTCGGCACACGGACGTCGTGCAGCCGCCTTGTGCGGTCGGTGGCCGAGGTGATCGCCGCCAGCTGGCGCAGGGTCCCGCTGCGCGACATTCCGCGCGCAAGCGATTCGGTCGCGATCTTGCGGATCGCGTCCTCGTCGTAGAGCGGCGGCGGTGAGCCGATCGCGCGGAAGGTCGAGGCGGCATGGTCGACGGCCAGCGCGGCTTCGCGCGGCGACGGTTTGAGGAACGCCCGCAGGATCTGCGGATGAGGTGCCCCGATGCCCTTGCGGCCGGTGTTGGACATGATCGACGTCAGCGAGCGGACCCGCCGCGGATGGTCGATCGCCAGCTTCTGAGCGATCATGCCGCCCATCGACGCGCCGACGATGTGCGCGTCGGCGATCTCAAGCGCATCGAGCAGCCCGACGCTGTCGGCGGCCATGTCGCTGAGCGTGTACGGGGCCGCGCTGCGGCGCCCGGTCAGCACCTGTCGCAGCGGCGGCACACCGAGCTCGCGCAGGATCGTCGAGCGGCCGGTGTCGCGGTTGTCGAACCGGGTCACGAAGAAGCCGCGGTCTGCGAGCTGCTCGCAGAAGCCGACCGGCCAGGCGTTCATCGGCGTACCGAGACCCATGATCAAGAGCAGCGGCTCGGCGTCCGGGTCGCCGAACTGCTCGTGACAGAGCTCGATCTCGCCGACAGTGCAGAACCGCTCGCCCATCTGCCGCAGGGTAATGCGGCGCGGCGACAGGCAGCCCCTACAGTCCGGCCGATGCCCGAGATCGTCTCCGCGTCCGGCTTGACCCGCGCCTACGGCAGCGGCGAGACCCGTGTCGTCGCCCTCGATGATGTCAGCGTCGAGTTCCCACAGGGGGCGTTCACGGCGATCATGGGCCCGTCCGGATCGGGCAAGTCGACGTTGATGCACCTGCTCGCCGGCCTTGACCGCCCGACCGCGGGGACCGTCACGCTCGACGGAGTCGAGCTCAGCGGGCTCGGCGACAACGAGCTGACCCAGCTGCGCCGCGACCGGATCGGCTTCGTCTTCCAGGCCTTCAACCTGATCCCGGTGCTCGACGCCTACGAGAACATCGTGCTGCCGATCTCGATCGCGGGCCGCAGACCGGACGGCGAGTGGGTCGACCGTCTGATCGACCTCGTCGGGCTGCGCGACCGGCTCTCGCACCGCCCGGCCGAGCTCTCCGGCGGCCAGCAGCAGCGTGTCGCCGTGATCAGAGCGCTCGCCTCACGGCCGGCGGTCGTGTTCGCCGACGAGCCGACCGGCAACCTCGACTCGTCGGCATCGGCCGAGATCCTCGGCCTGTTGCGGCGCTCGGTCGACGACTTCGGGCAGACGATCATCATGGTCACCCACGACGACGAGGCGGCCGCCTACGCCGACCGGCTGATCGTGCTCCGCGACGGCCGGGTCGTCGAGGATCGCACGACGACCGCCGCTCCGGCCCGCGCATGAGGCGCGTCGCGCTCCGCGACCTGGTCGCGCGCCGGCTGCGGCTGGCGCTGACCGCGCTGGCGATCGCCCTCGGCGTGACGCTGATCGCCGGCACCTACGTCTTCACCGACACGATCGACGGCGCGTTCGCGCAGATCTTCAAGACCGGCCTGAAGAACACCGATGTCGCGATCACGACCGACAACAGCCTGTCCGGCCAGGGCAGTCCGCCGCCGGTGCCCGGCAGCGTGCTCACACGCGTCCGGCAGGTGCCAGGCGTCAAGGCCGCTGTCGGATCGGTCTTCAGTCCCGGGCTGACCGCGCACCGGCCGGACGGCAGCGCGCTCCACGGCAAGGGCCTCAACGCGGTCGTCTCGGTCGCGCCGCCGCCGTTCGGCAGCGCCCGCTTCGTCGCCGGACACGAGCCGCGGACCGGCGACCAGATCGCGATCCTCAAGGCGACGGCCGACAGCGAGCGGCTCGGCATCGGCGACGAGCTCGTGATCTCGGCGGCGGCGCCGCGCCGGACCTACACGATCAGCGGCATCTACACGATGGCCGGAATCGACTCGTTCGGCGGCGGGCTGATCGCCGCGTTCACGCTGCCCGAGGCCCAGCGGCTGTCGGGGCTCGGCGACGCATTCAGCGAGATCGACGTCCAGGGGCAGCCGGGCGTCGACGCCGCCGAGCTGCGCGGGCGGATCGCCGCCGCGCTGAGCGGCTACCGCGGCCTCGAGATCCGGACCGGCGCACAGCAGCTGACCGCCTCGCTCAACCAGCTCGACGACAGCTTTCTCGGCACGCTGCGGACGGCGCTGTTGGCGTTCGCCGGGATCGCCCTGTTCGTTGGCGCGTTCCTGATCTTCAACACCTTTTCGATCACTGTCGCCCAGCGCACGCGCGAGTTCGCGCTGCTGCGCGTGCTCGGCGCCAAGCGCCGGCAGATCCTCTCCTCGGTGCTGGCCGAGGGGTTGGTGCTCGGTGTCGCAGGCTCGCTGGTCGGGCTCGGTCTCGGGGTGCTGACCGCGAAGCTGCTGCGGGCGCTGTTCAAGGCGATCGGTGCCGACATGCCGGCGACGGCGACCGTGATCGAGTCGCGGACGGTGATCGTCAGCCTGCTCGTCGGCGTGGTCGTGACGATGCTGTCGGCGCTCGCGCCCGCACTGCGCGCGACCCGCGTGCCGCCGCTGGCGGCGCTGCGCGAGGGAGTCGCGAGCGAGCAGCGCGGTTCGCGCCGGCCTGTCATCGCCGGTGGCGTGCTGCTGGCCGCCGGGCTGGCCGCGCTCGACGACGGACTGTTCGGGGGGCCGAGCGGCGGCCGCGCGCTGTCATGGCTCGGCGGCGGGGCGGGACTGACCTTCCTGGCGGTCGCTCTGCTCAGCCCGCGCCTGGTCGGGCCGGTCGCCACCGTCGTCGGTGCGCCGCGCGCCCCTCGCGGCATCGCCGGCCGGCTCGCCCTGCA
>CAZYMM010000173.1:0-4269 GCA_964648515.1 uncultured Conexibacter sp.
CGTCGAAGTCGACCGAGACGCCGTCGACGTGGGTGACGGCCGCGCCCGGCAGCGCGCCGTAGTGGGCCTCGAGCTCGTCCATCTTGCGCTGCGCGTCAGCGACCTCGGAGTTGATCTCGCCGCTGATGAAGTAGCGGGCGTGGAAGGGGGCGAGCAGCTCGCTCATCCGCCTGCCCTCGACCGACAGCTTCTCCAGCATCAAGAGCGCGGGCAGGGTCCCGGAGTCGGCGTTGTAGAAGTCGTGGAAGTAGTAGTGGCCGGAGACCTCGCCGCCGAAGATCGCGCCCTCGTCGCGCATCCGGGTCTTGAAGAACGCGTGGCCGACGCGGTTGATGTGTGCGTGGCCGCCGGCCGCAGCGACGGTGTCGGGCACGGCGCGGGACGCGCGCGCGTCGTAGAGGATGTCGGCGCCCGCGTTGCCGGGCTTGCCGAGCAGGTGGCCGGCGAGGATCGCGGTCAGGAAGTCACCGTCGACGAACGCGCCGGTGTCGTCGATGAAGAAGCAGCGGTCGGCGTCACCGTCCCAGGCGATGCCCAGATCGGCACCCTCGCTACGGACCTTGTTGATGATGAACTCGCGGTTCTCCGGCAGCAGCGGGTTCGGCTCGTGGCCGGGGAAGTTCCCGTCCGGCGTCCAGAACGTCTCGACCAGCTCGAGCGGCAGGTCGCGCAGGATCGGCCCGACCATCCGGCCGGCCATCCCGTTGCCGCCGTCGACGACGACCTTCAGCGGCTGAACTGCACCGGGGTCGATCGCGGCCAGCGCGCTGCGCTGGAACTCCTCGTAGATGTCGAGCTGCTCGAGTGAGCCGACCGGGCCGGTCGGGTCGCCGAGCCCGGCTGCGATCAGATCGCGGATGTCGCCGATTCCCTCCTCGCCGGAGAGTGCGATCGCGCCCTCCTTGACGAGCTTGGCGCCGGTGTAGGCCTTCGGGTTGTGCGAGGCCGTGCACATCACGCCGCCGTCGAGCCCGCGCGAGCCGACGAGGTAGTAGAGCATCTCGGTGCCGACCTCGCCGGCGTCGATCACGGCGGCTCCCTCGGCGCGCATCCCGTCGCGGTAGCGCTCCGCCATCTCCGGGGCCGTCAGGCGCATGTCGCGGCCGAGCCCGAGCCGCAGCTCCTCGCAGGTCTTGCCCGAGAGCTGCGCCAGCACGCGCACGAACGCGCGCCCGATCTGCTCGGCCGCTTCGGGGTCGAGCTCATCGCCGTAGATGCCTCGAACGTCGTAGGCCTTGAAGACTGTCTCGGGGATCCTCATCTCACGGACACCCTAAGCTCTCGGCGCCGTGGGCACGGTCCTGATCACAGGGGGCACAGGGGTGGTCGGGCGTGCGCTCGCGGCCGAGCACGCGGCGCGCGGCGACCGCGTCATCTGCGCCCAGCGCTCGAACGCCGGCCCCGACCCCGTTCACGGCGCCGTCAAGCTCGACGTGACCGACGGCGCAGCCGTCGCCGCCCTGATCGCCGGGCTGCGCCCGGACGTGATCCACCATCTCGCAGGCGATACGGTCCCTGAGACGCATCACGGTGCCGTCCGCCTGCACGCCGGCGGCACCGCCAACGTGCTCGCCGCCGTGCTCGCGCACAGCCCGGACAGCGTCGTCATCGTCGCCTCGACCGAGCGCGTCTATCGCGGCGAACGCGGCCGGCCGCTGCGCGAGAGCGACCGGCTGACCACGCGCGGCGCATACGGCGCGACCAAGGCCGCCGCCGACGTCCTGACGCGCCGCCGGGCGATCGAGCACGGCCTGCGGGCGGCGGTGCTGCGGCTCGGCCACGTCTACGGTCCGGGCGACCGTGTCGGCTCACGGCTGGTGCCGTCGCTGCTTGACGCGATCCGCGGCTCTCACGAGCTCGCGCTGCGCGGCGACGGACGCTCGCGCCACGATTTCGTCTGGGCCGCGGACGTCGCGTCGGCGTTCACCGCCGTCGCCGCCGAGCTGGCCGGTGACGGCGCGGCCGCAGGGAAGGCGATCAACGTCGGCGGCGGCGCCGCGGTCGGTGTGCTCGAGCTGATCGCGTGTGCTCAGGAGCTCGTCGCCGAGCCGATCGCGGTCCGTGCCGCACCCGCCGGCGCGCACCCGGCCGAGCCCGACCGCGTCCTCGACCTGACGCTGGCCGCCGGGCTGATCGGCTGGCGCCCGCGGACGCCGCTCGAGGCCGGGCTCACGCAGCTGCTTGCGGCGACCGCGGCGGCCCGCAGGGGCCGTGCCGCCGCGTTCTAGGATTTCTCACATGGCCGGGCACTCCAAGTGGGCGGGGATCAAGCACAAGAAGGCGATCGTCGACGCACGACGCGGCAAGCTCTTCACCAAGCTCGCGCGCGCGATCACGGTCGCGGCGAAGGAGGGGGGCGGCGATCCCGACGGCAACCCCGCGCTCGGCCTTGCGATCCAGAAGGCCAAGGACGCCTCGATGCCCAAGGACAACATCGAGCGCGCAATCGCAAAGGGGACGGGCGAGGGCGCCGACGCGAACGCGCTCGAGAGCGTCGTCTACGAGGGCTACGGCCCCGGTGGTGTCGCGCTGCTGATCGAGGCCGTCACCGACAACCGCAACCGCACCGGCTCGGACGTCCGTCACCTGCTCAGCAAGCACGGCGGATCACTCGGCGAGCCCGGCTCCGTGGCCTACAACTTCGACAAGGTCGGGCTGATCGTCGTCGACGGCGAGCTTCACTCCGAGGACGACCTGCTCGTCGCGATCGAAGCCGGTGCCTCGGACGTGCTCGAGGACGGCTCGATGTGGGAGGTGCTGACAGCGCCGTCCGACCTGGCCGCCGTGCGCTCGGCGCTCGACGCGGCCGGCGTCGCCTACGAGACGGCGGAGGTCACGCAGCGACCGAAGGTCAGCGTTCCGCTCGACGAGGAGGGGGCCGCCAAGCTGCTGCGCCTGATCGACTCGCTCGAGGACAACGACGACGTCGACACCGTCCATGCCAACTTCGATGCCGACGAGGATGTGCTCGAGCGGCTGATGGCCTGAGAACCTCTTTCACAATGACCTGGTGTCGTGGCCGGCACGTTCTGCGGCGCCGTGCGCCACACCGCGAGACTCGCCGTACCACCGGTACGGCATCACTCACGGCGCGGCGCACGGCATCCACAGTCCGCACCCGTCACTCGCCATCTCATTTCGAAAGAGGTTCTGAGTCAGGTTCTCAGGCCGCGGGCCTGGCCCGGGAGAGCTGCAGCGGCCGGGAGATCCCCTTCAGCCGCCGCGGCGGCAGGCTCGACCAGCTGAACGCGTCCGCGGTCGCGCTGCGGACCTCTTCGGTCGCTACGACGGTGCCGGCGCGCGCGATGCCGGTGATCCGGTTCGCGACGTTGACGGCGGCGCCGAAGACGTCGCCGGCACGGGTCACGACCGGTCCGTGGGCGATACCGACGCGCAGGCGCGGGACATCCTCGCCGGCATCCTCGACCGCCGCGCAGAGCCGCAGCCCGGTCGCGACGAGCGCGGTGCTGTCAGGCGAGGTCAGCAGCAGCGCGTCGCCGATCGTCTTGACGAGGCGAACCGGCGGTTCGACATGCTCCTCGGCGAGCTCGACCAGCCGGTCGGCGAGGCGGCCGAGCGCCTCGGGCTCGACCTCGGCGCCGAGCCTCGTGAAGCCGACGAGGTCGGCGAACGCGACCGCCATCGGCACGCCGCCCGCGGCGTCCCCGAGCCAGGCGAGGTCGGTCTCGACCATGTTGCGAAGGTGCTGGCGCATCAGGTCGATCGTCAGCTCGTCGAGCAGCGGCATCAGCAGCTCGGTCGTCTGCTCGTAGTACTCGGCGATCTCGTGCTCGTCGCTGCCCGGCGGCTGGAAGATCTCCAGCACCGCCGTCCGTATCGCCTCCGCGGCACGGGCGATGTTCGAGCCGATCGCCCTCACCGACTGGACGATCTGCTCGTCGCTCAGCCCGAGCTGCTGCCAGCGACGGATGCTCTCCGCTGCGCGCAGATCGAGCGCCGAGAAGATCCGCGCCTGGGGATCAGGCGGCGCCGGCAGCCCCTGGACGCGGCGCGTGCGCAGGTAGAGCTCGAGGTCGACCCCGGCGGTCGTGGCGACCTCGCCGGCGGTCAGCTCGCGCGGGCCGCCGATCACGCGGTCGGCGGCGACGAACGGCAGCAGCCCAAAGTCGTTTGCCAGCTGCAGCTGGCCGAGCTCGAACCCGCGTCCGGCGAGCCAGTCAAGCAGCGCCAGCCGCTGCTCGCGGGCATCGCCCTCGAGGCCTTCGAGCAGCCCGGCGGCGGTGAAGTCGGCTGGCTCTGCGGGCATCA
>CAZYMM010000174.1:0-4239 GCA_964648515.1 uncultured Conexibacter sp.
CGCCGCTGGCGGCACCGGCGCTTGCCGTGCGTGTCGCCCGCCCGCTGCACCGGGCAGCGCTCGGGCTGCTCTGTGCATGGTGGACGGTGCTGACGGCGGTCGCCACCGGCCAGGGGCTGATCCCGGGGCTGAGCACAGGACCCGTGGGCGCCGCCCGGGCATCGGACGAGACGCTGGCTGCGATCGCCTCGAGCCCGGCGTTGATGACGGCCGCGATCTGCGTAGCGGCGGCCCTCGTGGTGCCCTGGCTGACCGGCGGTCGCGGCGGTGCGGCCCTCGCCGGCGCGCTGCTCTGGGCGGTCGCGCTGGCCGCGCTCGGCGCCGTGCTCCTGGGCGGTCCTTCGCCGCGGATCATCGCCGGCGCGGCGATCGGCGCGGCGATCGCGCTGCTGCTGCGACCGTCACGACCCGGTCCGCTCGACGTTCCGCTTGCGTAGCATTGTCGCGGCCAGGCCGGCCGCGAGGACGGGTGGTGTCGAGCATGAGCGTTCTCCGCAACCTCGAAGACAAGATCGCCGGCCTCGTCGAGGGCACGTTCGGCCGCGTCTTCAAGGCCGAGGTGCGGCCGGTCGAACTCGCCAACCGGCTGGCGCGGGAGATGGACCTGCACCGGACCGAGTCGCTCTCACGCACCTATGCGCCGCACCGCTACGTGGTCTGGCTCTCGCCGGCGGACCGCGCCCGCTATCAGGGCATCGAGCCCGAGGTCGCCGACGAGTTGGCGGCGCATCTGCTCGAGCATGCCCGCGGCGAGCGGCTGGTCCTGACCCGGCCGCCGCAGATCACGTTCCAGACCGACGAGGCGCTCGCGCTCGGCGAGTTCGGGATCCAGGTCGTCGCGTCCGCTGAGGAGGCCCCGGCCCCGGCCGCCGCCGCGCCGCCGCCGGCGGCGCCCCCGCCGCAGGGTCACACGATGGTCTACTCGACCGCCGAACGCCATCGGCAGGCGCTCGCCGGCACCGGTGCCGTTCCGGCGCTGCGGGCGGCGCTGCTGGCCGAGGGGCGGCGAATGGTCGTGCCCGACACCGGGGCGACGATCGGCCGCAGCCGCGACTGCGAGATCGTGCTGACCGACGAGAACGTCTCGCGCCACCACGCGCGCATCACGCAGACCGGTGGCAGCGGCTGGACGATCCGCGACCTCGGCTCGACCAACGGCCTGCGCGTCAACGGCCGGCCGGTCGGTGGCGGCGACGAGCCGCTGCGGCCCGGCGACGCGATCGAGATCGGTACCGTCGCGGCTCGGTTCGAGGTGCGCTGACCGTGGCGGCCACGCTCGCCTCGATCACGGGACCGGTGACGCTCGGGTTGCGGGTCGGGTTCATCGCCGTGCTCTACCTGTTCCTGCTCTGGGTTGCACGCAGCGCGCTGAAGGACCTGCGCCGGACCTCCTCGCAGGTCGCGCCGGCGGCCGGCTCGGCCCCGGCGCAGATGTCGGACGCGACCGGCTTCTTCCCGGCAGCCGCCGCGCGCGGGGCGGTTGGTCCCGATCCGCGGCTCGTGGTCGAGCGCGCACCCGGGCACGTCGCCGGGATGGAGTACGAGATCGGCGACGGCGCGGTGCTCGGGCGTGGCGAGCAGGCCGAGATCCGGCTCGAGGATCCGTTCGCGTCGGGTCGTCACGCCCGCCTGACGCGCCAGGGCGGCGTGATCGTGGTCGAGGACCTCGGCTCGACCAACGGCACCTACCTCAACGAGGAGCTGCTCGCCGGGGCTCAGCCGCTGCACCCCGGCGATCGCGTGCGGATCGGCGACAGCGAGTTCACGTACCTGGACGACTGAGATGATTGATTCCGAACTCTCACGCCCGCTCTCGCACGCCGGCCGGGGCCGGATCGCCACCCGATCCCTTGCCGATCCAAGCAGGATCGGCCGCAGGATCGCGCGTCGCCCAGCATCCATCGTGCGCACGACCGCGACCACGAACGGCTCGGAATCAATCATCTGAGATGTTCCGGATCTCCGAACACGCGCGGCGGACCGACACCGGCCTCAGGCGGGAGGGCAACGAGGACGCCTCGTACGTGCGCGTGCCGCTGTTCGTGATCGCCGACGGCATGGGCGGCGCCCAGGCCGGCGAGGTGGCCTCACGGCTGACGATCGAGGCCTTTGGCGGCGGGATGCCGGCGGCCGGCGAGTCGGACGAGCAGCGGCTCGCGACGCTCGTCGGTGATGCGAACGCCCGCGTGCTGGCGGGCGCTGAGCGGGACCCGCGCTACGCGGGGATGGGCACGACCTGCACCGCCGCCTACCTCGGCGAGCACGCGCTGGCGATCGCGCACGTCGGCGACAGCCGCTGTTACCGCTTCCGCGGCGGTGAGCTGACGCAGCTGACGGACGATCACTCGCTCGTGGGCGAGCTCGTGCGGCGCGGCCAGATCTCCCCGAAGGAGGCCGAGGACCATCCGCAGCGCTCGATCATCACGCGCGCGCTCGGGCAGGAGACCGGCCTGGTCGTCGACCACCACAGCTGGGCGCCGCAGGACGGGGACGTCTACCTGCTCTGCTCCGACGGCCTGACCGACATGATCGACGATCGTGCGATCACCACGATCCTCGCGGCGGGCGGACCGCTCGGCGAGCGTGCCGATGCGCTCGTCGCGGCCGCCAACAGCGCCGGTGGGCGCGACAACATCACGGTGATCCTGTTCGCGGTGGCGGAGATCGCCGGCGCCGGGGATGCGGCCACCGGCCAGCACACCACGACACTCGACCGCGACGAGCTCGACGCCGCCCGCGCCGCCGCGGCTCCGGCTGCCGCGGTTCGGACTCCGCGCACGCCGCGTGAGACGCCGGCGCCGCAGCGCGTCGCCGGGCGCCGCGCCAAGCTGATCGTCGCGCTGGTGATGGTCGTCGTCGCGCTCGGCGTCGTCGTCAGCGCGGCCTGGATCGCCAGCCGCTCGGTCTACTTCGTCGGCACCGACAGCCGCGGGTTCGTGACCCTCTACCGGGGGCTGCCCTATGACCTGCCGCTGGTGCGCCTGTACCAGGCCCAGTACGTCTCCGGCCTGCCGTCACGGCTCGTGCCGCCGGCCAGCCGTCACCTGCTGACCGGTCACGAGCTGCGCTCGCAGGACGACGCAGTCGACCTCGTGCGCCAGCTTGAACAGGGCACCGTCGGGGCGGCCGGGGCGCGATGACGCCACGCAACCGCGAGCTGCTGGCGCTGGTGCCCGCGGCGCTGCTGACCGCTGTCGGCTTCGCGTCGGTGTTCCTGGCCCGTGGCGACCTCGTCGGCGGACTGCACGGCAGCAACCGGATCTCCGACGCCTCGCTGACCTACGGCGGGATCTTCCTCGGGCTCTGCGTCTGCGCGCATCTCGTGCTGCGCTTCACGCTCGCCGACGCCGATCCGTACCTGTTCCCGCTGGCCGCCGTCCTGGCCTGCTTCGGCCTCGTCCAGATCTACCGCATCGACGCCTCGCTGGCCCGCCTGCAGGCCCAGTGGTTCGTGATCGGCCTCGGCCTGTTCGCGCTCACGATCGTGCTGGTCCGCGACATCCGCAGGCTCAAGCCGCTGCGCTACCTGATCGCGATCGCCGGCCTGGTCGCGCTGCTCCTGCCGCGCGTCCCCGGGATCGGCGCGCCGGTCAACGGCGCCTACCTCTCGATCCGGATCGGCGGGCTGACCGTGCAGACGGCCGAGTTCGCCAAGATCGCGATCGTCCTCTTCCTCGCCAGCTACCTGGCCGACAACCGTCAGCTGCTGGTCACGGCCGGCCGGCGGATCGCGGGGATCACGATCCCGCCGCTCAAGCACTTCGGGCCGATGCTCGTGATCTGGGGGGCGTCGATGGTGCTGCTGTTCCTGATCCGCGACATCGGCAGCTCGCTGATGTTCTTCGGCGCCTTCCTGGCGATGCTCTACGTCGCCACGTCACGAGCGTCGTTCCCGGCGCTCGGCGGCGTGCTGTTCGCCGCCGGCGCCTGGGTCGTGGCGACCGGGGTGCCCCACATCCACAGCCGGATCGAGGCCTGGCGCTCACCGTTCGACCCCCACCTCTACAACGCCGTCGGCGGCAGCCAGCAGCTCGCCCAGGGTCTGTTCGCGCAGGCCGACGGCGGCCTCTTCGGCCAGGGCTTCGGCCAGTCGGTGCTCGACATCTCGGCGCTCGTCGAGCGCCACTGCACGTCGACGATCCAGTGCTCGATGCTGCCCGCACCGCACACCGACATGATCTACGCGGTCATCGTCAACGAGACCGGGCTGATCGGTGCCGCCGGCCTGCTCTGCGTCTA
>CAZYMM010000175.1:0-4237 GCA_964648515.1 uncultured Conexibacter sp.
CGATCAGGCCCTTGGCGACCTCGTCGCAGCGCGTGATGCCGCCGAAGATGTTGAACAGGACGGCCTTGACCTTGGGGTTCGAGAGGATCAGCGAGACCGCCTGCTCGACCGTCTCGGCGTCCGAGCCACCGCCCGCGTCAAGGAAGTTGGCCGGCGAGCCGCCCGCCTGTGCGACGACGTCGAGCGTCGACATCACGAGCCCGGCGCCGTTGCCGAGGATGCCGATGTCGCCGTCGAGCGCGACGTAGGTGACGCCCTCCTCCTTGGCCTTCAGCTCGATCGGGTCGGCGTTGGCGGTGTCGCCGAGACCCTCGTGGTCGGGGTGGCGGAAGGCGGCGTTGCCGTCGAGCGAGACCTTCGCGTCGAGCGCCTTGACCTGGCGGTCGGGCGTGATGATCAGCGGGTTGATCTCGGCCAGCGTCGCGTCCTCCTGTAGCCAGACCTCGTAGAGCTTCAGCAGCAGGTCGGCGAGCTGGTCGATCACGTCGGCGTCGGCGCCGCCGTTGCGGACGACCTCTGCGAGCTCGTCCCGGGTCGGCCCGGCCAGCGCGTCGATGTGGTGGCGGATCAGCTTCTCGGGCGTCTCCTGCGCGACCTGCTCGATCTCGACGCCGCCCTCGGTCGAGAACATCAGCATCGGCTGCTTGGCCGAGCGGTCGAGCAGGATCGAGGCGTAGTACTCGGTCGCGATGTCCGAGGCGTGCTCGATCCAGACGGTGCGCGTGATGTGGCCCTTGATGTCGAGGCCGAGGATGCTCTGCGCGTGCTCGCGCGCCTCCTGCTCGTCGGCCGCAAGCTTGACGCCGCCGGCCTTGCCGCGCCCGCCGATCAGCACCTGCGCCTTGACGACGACCGGGTAGCCGATCTCGTTAGCGGCGGCGACCGCGTCGTCGACGGTCGTGACCGCGCGGCCGTCGGAGACCGGGATGCCGTGCTTGGCGAAGAGCTGCTTGCCCTGATATTCGAGTAGGTCCATGGCGGCGCCGGACGTTATCGCGCCCCGCGCTACCTTGACCGCCGCCCGCGTCCCCGCCGCCAGGAGCCTCTCGTGCATCGCCAGATCGCAGGCCGGTTGACCGGCCCCGTCTCGAAGTGGATCGTCGTCGTGCTCTGGTTCGCCGCGCTGGCGGTCGCCGGGCCGCTGGCGGGCAAGCTGTCGGACGTCCAGAACAACGAGCAGTCCTCGTGGCTGCCGCAGAGCGCGGAGTCGACCAAGGCGCTCAAGCGGCTGGACGCCTTCCAGTCGCCGAACGTCTTCCCGACCGTGCTCGTCTACGAGGCCCGCGGCGGGCGGCCGCTGAGCGAGCCGGCGCGCACGGCGATCAAGCGCGACGTCAGTGAGTTCGCTCAGATGCCGCAGCTGGCCGGACCGCCCCAGGGTCCGATCATCTCCAAGGACGGCGGGCTCGCGCAGGTCGTGATCCAGCTCGACCTCGGCAAGAACGGCTGGCACCAGATGCCGCAGATCGCCAAGCAGCTGCGCGCGGTCGGCTCGGGCACGCCGGACGCGACCTTCGCCGTCGCCGGGATCGGCGGCCACGCCGCCGACTCGTCCGAGGCCTTCGGCGCGATCGACGGCACGCTGCTCTACGTGACGCTGCTGGTCGTCGTGCTGATCCTGCTGATCACCTATCGCAGCCCGATCCTCTGGCTGCTGCCGCTGATCTCCGCCGGCGTGGCGCTGACCGTCGCGCAGGGCGTCGTCTACCTGGCCGCCAAACACGCGGGTCTGACCGTCAACGGCCAGACGCAGGCGATCCTGCTCGTGCTCGTCCTCGGCGCCGGCACCGACTATGCGCTGCTGTTGATAGCCCGCTACCGCGAGGAGCTGCACGAGCACTCCGACCGCCACGAGGCGATGGCGTTCGCGCTGCACAGGGCCGGCCCGGCGATCATCGCCAGCGGCACGACCGTGGTCCTCGGCATGCTCTGCCTGCTGCTGGCACAGATGAACTCGACCGCCGGCCTCGGGCCGGTCTGTGCGATCGGGATCGTCGTCGCGCTGCTGGTGATGACGACGCTGCTGCCCGCGCTGCTCGTCGTCTGTGGGCGCTGGGTCTTCTGGCCGCGCGTGCCGCGCTTTGAACCCGGGGTGGCTGAGCCGGCCGGCTTCTGGGCTCGCGTCGGGCGGCGGATCGAGCCGCGCCCGCGCCGGACCTGGGTGCTGACGGCGGCAGCGCTCGGCGTCTGCGCGATCGGGCTCGTCACGCTCGACACCGGCGGCGTCCCCGCCGACCAGCAGTACACGAAGTCGGTCGAGTCGGTCCGCGGCGACAAGGCGCTGGCGCGCCACGGGATGCTCGACACCAGCGAGCCGCTGCGGATCATGACGCCGTCGGCGCAGGCGGCGAAGGTCAAGACGACCGTCGCCGGTGTGAAGGGCACAGCGGACTCGGCCGCCGCGGTCATCCGCGGCGGCACTGCGATGGTCGCCGTGCCGCTGACCGACCCGGCGACCAGCGAGGCCGCGTTCAAGACCGTCGAGCGGGTTCGGGCCGCGATCAGCAGGGCCGGCATCCCCGACACCCAGGTCGGCGGGATGAGCGCTGTCCTGGCCGACGTCGGCACCGCGTCCTCGCGCGACAACAAGGTCGTGCTGCCGGCGATCCTGCTCGTGGTGATGCTGGTCCTGGTGGTGCTGCTGCGGGCGCTCCTGGCGCCGCTGATCCTGGCCGCGACCGTCGTGCTCTCGTTCGCCGCCGCGCTCGGCGTCAGCGCGCTGGTCTTCAAGTACGTGTTCGGCTTCGCGGCCGTCGACCAGTCGTTCCCGCTGTTCGCGTTCGTGTTCCTGGTGGCGCTCGGGATCGACTACAACATCTTCTTGATGACGCGCGTGCGCGAGGAGGCGGCCGAGGGCCGGTCGATGCGGGGCGCGGCGCTGACCGGGCTGGCCGCGACCGGCGGCGTGATCACGTCGGCCGGCGTCGTGCTCGCAGCGACGTTCGGCGCACTCGGCACGATGCCGGTCGTGTTCGTCGCCGAGCTGGCGTTCGCGATCTCGTTCGGCGTCCTGCTCGACACGCTGATTGTGCGGTCGGTGCTGGTCACCGCGCTGAACCTCGACGTCGGCGAACGCATGTGGTGGCCGTCGCGGCTGGCGCGGCGCGCGGATGAGCCGGTCGTGCCGGTGGCAGCGGTGGACGCAGCCTCGTAGGCCGCCGTCTCGCAACTGCGGAGACCTACACTCGATCGCATGAGGTACTTGGCAATCGCAGCCGTCTCGCTTGCGACCGCCACGGTCCCGGCAGCGGCCGCGACGACGAGCCCGAGCACGGCCTCCGCAGTACGCATCACCGGCGGCTATGCGTACATCAGCGCTGCGCGCTTCGGCAAGGTGCGCGGTCAGGCGGTGACCGTCGTCGTGCGCACAGCCGGCGCGTTGCCGCGGCGCTCGGACGGGATGCCGCGCTTCGACCTGACGATCCCCGGCGCACAGTCGCTGTCGTCGGTGCCGCTCGGCGTCGGCAGGCGGGCGTCCCACTGCATCGCCCGCAGCTACCGCGTCGTCGGCGGCCGTCTTCAGGGGCTGCCGGGTAGGCGCGGCCCTTCGGCGCGGGTCGGCACGCGCTATCGCGTCACGGTCACGGCTCGTGACGCGACGGGCGTCAGGCGAAGCGGGGCCCGCACCGTGACGCTGCGCAGGATGCGCAGCGGCGACGCGACCGGCCGGCCGCTGCACTGCTGACCGCCGTCCCTGCGTGACGCGCGGCATCTGCGCCGGCCCGGGCACGTCCTAGAATGCAGCGCCTGTTATGGCGCTTCCGAAGAACATCCAGTGGGTCACCTTCGACGTCTACGGGACGCTCATCGACTGGGAGAGCGGGATCGCGGATGCGTTCCAGCGCGAGGCCAAGCGCGACGGCTTCGAGATCGATCGCCAGCAGGTGATCGACCTGTTCCACGAGGTCTCGGCCGACATCCAGGGCGGCTCGTACGAGCTCTACGCCGAGGTGCTGCGGCAGGCGGCGGTGCGGATCGCCAAGGAGATCGGCTGGTCGCTTGAGCCGTCGCGCTCGGGCTTCCTGCCCGACTCGGTGCCGCGCTGGGTGCCGTTCAAGGAGACCAACACCCAGCTCAAGAAGTTCCTGTCGAAGTACAAGACGGGGCTGATCTCGAACATCGACGACAAGCTGCTGGGGATGACGCGGCGCCATGTGCCCGCCGACGTCGACCTGGTCGTGACCGCCCAGCAGGTCCGCTCCTACAAGCCCGATCCCGCGCACTTCAACGAGTTCGC
>CAZYMM010000176.1:0-4230 GCA_964648515.1 uncultured Conexibacter sp.
GCGATGTACATGCCGATGTTCAAGGTCTACGACTCGATCAAGTAGGGGTCTGTGGAGCGTCCGTCGCGACGCTGCACTCTCCGCGATACGTCCGCACAGTGCGCCTCGGAGCCGAAGACGCCAGCAATCTCGGCGGCGCTGACGTGCGTCCGTTCGCGCGGGTCTTGGTTCTAACGCTGATCGGCCAGTGGCGAGGAGCGGCGGAGCCACTCGTCGAACAGCGGGTCGACGATGTACCAGACACCGTCGCGTTCGTCGACGACGCCGCGCCGCTGGAGGCGGACGAGCGACGGACGCACGCGCGAGTGGCTGGAGAAACCGTAGAGCGTCGCGGTCGTCCGGCTCGTGATCGTGCTGCCGCCACGGTCGGCCAGGAGTTGCAGTGCCCGGACCTCGTTGACCTCACTCTCGTCGCCGCTCGCAACCACGTTGAGGACGGCCGCGAACTCGGACCGCTCGATTGTCTGTACGAGCCGCTCGTGCGCGTCGATCACCGCTTCAAGGTTGACCGGCGCTCCCGCCGGCGTGCCCGACCAGGCCTCCCATGCCAGCTGCTGGGTGCTGCGCGGATGGGCTTGCGTCAGATTGAGCAGGTGTTCGAGCGCCTGTTCGGAGGCAGGCTTGCCGGTCGCTTCGAACTGGAAGTCGAGGTACTCGATGAAATCCACGCGGTCGATCGCCGGCAGCTGCATCCGCGCGGCTTCGCCGAAGATCGGCTGGCCGGAATCTTCGAGCATCATCTGCAGTGCGTTGCGGATCGAGCCGGTGAGGAGCAGCGACACGTGGTTGGCGCCTGAGCTCATCAGTGCCGAGCGGATGATCGACAGCGGGTCGCCCGGGCAATGACGCAGGCGCTGGAACTCGTCGAAGACGACAACCAACCGCTCAGACAGCGAACGCAGCGCGATCAGCTGCGCGTGCAGCATCTCGGCGTCCTGTTCAGGTTTCACACCGGAGCGTTTGACCGAGCCTTTGACGACCCCGATGTCGAAACCGATCTCCTTCTCAAGTGCGCTGATCTGTCGCTGCGCGGCGCGGCGCAACTGCTTGTTCGGATGCGCGGTCATCGCATCGTGCACACAGCCGATGAACCCGGGGATGCTGACCACTCGTTGCAGGTTCACCTTGACGACGTCAAACGGTGGAGCGTCGTCCCCATGGGCCTAGGCGAGCTCGAGCTGCAGCTGATTGGTGAACGTTGTCTTCCCTGTATCGCGAGGGCCGAACAGCGCTACGTTGGTCTGCCCTTTCAGCGTCAGTGCGACCTGGTTGGCGAACGCATCCATGCCGATGATCTTCGAAGGGTCGTCGAGCGGCCGGTCCCAAACGAAGGGGTTCAGTGCCATCGGCTATGGGTGTACCGGGTAGCGAGTACATGATCGGACCGATAGAGCGGTACAAAGCGTTGGGTCGCTTCATGGCCCCGCAGCGCAGCGACCATCGCCGCGCAACTCGGCACCACATGTCGCCGATCGGCACATCTCATGCCGAGTTACGCGGGCGCAAGCGCGGGCACGCGTGCCCCTTACGCGGCCGGTTCGAGCTCCTCGACCTCGCAGCGGAAGAACGGTGTCCAGCGCTCGGTTCCGAAGCCCCAACCGGCGGTCAGCCGGCCGGGCACGGTCACGGAGCCGAAGGTCCGCTGCTCGTGCACGATCGCGCCGAACGGGACGTAGCCGGACCGCCGGTCACGCCAGCGCAGAGCCCACCAGGACCTGGCCGCACCGTCCGCGCCGATGTCGATATGGAGCTCGGGGCGCTCGGGTGGGACGTCCCAGGCGGCGCAGATTCGCTGGCCCGATTCGGCGCGCCAGCTGACGCCACGAGCAGGCAGCAGGGAGGCCGGCGCCCACAGCGCTTCGAGCGCGGCACGGCCGGCTCCGGAACGAGCGGTGTCGGCGTTCTCGACGTGCAGGAGTCTCAGTGCGGGGAGTGAGGCGAGCGGTGAGCGCAGCCGGATATCCATCGAGCCGGAGCCGTCGGCGAACTGATCGCAGACAGACAAGATCCGCACCGGGCCGGGGCCTGCCGTGGCGCGCCAGCAGAAGGCGTCACCGTCGCCGGTCCAGACCGATGTGAAGCGCAACCAGACGCCGACGCGGATCTGGCCTGACAGCCTCAGCCGCACGCCGTGATCAAGCGGGGCACCGTCGCGCAGAGCGTGTGCGAAATACCGGCGGACCGGCTCATCGAGGGGATTGAGAAGCGCGCGATCAAAGCGCTGTGGGGCTGCCGCCCTGCCGGTCACCTGATCGCCTCCGGGCGGTACCGAATGCCTGCCCGGGCCGCGAGCACAAGCAGCCCGACGTCGATGACGACACCGGCGGTCGTCGACCACAGCGCCGGGGCGATGGCGATCAGCGATGCCAGCGACACGGCCGCCAGAACACGCGGCCAGCTCGGATGCCGGCGCCAGACGGTGATCGCAGCGATCACGAACGCAGCGCCTGCCAGCGCCCACAGGGCGCCGAGCGCGCGCAGCAGCGTCGGGTCGGAGACGGTCCAGAGCCCGGCCAGATAGTCAGCGGACTCCCGATGCGCGGCTTTGCGCAGCGCGGTGCTGGTGCCCGCGAGGTGCGCGATCACATGCAGCACGAGAACGGCAGCGAGGGCGCGGGCCGGCAATCGGCCGTCGTGTTGCGTCTGCGGGATCACCGCGTGCCTCCTCGTCAGAAACGTTGATCACGGCCAGATGTGGGCAGCCTAGACGGCGCTGCCGATCCGGTCCGGCGCGGCGGCTCGGACCGGCCGTTCGGACCCGTGCGAGGCTTCACGCATCGGGTCTGCGGCCGATACTCAGGGGGTGACCGCAGTGATCCAGAGCGCGAGCGCGGACACGCTGTCGCCGGTCACTGCTCGGAGGCGTCAGACGGCCGGTGGTGGCCAGCGTTCGCATGCCCAGGCGACAGCGCTGATCGTCGCGGTCCTGCTGTTGGCCGGCGCGGCCGTGTGGTCGTCGGGCGCAGCGACCCTGCTTGCGCTCGTGCTTGCCGGGGCGGCCTGGCTCCGGCGCTGGCTGCCGTGGGACGTTGCGATCCCTGCGGCTGTCGCCGTGCTGCTGCTGGTCGCTGTTGCAGTCGCTCAACTCTCGTTTGCGGCCGGCCTCGACGTCACAGGGTCGCGAGCTCAGGCGCTCGCGGCGCTGGCGCTGCTGGTCGCCGGATGCGTCCTTGCGATGCGGATCCCGGCGTCGGCCGGATTGCGCACACTCCCGGCCGGGCCCTGGGCGCTCGTGGCCTTCCTGCCGTCGCTGGCGGCTCTGGTGACCGGGCTTGCAAACGCGTTCAGCAGCGCGGTTGCGTCGCGCTGGGTCGCCGATGCCCCGGACCCGTCGATGCACGCCGGGTTCGTCGCCGACATCCGCGCACAGGGCGGGCTCGACTACGCCCACCAGCAGTATCCGCAGGCTCTTCATTCGCTTGCGGCGTGGCTCGATACCGCGGCCGCCCAGCCTCAGACGCTGATCGACCGTCTGGCCGGCGTCGCAGGGCTGAGCTGGCTTGCGCTGGCGCTGCTGATGATGGTCGCCACCGCGGTCGCGATGCGCTTTGCCGCCGATCGCGGCACCCGCTTCCAGGCGCTGGTCGGGTTGTCCACCGGCGTCGTCCTCGCCGGCATGAACGGGTTCATCATGCAGTTCCCGCTGACCGGCGCGCACACCTCGATCGTCGCGATCGCCGTGCTGTTGCTGCCGCTGCTGATCGCGGACGCGCGCCGGTCTCGTGACGCGCTCGTCCTCCTGCCTGTGCTGGTCGCGCTGGCCGCCAACCTCTGGACGCCGGTGCTGATCGCCGGTGCGGTGCTGGCACTCGGCTGGACGATCACCGAGATCGCCGGACGCGGTGTCGCGTCGGTCCCGAGACTCGCCCGCGACCTGTTGCTGCCGGGCGTGGTCGCGATGGCGCTGCTGATCCCGCTGCTCACCGCCACCGGTCGTGCCGGCGGCCTGGCACTGGCCGCGATCCCCGGTGGCGCATGGTTCCCCGCGGCCGCGCTGCTGTTGGTCATCCCCGCCTCTGTCGTCTCCCTGCTCGTGCCTGTGCGGCACGCGCTCGCCGCACAGGCCCTGCTGCTGGTCGCCGGATGCGCGCTGATGCTCACGGTCGTTGCGCTCGGCACCGACGATCCGCTGCGCCTGCGGCAGTGGTACCCGACCAAGTGCCTGTGGGTGCTGATCGTCGTCGCGACCCCGTTCGCCGTCGGCGGGATCGCCCGTGCCGTGGCGGCGTA
>CAZYMM010000177.1:0-4171 GCA_964648515.1 uncultured Conexibacter sp.
GCCGATCCGGACCCCGGCACCACGTTCCAGCTCTCCAACGAGGCGACGTTCAGTCGCTGGGCGAACCCGGCTGCGCCGTCGCGGATCTACGCCGCGCCGCGCCGCAACAGCGGCGTCGTCGGCAAGATCCGCTTCTTCACCGAGGACGGCTTCCCCGAGGTCTACCTGCTGCTGCGCCAGTACACCGACGCGCACGGCACGACCTGGGTCGAGCTGCGGATCCCCAAGCGCCCCAACGGCAGGGTCGGCTGGGTGCCGCGCGAGTCGGTCGGCCCGTACCACGTCACGCGTGACCAGCTGATCATCAACCGCAAGGCGTTGACGATCACGCTGCTGCGCAAGGGCCGCCGCATCTTCCGCACTCGGGTCGGGATCGGCAAGGCCGCGACGCCGACGCCGGCCGGCCGCTTCGTGATCCGCGAGCACTTCAGCTTCAAGCCGCTGCCGCTCTACGGCCGCTTCGCGCTGGTGACCTCCAACTACTCGACGCTGAGTGAGTGGCCGCGTGGCGGCGTCGTCGGCATCCACGGCACCGACAACGAGAACAACGTGCCCGGCCGTCCGAGCCACGGTTGCGTGCGCCTCCGCAAGGCGTCGCTCGAGAGGCTCTTCCGGCTGACGACGGTCGGCATCCCGCTCTGGGTGCGGTAGCCGCCGCCGGCGATCCGGCCGGCACGCGAGCCCCGGGCGGCGTCTCGAAGGGCTCGGCGTTCGCTGCCGACCGATTGCAAGTCGCTCTGCTGTTCGAGCCCGCAACGTGCGCTGAACGCTTGAGCCGACTTACATCAGCCTGGACATATGTTCTAGGGCCGAATCCCGAGTTGCCGTTGGTGCTGAAACCGGAGTACTGGTAGATTCGGCCCCGATCAATTCGCCGGCGTGGTCGTCTAGGGAAGGCGCCGGGCACCGACAAGATGGACCGGCCGGGACGGCCGGCCCAGGGGGTAGCACCGAATGTTCACCGTCGCTCGTTCGCAGGGAACCGCAGTCGAGATCGCCGGCCGGGGGCGCAGAAGCCTCCGTCGGCCGGGTCGTGCTCGCGGCTCCGCTCTCGTCCGTACGTTGCTGCTGGCCGTCGCTCTGCTGCTCGCCGTTCCGGCGCTGGCAGCGGCGGCCACCGGCACGATCAAGGTGATGAAGGGCGGCGACCGCGTCGCCGGCAACACCACCAACAACGGCTACGCCGCCAGCGTCGACGGCGCCGTGTTCGAGTACGCCTCGAGCTGGTCGGGGCCCTGGACCGCCTTCCCGGCGACCGTGAGCGGTACGGCATCCGTGACGGTGACCACCGGCACCTACTACGTGCGCGAGAAGACGGCCGGCCCTCTCGGCTTCGACGGCTTCGGCGCGGTGCAGAGCCTTGTCTTCAATCCGAGCAGCAACACGCCGACCACGCCTGTGCCCTATGCGGCCAAGGTCACGGTCGAGAACGGCAAGACGACGATCGCCTACCCGGACACCAGCGGCAACGCGGACCCGACCGCCTGGACGGCCAAGAACTCCAGCGACAGCGGCAGCGGCTCACCCTTCATCAACGTCCGCAACAACCAGGCCTTCCCGAACGTCTGCGGCCTGAACCTGCTGCTGGTCCTCGACCGCTCCGGGTCGATCTCTGGCTCGGAGAGCACCTACAAGCAGGCTGCGGAGGCTTTGGTCGACTCGCTCAACGGCACGCCGACGCAGATCGGGATCATCAGCTTCAGCGCCGGCAGCGCGAATTGGCAGGGCAATCCGGATTCGAACTTCATGACGTCGGGCGTCAACAGCTATCAGGACGGGTCCGGCACCGCGTCGATGACGCACTCGCCACTCGACCTCTCGGTCCCCGGCAACGCGGCGACGCTGAAGACGACAATCGGCAACGTCTACACCTCGGTGAGCGGCGGCACGAACTGGGACCTGGCGCTGCAGAAGGCCTCCCAGGCCGTCGGCTTCTCGCCCAACCTGCTCACCGGCCAGACCGCCAAGCCCGACGTGGTCGTCTTCATCACCGACGGCAACCCGACCGCCCGCTCGACATCCGGCACCGATGCCGGCAGCGAGGTCGACCTCATCGACCTGACCGCCGGCATGGCGTCGGCGAACCTCGTCAAGAACCAGACTGCCCGCGCTGGGACCAACCTCAAGATCTACGCGCTCGGCGTCGGCAGCGGCGTCACCGCGGCAAACCTCAAGGTCGCCTCGGGCCCGACCTTCGGCGAGGATTACGAGACGCCGACGATCGCTGCGCTGAAGGCCAAGCTGGTCGAGCTGGCCGCGCGCACCTGCGGCGCGCGTGTCTACATCCGCAAGCGCCTCAACACCTCGGCACCCGCCGATCCGAACGAGTCGGGTTGGGCGTTCACCGGCAGCGCGACCGTCGGCTCGCCCGGCACGCCGATCCCGCCCGCGCAGTTCAGCTATCTCGATGGTGATCCCAAGACCCACGCCACGACGAGCGGCGTGATCCAGACCGGCGTGCTGCTGACCCAGCTGCCTGCGACCGGCGCCAGCGTGACTGTCAGCGAGAACGCTTCCGGCCAGCCGAAGAGCAACTTTGCGCTGACCGACAAGGTCTGCAAGACCGGCAGCTTCGACGGCACGGCGGTCACGCCGACCGCTACGACCGCGATGGGCTTGACCGTCGACGTGCCACGCGGCGGCGCCCTCTACTGCACGTTCACGAACTCGCTCGCGGCCAAGCTCGAGCTCAAGAAGTCGCTGTCGCCGACTACCGACGACGGCAAGTTCAACCTGTCTGCCACCCGTGACGGCGGCGGTGGTTCGCTGGCCGCCAACGGGGTCGGCAACGGCGGCAGCTCCGGCGCCGGCGGCACGAGCGTCGCGACCGGCACCTACTCCCTCGCCGAGTCGGCGGTCGCGCCCGCCGACATGAGCTGGTACGACCAGGCGCTGAGTTGCGTCAAACGCGCCGGCGGCGCGGTGACGGTGACCGGCGGCCAGATCACGCTGAACCCCGACGACGACGTCGTCTGCACCTGGACTAACACCCGGCGCAAGGGCTCGGTCCAGCTCGCGAAGGTCTGGGTCGGCACCACGGCGTCGACGACGCTGCAGATCGGGAGCAGTCCGGGCGGCACCGACGTCACGACGAAGTTGGTGACGACCAACGATCAGACCACGGTCAAGCAGGTCGCGCCCGGCACGTACTACATGTCTGAGACGGGCCTTGCCGGTTACGACCGCGTGCTCACCTGCACGCGCAACGGCAACGCTGCGACGGTCGGCGCGAGCGGCGACATTGCCGTTCAGAGCAACGACGTCGTGCTCTGCACCTACACCAACACGCGCAAGCAGGGCAAGATCGAGCTGAAGAAGGCGTGGGTCGGGACGGGCGGTCAGACGACGCTGAACATCGGCACGTCGCCCAGCGGCTCGGACAAGGGCTCGCAGCTGACCGGTGCGGCCGGCGGCGCGCCGCTCACGACCGGTTCCAAGACCGTCGACACCGGCACGTACTACCTGTCCGAGTCCGGCGGCCTCGCGGACTACACGACCGCGCCGCTGGAGTGCAAGGACGGCTCGACGGTGCTGACGGTCGGCGCGAACAACAGCGTCACGGTCGGTCAGAACCAGAACGTCGTCTGCACGTTCACGAACACCCGCAAGCAGGGTTCGATTGAGCTCAAGAAGGCGTGGGTCGGGACGGGCGGTCAGACGACGCTGAACATCGGCACGTCGTCCGGCGGCTCGGACAAGGGCTCGCAGCTGACCGGTGCGGCCGGCGGTGCGCCGCTCACGACCGGTTCCAAGACCGTCGACACCGGCACGTACTACGTCTCGGAGTCCGGGGGGCTGAACGATTACGACCAGTCGCTGGAGTGCAAGGCCGGCTCGACGGTCCTGACGGTCGGCACCGGCAACAGCGTCGCGGTCGGCCAGAACCAGAGCGTCGTCTGCACCTACACGAACACGCGTAAGCAGGGCACGATCAAGCTGGTCAAGAAGCTTGAGAACGGTGGCTCCGACAAGTTCCAGTTGAAGATCAACGGTGTTGCGCAGGAGGTCGGCGCCGGTCCGAGCACGTCGTTCGGTAACAACGACGCGACGCTGGTGCTGCTCAAGGACACCGGCACGTACACGATCAGCGAGTCGGCGGTCGCGCCGGCCAACGGTGCCGATTACGACCAGTCGCAGAGCTGCGTCAACAACGGCACCGGCACGCCGGTGA
>CAZYMM010000178.1:0-4161 GCA_964648515.1 uncultured Conexibacter sp.
GGCGCCCTTGTGGCCGATCCGCAGGATCCGGTGCTCGTTCGGCGCCGTCATCGGCAGCGAACACTCGCGGCCCGGGCGGACGGTTGACAACTGTTCGAAACAGTGAAACAGTCACCCGGTGACGTTCGCAGTCACTCCGGCGACGCTTCCCGATCAGGTCTTCGAGGCGCTGCTTGCCGCAATCCTCGACGGCCGCTACGCCTGCGGCGACAGGCTTCCGTCACAACGTGCGCTGGCGGCCGAGTTCGGCGTCAACGTGGGCTCACTGCGAGCCGCGGTCGGTCGCCTCGCGCAGCTGCGGCTGATCGAGGTCCGGCACGGCGAGCCGATGCGCGTCGCCGACTGGCGCAGCGCCGGCGGCCTCGAGCTGCTCGCTCATGCCGCCGGTTCCGAGCCGACGCTGCTGATGTCGCTGTTCGAGGCGCGCGCGATCCTGCTGCGCGAGGCGGCGGCGCTGGCGGCCGCGCGGGCCGGTGGCGAGCAGCGCGACGGTCTGGCCTGCCTCGCGGCGGCCTTCGGCGACGCCGTCTCGGAAGATCAGCGACAGGCGCTCGACCTGGAGTTCATGGCCGCGGTGATCGAGGCATCTGGGAACCTCGTCTTCACGCTGATCCTCAACTCGATGCGCGCTGCCTACATGGCGCGACGCGAGGACTATCGGGCGATCGTCTCGTTGCCAGAGGAGCTTGCGCAGCTCTACCGCGACGTGGCCGGCGAGATCGCCGCGGGCGATGCCGGGCGCGCAGCCGCCGCGATGGAGGCGCTCGCCGGCGCCCAGCTCCAGAGGATGCTCGGCGGGTCGCGATGAGCGGCACGCTCAGCCGCCGGCAGGCGTCGATCTTCGCCTGTCTGGCCGACACGGTGCTCGCGCCGGAGCCGCCGCTGCCGCCGGTCGGCGAGACCGCGACGGTTACGAGCTTCGACCGCTGGCTGTCGGCGTTCTCGCCGGTCGCGCGCGGCGGCTTCGGGGTACTGCTCACGGGGCTCGAGCTGGCGCCGCGACTGCTCTCGCGCCGGCGGCTCCCCTGGCACGCGCTGGATCCGGCCGAACGCCTGCGCTGGCTGCGCTCGCTTGAGACGTCACTTCCCTATGGAGGCGCGATCGGTGACGCGATCAGAGCCGCCGTAGGCGCCAGCTACTACGGCGATCCGGCCGTCGCCGCAGCGGTCGGTTACGTCCGCCCGGAGGCGCGGTGACGGCGGTGATCGCGATCGACTCGCCGGCCCCGGGCATCACCGACGGCGCCGAACTGTCCGGGCGCCTGCGCGTCGCGGCCGACGTCTGCGTGATCGGCACCGGCGCCGGTGGCGCACCGGTCGCCGCCGAGCTGGCGCGCGGCGGCGCGCGTGTCGTCGTGCTCGAGGAGGGGCGCTCGGTCGCGCTCTCCGAGCTCGGCGGAAGCCTCTCGGCGATGTTCGCCAAGCTCTACCGCGACGGCGGCCAGACGATGACAGTCGGCAACACCCCGATCATGCTGCCGGTCGGGCGTGTCGTCGGCGGCACAACGTTCATCAACTCCGGCACCTGTCTGCGCACGCCGGCGGCCGTCTTCGACGCCTGGGCCGCGGAGCTCGGGCTCGAGCGGCTCGCGGCCGGCGCGCTCGACTGCTTCTACGACGACGCCGAGGCCGTGCTCGGCGTCTCCGAGGTGACGCCGGAGCTGGCCGGTCCGAACGGCGCCCGGATCGCGGCCGGCGCCGAGCGGCTCGGCTGGTCGTGGCGCTATCTGCCGCGCAACGCCCGCGGCTGCGTCGGCTCCGGCGTCTGCGCGTACGGCTGCCCGCGCGGCGCCAAGCAGCACACGGCGATCAGCTATCTCGAAGGTGCGCACCGTGACGGCGCCGCGACGCTCAGCCGCGTCCGCGCGGAGCGTGTGCTGACCGACGGCCGCCGCGTCCGCGGTGTGCTGGCACGCGCGCGCGGCGGCGCCCGAGTCGAGGTCCAGGCGCCGGTCGTCGTCGTCGCAGCCGGGACGCTGCACACGCCGGGGCTGCTCGCGGCCTCCGGCGTCCGCAGCCCGTGGCTCGGTCGCAACCTCTCGATTCACCCGGCGACCGGTGCCTTCGGCATCGCCGACGACAGCGTCGGGATGGGGGTGGGCGTGCCGCAGTCGCTGGCGATCGACGAGTTCGCCGGTGAGGGTCTGATGCTCGAGGGGACAGCTGGGCCTCCCGACTACATGGCGTTCACCGTTCCCTATCTCGGCGACGCTCATCGTGAGCTGATGCTCGCCTACGACCGTGTGATGCAGTTCGGGATGATGATCTGCGAGCGCTCGCGCGGCGAGGTCGCGATCGGGCGGGCGGCGCGAAGGCTGACCGGTACCAGCCCGCTGGTCCGCTACGACCTCTGCCGCGAGGATGCGGCGCTGATGTTGCGGGGGATCGAGCGCCTCGCCGAGCTGCTGTTCGCCGCCGGTGCCAGGCGGGTGCTGCTGCCGGTGCGAGGACTGCCCGAGCTGCGAGACGGTGAGCTCGCGCCGCTGCGTGCGCTGCGGCCCGACCCGCGCACGATGAAGCTGATCGGCTTCCATCCGCTCGGCACCGCGCGGATGGCCTCGTCTCCCGACGACGGTGTATGCGACGTGCGCGGCCGCGTCCACGGATTCGACGGACTCCACGTCGCGGACGGCAGTGCGGTTCCCTCCGCGCTCGGCGTCAACCCGCAGCTGACGATCATGGCCCTGGCGACGCGCCTCGGCCGACACCTGTTGGAGGGCTGAATCCAGATGTCGTTCCTGGTCGATGGGCCGTGGCTGTATGCGAACGGGCGGGTGATCGCCGAGTTGCCGGACGAGATGCAGAGGCCGGTCGCGCTCGGCACAATCGCCGCCTTCATCGTCACGAGCGTCTCGCTCTACCTGAACGCGCGCTGGACACGTCCGATCTGGCGGCTCTGCCGGGCCAGCAGCGGTCGCGACTGGATGGTCAACTCCGGCGTGTTGAGGATCGACGAGGCTGCGATCGGCCGGCGCGGTCACCTGCTCAGCGCGCTGCTGTTCGCGAGCTATCCACTCTGGCTCTGGCTGGGCATCCGGCAGGGCCGGCGGCGGTGACGGCGCTCGCGGTTCCGCCGCGCTTCCCCTCGCTGGTTTCCGGCGGGGGTTACGAGTCGTATTACATGCGTGCGGTGGACCCGGTGACCGGACGTGCCGTCTGGCTGCGGCACACCTTCCACATGGCCGGCCGCGGCGCGGCGCCGGTCGGCTCGATCTGGCTGACGCTGTTCGGCGCCGGCGGAGGCGTCGTCGTGACCAAGCACTCGACGGCCACGGTCGAGGCGCTTGCGGAGCCGGCCACCGGCTGGGTGCGGATCGGCGAGTCGCTGTTCGGGCCCGACGGTGTACGCGGCACGACCGACGGGGCCTCGTGGGAGCTGCACTTTGAGGGCGGCGGCGAGCCACCGCTGCGTCACCTGCCGGCCGGGCTCCTCTACCGCGGGCCGCTGCCGAAGACGAAGCTGGAGTCGCCGCTGCCGGGCGCGAGGGTCTCGGGTCGCGTCGAGCTCGACGACGCGCTGTTCGAGCTCGATCGCTGGCCCGGGATGGTCGGCCACAACTGGGGTACCCAGCACGCCGAGCGCTGGATCTGGCTGCACGGCACCGGTTTTGCCGAGCGCGAGGGTGTCTGGCTCGACCTGGCAGTCGGACGCATCCGCGCCGCCGGCCGTCTGCTGCCATGGATCGCCAACGGCGTGCTGTCGGTCGGCGGCCGCCGGATCCGGCTCGGCGGGCTTCGGCCCGGCGCGCTGCCAGCGATCGAGGAGGAGCCGCTCGGGCTGTCGCTCGAGGTGCGCGGCACCGGCGGCGAGCTGGTGTCGCTCAAGGCGTCCTCGCCGCGCGAGCAGACCGTCGTCTGGCGTTACGCCGACCCCGACGGCTCCGAGCACCACGTTGCCAACTGCTCGGCCGCCGCGCTCGAGCTGCAGCTGTGCGATCGCGGCGGCGCCCGCACCCGGCTGACGACGCGGTTCGGCGGCGCCTATGAGCTCGGCATGCGGGAGACCGGCCACGGCCTGCCGGTGCAACCGTTCGCCGATCCGTGAGCGGTCGCGTACCCTGGCTGCGATGCCGGTCCGCTCAACCATCGCGCTGGTCGTCGCACTTGGCGCGCTGCTGGCGCTGCCGGGCGTCGCGTCCGCCCGCTCCTGCCCGGCCTACC
>CAZYMM010000179.1:0-4128 GCA_964648515.1 uncultured Conexibacter sp.
CGCAACCTCGCGATCCGCGAGCACGACAAGGGCCTGTCGACCGGTGAGAAGCAGATGTTCACGCGGGCCAAGAAGGTGCTCGCCTCCGAGCTGATGTACGCGCTGGAGAAGGACGAGGACGAGGCCGAGCTCTACCTCGACGATCTGCTGACAAGCTCGGCGGAGCGGCTGGCAGCCGCGCGCTGAGCGTCGTGGAGGAGCGGGCGGTCGCGCTCGTCGTCGCTGCGGGCCGCGGCGAGCGGCTCGGCGCCGACCGGCCGAAGGCGCTCGTCGAGTGCTGCGGGCGGCCGCTGCTCGCCTGGTCGCTCGACGCGCTGGCGGCATCGCCGCAGATCGCCGCGACGGTTGTCGCCCTGCCGCCGGATCTGCTGCCCGATGCAGACCTGCTCGGCGGCGCGCGACCGGTCGCCGGCGGCGCCCATCGCTCGTTGTCGGTCCGTGCCGCGCTCGCGGCCGCGCCTGCCGGTCCGGAGCTGGTGCTGGTTCACGACGCGGCAAGGCCGCTGCTGACGGCGGAGCTGATCGCAGCTTGCCTGTCGGCGTGCGCGTCCGATGGCGTCGACGGCGCGGTCGCCGCGGCGCCGGTCACAGACACGATCAAGGTCGCCGGTGACGGTGTTGTCAGCGCGACGCTCGACCGATCGCGGCTGTGGGCGGCGCAGACACCGCAGGTCTTCCGCCGCGATGTCCTGGCCGCGGCGCTGGAGCAGGATGACGCCGTGCTCGCCGCGGCGACCGACGACGCCTCGCTGGTCGAGGCTCACGGCGGCACGGTGGTGATCGTTCCGGCGCCGGCCGAGAACCTCAAGGTCACGACGCCCGCCGACCTTCAGCGGGCCGCTTCGCTGCTGGCCGCGCGGTCGCGGTGACAGCGCCCCAGGCTCATCGTCCGTCGTCGATCCTGAAAGTGCCGGCAGCAAGACCGTCACCGCCACGCTCTGACGGGCTCCAGGGCGGCCCGTCGCCCGCTCAGCGCCAGTGCTCGAGCAGGTCCTCGTCGGCCACGCGGCGCACGTTGCGGGCCGGCACGCCCATCATCACCGCGCGCTCGGGCACGTCGTTGGTGACGACCGCGCCGGCGGCGATGAAGGCCTCGTCGGCGATCACGACCCCCGGCGTCAGCACGGCGCGGGCGCCGATCCGGCAGGCGCGCCCGATCCGCACGGCGCTGAACGCCTCCGGCCCGCGGTTGCGGCCCATCGTGTCGTCGTTGGCGGTCAGCGCGCCGGGGCCCAGGAACGAGTGCTCGCCGACCGTGGTGCCAGCCGCCAGGTAGACGTTCGACTGGATCGAGACGCGGTCGTCGAGCCTGACGTCGTTGTCGACGCAGGCGCCGCGGCCGACGACGCAGTGCTCGCCGATCACGGCGCGCTCGCGCACGTAGGCCTGGTCGCCGATGATCGAGCCGGCGCCGATGCGGGCGCCCGCGAAGACGATCGCGGCGGTCGAGATCACCGCACCGGCGCCGATCACGAGCGCGGTGTTGTCATCGCCGGCTCGCGCCGAGGCCGATCCCGGTGCCAGCGCGGGCGGCTTGCCGAGCACCGCGTTGTCACCGATCCGAACGTTGTCGCCGATCGTGACCGAGCCGTGGACGACGACGTGGCTGCCGAAGCTGACCCCGGTCCCGACCACGGCGCCGGCTGCGATCACGGGCTCGGTGCTCATCGCTCAGGCCGCCTCGAGCGCAGGCCGGGCGCCGAACAGCCACGCGCTGAGCGCGGCGTCCAGGCGCGGGGTGTTGAGCAACGTGAAGTGGTTGGCGCGACCGAGATGATGGAGCCCGTCGGCGGCGAAGCCGGCGACCTCGACGCCGCGGCGCAGGCCGTGGGCCGATGCCGGCGTGACGAGCAGATCGCCGAGCAGCCGGCCGATCGGGTGGCGCGGACCCGCGCTCAGCGTCGCCGAGACCGCGTGATGGACGGCCGGTCCATGCGGCCGCCCGTCGCCGGCCTCCGAACCGGTGCCCGGCAGCGCGAAGGCGCCGGTCTCGAGGTCGATGATCCCGGCGCTGCGGGTCCGCAGCACGGTCGCGACCGGCCGCAGCTCGGGGACCTGCTCGCAGGCCAGCGACGCGAAGTTCGCGGCACGGGCGCCCGGCGCGCCGGCGTGCGGCGATCCGAGCGTCACCACCGCGTGCAGCAGCGTCGCCCAGTCCATCTGCCTGGCGCGGCCGTGGGCGACCGCGCTGCGCGCCACGATCCCGCCCATCGAGTGACCGATCAGCGACAGCCGCCGCACCGGCACCGGCCACGCTGCGACGATCCGCTCGATCAGCTCGGCAAGGCTGCGGCCGTTGTCGGCAAGGCGCAGGCCGGTGTTGTAGCGGAGCGTCACCGGCGTACCGCCGCCGGGCGCGATCACACGCGAGGCGTAGGTGCCGGCGCGCCGCGCGGCTCCGATCGACCAGGCATCCTCCTGCTCGCAGAGGCCGTGCAGCAGCAGCACCGGATGGTCGCCTGCGCACGGAAAGGCCTCCGCCAGCGCGCTTGCGATCGCGGGCACGTCGCGGCCGCCTGCACGGACCGCCATGTGCACGGTCAGCGGGCTGTTCTCGCGCGCCAGCCGGTCGCCGACGATGCCGTTGACGGTCGCCTGCGCGAACGAGCCGCGGCGCCCATGCGTCAGCTCGGCTGCGGTCGGGGTCACGCGCGCGACCGTGGCGCCGGCACCGAGCAGCGCGCGCAGCGAGAGGCGGACGCTGCGGTAGACGGTCCGGCTGATCGCATCGTGCGCGATGCGGACCGGTGCGCTCGGCGTGAGCCTGAAGACGCGGCCGGCGACCGCCTGGTGGGTCTCCTCGATCCGGTTGGTCAGCTCGGCGGCTCCGTCGGCGGCGTGAGCGAGCACCGCCGGCAGCTCGCGTTCGTGGTCGCTGAACCGGCGCATCGGCGCAAAGACTACGCCAGCGGGTCTCCATCGCGCGGGGCGGGCCCGGTCCGGCTCGCTCTATCGTCAGGCGCAGTGCTGACCGACTACCACGTCCATCTGCGCCCCGACGACGACGATACGCCCGCCGCGCGCTACTTCACGGCCGAGAACGCGGCCGAATACCGCCGCCAGGCCGCTGAGCGCGGGATCGCCGAGCTCGGCGTCGCCGAGCACGTCTACCGCTTCGAGCAGGCGCTTGCGATCTGGGACCATCCGTACTGGCTCGACCGCGAGCACGACGACATCGACGCCTACTGCGAGTTCGTGCGCGAGCGGACCGACCTGCGACTCGGGATCGAGGCCGACTTCATCCCCGGCCGCGAGGAGCGCACGCGCGACCTGCTTGAGGCGCGCGACTGGGACTATGTGATCGGCTCGATCCACTTTGTCGGGCAGGGGGCGCTCGACTACGACCGCTATGACGTCTGGACGACCGCGAGCTCCCCCGACCAGCTCTGGCGCACCTACTTCACGTGGCTCGGTGAGCTGGCGGCGACCGGGATGTACGACATCCTCGCCCACCCGGACCTCGTCAAGTACTGGGGCCGCAGCGACCGGCTGCGGCCCTGGCCGGAACGTGACGTGCGCTTCTACTACGAGCTTGCGGTGCAGAAGATCGCCGAGTCCGGGATCGCGGTCGAGGTCTCGACCGCCGGCCTGCGCAAGCCGATCGGCGAGATCTACCCCGACCGCGCCTTCCTGGAGATGATCGCCGACGCCGGCAACCCGGTCGCGCTGTCGAGCGACGCGCATACGCCCGACATCCTCGGCTACGGCTACGACGCCGCGCTCGAACTGCTCGCCGACGTCGGGATCCGCGAGCTCGCCGTCTTCGACCGGCGCAAGCTGACGCTGGAGCCGATCGGGCCGGCATGAGCGAGCACGAGGGCAGCGTGGTGACTCGCATGGGCGATGACGGAGACCCCGAGCCGCGAAATTCGCCGCGCAGCGGCGACCCGGCCGCGACGGGCGATCGCGGAGTCCTTGAGCCGCGAAGTTCGCCGCGCAGCGGCGAAATCGCTAAACCCTTACCGAAGGTAAGGGTAGGGATCGGCTGGGACTCGCACCGGCTCGTCGCCGGCCGGCCGCTGATCATCGGCGGCGTCACGATCGAGTCCGAGGCAGGGCTCGACGGCCACAGCGACGCCGACGTGCTGACGCACGCGATCATCGACGCGCTGCTCGGCGCAGCCGGGC
>CAZYMM010000180.1:0-4108 GCA_964648515.1 uncultured Conexibacter sp.
GCGCAGCGTCAGCGCGACCGGGCCTTGCGAGCTCGACGGTCCGGCGGCGCCGCAGCCGGCGCTGCCGTCGGCGCGGCCCGACGGGCAGCTCCCGCAGCCGGTCGTCGGACAGCCGCCGGAGAGCTGTTCGAGCTCCAGCCGTCCGAGCCGCAGCAGATGGTCGATCGCGGTGTCGACGAGCTCGGGGTCGAGGCCGGTGTGCTCGGCCAGCCCGGCGCGCGTGTCGGCGCCGTGCTCGAGCGCGGCGGCGACACGGCTGAGCGGCCCGGGCGAGGAGGTCGTCGCGAGCGCCAGCGCGTCCGGGCGGTGTGGGTCGTCGTCGCCGCGCATTCGGATCACCACCACAGGCTCCCGATCTGGAAGGTCAGCACGGCCAGCGTGTAGGCGACCAGCAGCTGCATGCCGATGCCGAACGCCGTCCAGGGCACGCCGATCTCCCGCTTCTGGGCGGCGAGCGTCGCCACGCACGGCGTGTAGGCGAGCAGGAACATCATGAACGAGAGCACCGCCGGACCCTCGTGACCGCCGGACGAGGCGGCGAAGTCGCGGCGCAGCGCCTGCTGCAGCGAGCTGTGCCCGCGCGTGGTCGAGTCGTCGAGCGCGTAGGTCTGGGCCCAGGACGAGATCACCGCCTCCTTGGCGACGAAGCCGGTCACCAGCGCGCCCGTCGACTGCCACTGGTCGAAGCCGGCGGGCCCGAAGACTGGCGCGACCGTCTTGGCAGCCTGGGCGTAGACCGAGCGCTCGACCGGCACGTTGCCGATCGAGCCGCCGCCGTGGGCGGGAATCGACTGCAGCAGCCAGACGCCGCAGACGGTGATCACGATGATGCCGCCCGCGGTCTGCAGGAAGGCGCGCAGCCGCACCCACGTGACCGACGCCGTGACACGCAGCGCCGGCCGCTGGTAGGGGGGCAGGTCGAGCATCAGCGGCTCGGCGCCCATCGCCCGCCAGAGCGTGCGCCGCAGCAGCAGCCCGACACCGATCACGAGCAGGATCGATGTCAGGTACATCGCGAACAGGACCGTCCCGGCGCTGCCGGGGAAGAAGGTCGCCGCGAGCATCACGTAGACGGTCAGCCGCGCCGAGCAGCTCGTGAACGGGACCAGCAGCACGGTCAGCGTGCGCTGGCGGGCGCTGCCCAGCACGCGCGTCGCCGAGATCGCCGGGACGTTGCAGCCGAAGCCGACGATCAGCGGCAGGAACGCGCGGCCGGGCAGGCCCAGTGCCCGCATCAGCCGGTCGACGACGACCGCCGCACGGGCCATGTAGCCGGAGTCCTCGAGCAGCGCCAGCAGCACGAACATCACGGTCATCAGCGGCGCGAACGTGAGCAGCATCCCGACGCCGGCGATCAGGCCGTCGATCAGCAGCCCGTGGATGAACGACGTGTCGATCCCGATCGTCCGCAGCAGCCAGGCGGCGCCATCGGTCACCGGGCCGGTGAAGAAGCGGTCGAGCAGGTCCTGGAGCGGGGCGACGACGGTCGTCGTCGCCTCGAAGACGAGCCACATCGTGGCCGCGAACAGCAGCGGCCCCCAGAGCCGCGAGAGCGCCAGCCGGTCGATCCGGTCCGATAGCGTTCGCTGCTCGTCGGCGGGGCGTGTCAGCGAGCGGTGGACGGCCGAGTCGACCCAGGTGAAGCGCTCGTCGGCGCGCTCGAAGTCGTCGGCCTGGTCGGGGTGCTCGCGCGCGGGCACCGGGGCGGCGGCGAGCGTCGCGGCGACCTGTGCGGCGACCCGCTCCATCCCCTCGCGGCGGCGCGGGTCGACGGCGACCACCGGCACGCCGAGGCCCTCGGCGAGCGCGGCGCGGTCGATCGTGATCCCGCGTCGCTGCGCCACGTCGCACATCGTCAGCGCGACGATCACGCGGTAGTCGTGCTCGCGCAGGTGCGAGACCAGGTAGAGGCTGCGCGCAAGATGAACCGCCGACGCGGCGACGATCACGAGCTCTGGCCGCTCCGGCGGTGCGCAGTCGATCAGCAGCGCCCGCGTCAGCGCCTCGTCGGGGGTCACCGGATCGAGCGAGTAGGCGCCGGGCAGGTCGACGAGGTCGGCGACCGGCAGCGCCGGCTCCGGCGTCCGCCAGGCGCCGCGCCCGACCTCGACCGTCGTGCCCGGCCAGTTGCCGACCGACATCCGGGCGCCGGTCAGGGCGTTGAAGAGCGTCGACTTGCCGACGTTCGGGGCGCCGGCGAGCGCGATCACCGGCGCGCCGGCCGGGGCCTGGCGGGCGTGGCCCGCGTGGCAGGAGGGGACGGCGGCGTCAGGTGTCTGCAGCTCGGTGCTCACGGCCTGCCGGTCACCGGCTGATCGGGTGGCGGGTCGTCGGTGTCGGCGACGACCAGCACCGACGCGGCGACACGTCTGTCGAGCGCCAGCCGCAGATCGCCCGCGGCGACGACGCGGCCGCCGCCGGCGGTGCGGTGAAGAATCGTCAGCCGCGTGCCGCGGCGCAGGCCGAGCTCCGCGAGCCGCCTGCGCACGACCGGATCGGCGTGGTCGAGGTCGCAGATGCGCATCAGCCGGCCGAGCGGCCAGTCGATCAGCGCCGCCGGGTCTGGCGCCGGATCACCGGTTGCGCCCATTGCCGGAGAGTACCCGTGCGGCGGGGTGCGCTTCCGTACGGACGTGGCGGGCACGCTGATACTGTAGGCCAAAGTCCGACCCTGACAGTCGGAATAAGGATCGGCTCCCAGCACATGTTCGCCAACTTCCTGATCGGTCTGCGCGAGGGCCTCGAGGCCACGCTCGTGGTGACGATCCTGATCGCCTACCTGGTCAAGGTCGACCGGCGCGACCGGCTCGGCTCGATCGCACTCGGGATCGGCGCCGCGGTCACGCTCTCGGTGCTGTTCGGCGCGCTGCTCACGTTCACCTCCTCGACGCTCAGCTTCGAGCAGCAGGAGCTGTTCGGCGGGGCGACCTCGATCGTCGCGGTGGCGTTCGTCACCGGCATGGTCTTCTGGATGAAGCGCACCGCCCGCAGCCTGCGCTCCGAGCTCGACGACAAGGTCGGCACGGCGCTGACCGTCGGCGCCGTCGCGGTCGGGCTGACCGCCTTCCTGGCGGTCGGGCGCGAGGGGCTCGAGACCGCGCTCTTCTTCTTCAGCGCCGCGCAGGCCGCGGGCAGCACGCTGGAGCCGCTGATCGGCTTCCTGCTCGGGATCGGCTCCGCGGTGCTGCTCGGCTGGCTGCTCTACCGCCGTGCGATCACGCTCAACCTCTCGCGCTTCTTCACCTGGACCGGCGTCGGCCTGATCTTCGTCGCCGCCGGGGTGCTCGCCTACGGCGTCCACGACCTGCAGGAGGCGGGTGCACTGCCGGGGCTGAACTCGCTGGCGTTCGATGTCAGCGCGCAGATCCCGCCCGACTCCTGGTACGGCGCGCTGCTCAAGGGCGTCCTCAACTTCTCACCGCGCACGACCGTGCTCGAAGGGCTCGTCTGGATCACCTACCTGGTTCCGGTCCTGCTTCTGTTCCTGGCCGGCGACAACCTGCGCGGCCGGCTGCGGCGGGCGGCGCCGCAGGCCAGCTCGGCGGCCGTGCTGCTGCTGGTGCTGATCGCCGGCGGCTGCGGCTCGACCGCGCAGGGTGACGACGTCCGCGGCGTCGCCGTGACCGCCAAGGACAGCGTCTGCGAGACGTCGAGATCCGAGCTGCCCGCGGGCACGCACGAGATCCGCGTCACCAACAAGGGCTCGAAGGTCACCGAGGTCTACGTCTACGCGGTCGGCGACCGGATCATGGGCGAGATCGAGAACGTCACGCCGGGGATCAGCCGTTCGTTCCAGGTCGCGCTTGACCCGGGCCGCTATGAGATCGCGTGCAAGCCGGGGATGGTCGGCGACGGCATCCGCCGGCCGCTGACCGTCACCGGCAAGGCGGCGGCCGCCGGCGACGGCCGCCAGCTGGCCGACGCGGTCGCCGGCTACCGCCGCTACGTCGTCGCCCAGGCCACGGCGCTCGCTCACAAGACGAAGAAGTTCGCGGACGCGCTTCGTGCCGGCGACCTCGATCAGGCCAAGGCGATGTACGCAGACACGCGTGTGCACTACGAGCGGATCGAGCCGATCGCCGAGTCGTTCGCCGACCTCGACTACGCG
>CAZYMM010000181.1:0-4105 GCA_964648515.1 uncultured Conexibacter sp.
CCCCAGATCGCAAGCTCGCCGAAGCCGCCGATCCAGACGACGAGCCGCGAGAGCACAAGCGCGACCAGCGCCCAATAGAGCGCGTCGCGCCGGCCCCTGCCGCTAGCGTCCCCGTCTGCCGTCATGCCGATCGCCGAATCGTTCATCGCCCGCAACGACAACCTCATCACGGCGGTCGGCGTCCTCGTCTGCGCGTTCCTGCTGGTCGCCGTGATCCGCGCCGTCGCCAGGCGCCAGTCGCGACGGCTCGCGCAGGCCGGCCGCGCCGCCGGCCTCTCGCAGGCGGTGCTGACCCGGATCGCGTTCCTGCGGCGCGCGATCGAGGCGCTCGTGATCCTCGTCGCGGTCGCGATCGCGCTGTCGCAGTTCCAGGCGCTGCACCAGGTCGGCCGCGCGCTGCTGACCAGCAGCGCGATCGCGGCGGCCGTGGTCGGCTTCGCCGCGCGCCAGGTGCTGGCCGGGGCGATCGCCGGGATCATGCTCGCGGTCACCCAGCCGCTGCGGATCGGCGACGAGGTGACGATCGAGGAGCACGCCGGCACCGTCGAGGAGGTCGGGCTCTTCTACACCTGGCTGCGCCACGAGGACGGCACGCTCGCGCTGCTGCCGAACGAGCTCGTCGCCGGCGTCGTGATCGAGAACCGGACGCTGCGCGCACAGAGCGCTGCAAGCGGCGAAGGATCCGAAGGCCGCAGCTAGAATCGGTTACTGGCGCCGCCCTCCGGCTCGGCAGATCGTCGTGCCCGCCGGCGCCTTCACCCGATGTCACGCCACGCCCGTCATCGTCGCCGCAGCCGCCGTGCAGGCCCCGGACGCTCGGTCGTCCTCGGCCTCGGCGTGATCGCGCTCTGCGGGCTGGTCGCGATAGCCGCCGCCGCGACCTGGGCGCTGCAGGTCGCGGACTCCGGGCCCCAGCTGCGCGAATTCAAGCTGCGCAACCTCGGCGCCTCCTCCGAGGTCTTTGCCGCCGACGGCACATCGCTCGGCTTCATCAGCAACGACGTCCTGCGCACACCGGTCCCGGCCGCTCAGATCCCGCAGGTGATGCGCAACGCGGTGATCGCGGTCGAGGACAAGCGCTTCTACGAGCACGGCGGCGTCGACCCCGAGGGCATCGTCCGCGCGGCGCTGCGCAACGTCAGCTCCAGCGGCGGCACCCAGGGCGCATCGACGCTTGAGATGCAGCTGATCCGAAACCTCTACACGGGTGACAGCGCGCGCAGCGGCATCGCCGGCCTGAAGCGCAAGATCCGCGAGGCCAAGCTCGCACAGGAGCTCGAGGACGCCCACCCGGGCCGCGCCGGCAAGGACTGGATCCTCAACCAGTACCTCAACGCGGCGCCGTTCGGGACCGTCGGCGGCCAGCAGCTGCTCGGAGTCGAGGCGGCGGCGCGGATGTACTTCCGCAAGAGCGCGAACGGCCTGACGCTGAAGGAGGCGGCGCTGCTCGCCGGCCTGCCGCAGGCGCCGAGCGACTACAGCCCGATCCTCCACCCGCAGGCGGCGACCAAGCGCCGCAACGAGGTCCTGCGGCTGATGGAACAGCAGGGCAAGGCGAGCCCGGCCGCCGTCCAGGCCGCGATCGAGGCGCCGCTCGGGCTGAACATCGGCCACTACTACCAGCGGCGCCGCGAGAGCTACTTCTTCGACTACGTCAAGCGTGAGCTGATCGCCAAGTACGGCAAGGAGGTCGTGCTCGCCGGCGGGCTGAAGATCCACACCACGCTCGACCTCAAGATGCAGAAGGCGGCCAAGCAGGCCGTGCTCAACGGCGTCGCGGGGACCAACCGCTCGGCGGCGATCGCCACCGTCGACAACTCGACCGGCCAGATCAAGGCGCTGGCGTCGACCGACAGCTACGGCGCGCGCCAGTTCGACCTCGCCTCCCAGGGTTCCTATGCGGCCGGCTCGACCTTCAAGGTGATGGTCTTGATGGCGGCGGTCGCGGCCGGCGTCGACCCCAACAGCACCAGCTATGACTCGGTGCCGCTGAAGCTGACCGACCCCAAGTACGGCGTGATCGACGTCCAGACCTACTCGCACACCTACTCGGGCCGGATCAACCTCGTGCGCGCGACCCTGGCCTCCGACAACTCGGTCTACCAGCAGCTCGATCTCGACCTCGGGCCGCCGGCCGTCACCGACGCCGCCGTCAAGATGGGGATCCCGCGCACGCGGCTTCACAACTATCCGGCCGAGGCGCTCGGCGGACTGCATCGCGGCGTCTCGCCGCTGATGATGGCCCACGCCTACTCGACGATCGCCGACGGCGGCTGGCGCAACCAGCTGACCTCGGTCAAGCGGGTCTGCATCCCGGTCGCGATCGGCCACTACCGCTGCGACAACTTCAAGCCGCGCCGCACGCGCGCCTTCACCGACGGCGAGACCTACGAGGTCACGAAGATCCTCGAGCAGAACGTCCAGGCCGGCACCGGCACCGCCGCGCAGATCGGCTGCCCGGCGGCCGGCAAGACCGGCACCGTCGACGACTTCTCGGACGCCTGGTTCGTCGGCTACACGCCGCGGCTGACGAGCGCGGTCTGGGTCGGCCATGCCGACGGCCGTTACTCACTCGGGCCGGGCGCCGCCGGCGGCGTCGTCGCCGCGCCGATCTGGGGCGCCTACATGAAGACCGCGCGCGGCTCATTCTGCGGTGCGTTCCCGCAGCCGAAGACGCCGTTCGTGCCGGTGCCGTTCTTCGGCAAGTACTCGGTCGACGGGCCGGTCGGCAACACCGCCGTCGATCCGAACGAGACGAGCACGACCGACACCACGACGACCGACACCACCACTACGACCGGCACGACCGGCGACAACGGCCCCAACAACCAGAAGTTCCCGTCCGACCAGTACCAGGGCAGCCCGAAGACGCCGACGGTCTCGCCACAGGCGCCGAAGCCGGCGCCGTCCAAGCCGGCGCCCGGCGGCGACAACGGCGGCGCCTCGCCCGGCTGATCTGACCGTGGGCGAGCTGCGCCTGATCGCGGCGCTGCAGCAGCGCCTCACGAACCGCTCGCCGCGGATCGTGCGCTGGTCGGGCGACGACTGCGCGGTCGTGCGGGCGGGCGGCGCGCAGGCGGTCTCGGTCGACATGATGGTCGACGGCGTCCACTTCCGTTCCGGCCACGCCGGCGCCTCACCGGAGCAGATCGGCCACCGCGCGGCCGCCGGCGCGCTCAGCGACATCGCCGCGATGGGTGCAGAGCCGGGCGAGATCTACGTCGCCGCCGGGCTGCCCGACGGGTTCGGCCACGATCCGGCGCTGGAGCTGATCGGCGGGATCGAGGCGCTCGCCGCGAGTTGCGGTGCAACCGTCGCGGGCGGCGACCTCACGCGTGCGCCCGTGCTGACGATCGCCGTGACGGTGACCGGCTGGGCGCAGACGGCAGAGGATCTAGTGGGTCGCGACGGCGCCCGGCCCGGTGACCTCGTCGTCGTCACCGGCGCACTCGGCGGTGCCGGCGCCGGCCTGGCGATCCTCGACGGCCGCGCGCAGGGCCTGGACGCCCTCGCCCGCCGCCACCTCTGGCCGGTGCCGCGGATCGCAGCCGGACGGGCGCTGGCCGCCGCCGGCGCAAGAGCGCTGATCGATCTCTCGGACGGCATCGCGACCGACGCGCTGCACATCGCGCAGGCATCTGGCGTCGAGCTGCGTCTCGATCTCGATGCGCTGCCGCTCGACGATGGTGTGCAGGTGGTCGCCGCGCAGCTTGGCGTCAGCGGCGCCGAGCTGGCGGCGACGGCGGGCGAGGACTACGAGCTCTGCGCCTGCATCTCGCCCGCCGCGCTCGCGGCGCTGGATGAGGCAGGCGGGTGCCCGCAGCCGCTGACGGTCGTCGGCAGCGTCGCCGCGGGCGATCCCGTGCTCAGATGGGCCGGCGCCGTGCCTGCCGGTCGAGCGCTCCGAGGGCACGAGCACGACCTTCGTTGAACGCCGCCCACGATTCGGCGACGTCCCTCAGCACCGCGTCGGCGACCTGCACCGGATCGACCTCGTAGCCGTGCCGGCGCACCTGATCCTGCAGGCCGGCGACGAGCTCGCCGGTGGTATCCGCTCGACTCGTGGTGGTCGTGCTCTCGCCCTTCATGGTCGCTGCATCGGCGC
>CAZYMM010000182.1:0-4101 GCA_964648515.1 uncultured Conexibacter sp.
ACCAGTCGTGGGGGCCGCACTTCGGCTTTCATCCCGACGTGCCCGGGTCGGCGCTCGCGCTCGGCGCCGGCGCGGTCCTGACCAGCACCCACAAGATCGTCGGCTCGCTGACCCAGTCGGCGATCCTGCACGTCGCGCCCGAGCGCGACGGGGTGGTCACGGTCGACGACGTGCTGCTCGACCGCGTGCTGAGGCCGCTGCGCTCGACGAGCCCATCGTCGCTCTTGATGGCCTCGCTCGACGCCGCCCGCCGCCAGCTCGCCGTCCACGGCGAGGCGCTGATCCACGAGACGCTCGCACGGCTCGAGCCGGTCAGTGCGAAGATCGCGTCGATCCCGTCGCTGGCGCTCGTCGGCGAGGACCTCGTCGGCGATTTCGGGATCGCCGCCTGCGACCCGCTGCGCTTCGTCGTCGACACCCGCGCGCTCGGCTGCACCGGCTACGAGGTCGCCAACGAGCTGCGCGGCCGCTATGACACGCAGGTCGAGCTCGCGACTCAGGCGTCGATCGTCTGCGTGCTCGGGATCGGCCAGCCGGTCGCCGATCTCGAGCGGCTGGCGGGCGATCTCGATGAGGTCGCCCGTGAGCTGCGCCGCCCCGGCACGGTCGAGGCGATCGCGCGCGGGCCGCAGGGCTATCTGGTCGAGCAGGCGATCGCACCGCGTGACGCGTTCCTCGGGCGCTCCGAGCGGGTCCTGCTCGACGACGCGGTCGGCCGGATCTCCTGCGAGTCGATCGCCGGCTATCCGCCCGGGATCCCGGCGCTGCTGCCAGGCGAGCAGATCAGCGCAGGCACGGTCGCCTATCTACGCGAGCTGGTCGGCGCCGGCGCACGGCTGCACGGCGCCTCCGACCCCCAGATCGAGACGATCCATGTGCTTGCGCGCGGCGCTCAGTAGCGCACGTTGCCGCGCAGGCGGAAGCGGAGCGTCGCCAGGCTGCCGTTGAAGGTCCCGCGCCCCGAGCCGCCGGCGTAGCGGCCGGTCACCTTCGTGATCCGCCAGGTTCCCTTGCTGCGGATCGTGCCGAAGCGGATCGCCACTGTCACCCGGCCGCCGGAGCAGTTGGTGTTGAAGATCGCGCCGCCGGCGACGGTCACCGCCGTGCCGCGACAGGAGCCGAACGGCTTGCCGCGCATCTGGACCTCGATCCCCTGGGCGCCGAGCGATGCGCTGGCGACCGCGTCGACGGCATGGTTTGACCTGGCAGCCGCCGTCTGCGGCAGCACGGGCGCGGCGAGCAGCACCAACGGGACGAGAGCACGCGTAAGCATCGTTGACCTCATGATCGGCAGTCTGGCAGCGATCCAGCAGCGCTGAGCCGTCAACCGCCCCGGCGCCGGCCGACCTGCCGCGCCAGCCCGCCGGTCTGGAGACCCCACAGCACCCAGCCCGCACGCCCGGCGCGGGCGCCCTTGACGCCGCCCTCGGGCGCCTCGCGGGCCCGCTTGACATCGCCGGCCGTCAGGATCTCGAGCACGGTCGCCGGACCGGCCGTGACCGCGCCGGCCGCAAGCCTGCGCCCGGCCCGCAGCGCGATCGTCTCGCCGATCGCGACCGCCGTCGCCATCCACGGCGCGGCGTCGGTGCGCGAGCGGGTCGTGATCGGGCCGAGCACATAGGCCTCGACCTGCACGCCGTGCCCTGACTCCTCGGCCGCCAGCACCTGGGCGGCCATCAGCTCACCGGCCGCGACCGTGGAGACGGCGCCCGATCCGGCGACCGGGTAGCGGGCGGCTGCACCGTTGATCAGCACGTAGCTCGCGCCGGGGCGCCCGCGCAGGAGCGGCACGAACGCATGCATCGCCATGTGGTGGCTGCGCAGGCCGTCGAAGACGGTCTGCTCCCATTGCGCGAGCGGCATGTCGGCGAGCGGCGGCCCCGAGTCCCAGCCGCCGAGCGCGGCTACGACGAGATCGGGTGGGCCGGCCGCATCCGCAACGGCTGCCGCGAGTGCACGGGCGCTTGCGTCGGAGGCCGACAGGTCGCCGCGCACGCGCACGAGCTCCGCGGTGTCGAACCCGCTCGCGGTCAGCGATGCCGCGAGCTGATCGAGTCGCTGCTCGGAGCGCGACGGGACCGCGACGCGGGCGCCGGCCGCGAGCAGTCCGGCGACGATCCCTTCGCCGACCTCGCCGGCGCCGCCGCAGACGACCGCGACATGTCCGGAGAGGGCACTCATGCTCAGAACCTCAGCGCCGCCGCGATACCGCCGTGCGCGGCCGGCAGCGGCGCGTCGGCGGCCAGCACGTGCACCTCGGCCCCCTGTGCGAGCGCGCGGGCGACCGCCTCCTCGACGATGTCCTCGACGGCGGTCGTGACCGTCCCGTCGACGGGGCAGGCGCCGCCGGCGCTGAGCCCGAGCCAGCCGCAGCGCTCGCAGCGCACGCCGCGGGCCTCGGTGCCCGATGCGACCGCCAGTCGCGCAACCTTGTGCTCGCCGAGCGCGTCAAGCACCTGCCCGAGCCCGGCGGCGCCCCGGCCGGTGCCGATCGCGTCGCCGATCGCCGTCAGCAGAGCCTCGTCACGCTCGCGCTCGAGCCGCTCCAGGAGCGGACGGGCGGCCGCCAGCACCTGAGCGGGCGTGGAGATCCAGACGTCGACGTCGACGGCTCCCGGCACGGGCCGGACCGGCTCGGAGCCGAGCAGCTCACGGAACTGCGCGACGGCCTCGGGCGGGCCGCCGAGCACGACATCGGCGCCGGCATCGTCGCCGGTCAGGCGGCGCAGCTCGGCGGCGACGCCGCGCAGGTGGTCGAGCACGTCCTTGTCGGCGCTGCGCTGGTGGCGCTCATGCGAGGTGCCGCCCTGGTCACGGGCGTGTGACGGTGACTGGTCGTGGCGGCCGGCGACCGCGTCCTCGATCCGCAGGTGCTCGACCAGCCCGGCGATCGTCCCCGACAGGATGCGGGCGCGGCGTCGGTCGACGAGCGCGATCCAGGCCCGGCGCGTCGAGGCCAGCTGGGCGATCTGCTTGAGCGCGGGCCTGTCGGCGATCCGAACCTCCGGCGACACCGCGCGGGGGAGGGCGATGAGCTCGAACAGGCCGGCCGGCCGCGAGGCGAAGATCGCCAGCCCGCGGGCGCCCGCGAACTCGCCGCCGGCGGCGCCGTTGCTGAGCTCCTCACGTGTGCGGCCGATGTCGGCGTCGAGCGCGACACGCTCGGCCGGTGTCAGCGCGTCATGCTCGCGGACCCGGCGTGCGGCCTCGTCGAGCATCGCCCGGATCTCGGTCGCGCGTGCGGCAGGGGTCGGGAAGGCGTGCGGATCGAGGTCGATGAACAGGCTCAGGACCTTGCCCTCGGGCGTGTGGGTTCCGGCGAGGGCGCGCAGCCGCTGGGTCGTGATCTCGGACGGCATGCCCGGACCGTAGCGACTGCGCTTCCCACGTCAGGTCAGCTTCACCGCGCCGTTCTCATCCATGCCGGCGGTGACCGCCTGGCCGCCCGTGAGCCGGCCGGCGACGATCGCGTCGGTCAGCGCGCGCTCGAGCGTGCGGCGGACATGGCGCTGGAGCGGACGGGCGCCGAACGCCTCGTCGAAGCCGTCGGCGGCGAGCTGCGCGATCAGCGCGTCGGAGACCGTCAGCGTGATCCGGTGCTCGGCCAGCAGCCGTTCGGCGACGCGGCCGGTGATCAGCCGCGTGATCTGCTCGACCTCGTCTGAGCCCAGCGCGTGGAAGGTGACGATCTCGTCGATCCGGTTGAGGAACTCGGGCAGGAACGCGTCCTTCGCCGCCGCGCGCATCCGCTCGTCCTCGGCGCCGGCGCCGGCCGGGGCGAAGCCGAGCGTCCCGCGCTGGGCACGGCCCGCGCCGAGGTTCGACGTCATCACGATCACGGTGTTGGTGAAGTCGACGGTCCGGCCCTCGCCGTCGGTCATGCGGCCGTCGTCGAGCAGCTGCAAGAGCACGTTCCAGACCTCGGGATGGGCCTTCTCGATCTCGTCGAGCAGCACGACGCTGTACGGGTGCCGGCGCACAGCCTCGGTCAGCTGGCCGCCTTCGCCGTAGCCGACGTAGCCGGGCGGCGAGCCGATCAGCCGCGCGACCGTGTGCGGCGCGCGGAACTCGGACATGTCGAACCGCACCAGCGCGTCCTCG
>CAZYMM010000183.1:0-4065 GCA_964648515.1 uncultured Conexibacter sp.
CAGGCACCCCGGGCGTGGACGGCACGGCCGGCGCCGCCGGTGCCGCCGGAGATCAGGGCCCGCAGGGCGCCGCCGGCCGCGACGGTGTGCCCGGTGCGGCCGGCAGGCCCGGTGCGGCAGGCCGCTCCGGCACGACGCTGATCCCGCTGATCGTCGTGCTCGGCTCGGACCGGATCAGGGTCAAACGCGCAGCCAGAACGCTGTTGCCGCTGTTCGTCAGCCGCTCCGGTTCGCTGACGATCAAGATCGCCCGCCGCGGCAAGACCCGCAGGGTCCGCGTCAACGCGCGCAGGGCGGGACGACTCAGGGTGGCCGTCACGGGACTTCGCCGCGGCAACTATCACCTGACCGTGACGCTGCGTCAAGGCAGGAGCAGATCGACCGACACCGCAACCCTGGTGGTCAGATGAACACCGTCACCAAGCAGGCCGCGTCGAGCCTCGCGACCCTGACGGCCGGGCTGATGCTCGCGGGCGCCGCGCAGGCCAACAGCGACTCGTTCACGACGATCGCCGGCTACGGGACGGCCGGCGTGCTCGGCGACACCGGCCCCGCGACCGCCGCACAGTTGAGCGGCAACCGCGGCATCGCGCTGCTCGGCGACGGCTCGCTGCTGATCGCCGACACGGCCAACAACCGCATCCGCAAGGTCTCGCCTGCGGGCACGATCATCTCGGTGGCCGGCAACGGCACCGCGACGTCTGCCGGTGACGGCGGTCTCGCGAACGCGGCTGCGATCAACGCCCCGCGCGACATCGTGGTCGCGCCCGACGGCGTCACGTACTACATCGCAGATACGGGCGGCAACCGGGTGCGCAAGGTCGCGGGCGGCGTCATCACGACGGTCGCCGGCAACGGCACCGCCACCGCCAGCGGCGACGGCGGCGCGGGCAGCGCCGCGCAACTCAGCGCGTTCGGGCTCGGCATCGACGCGGCCGGCAACCTGTACGTCGCCGACGCAACCAACCACAGGGTGCGGGAGCTGGTCGCGACCAGCGGCCAGGTGACCGGCGCAAGCCTGATCTCGACCTTCGCCGGATACGGGATCCCCGGTTCCTCGGGCGACAACGGACCCGCAGCCGCAGCGCGGCTCAACAACCCCAACGACGTCGCCGTGCTCACGGGCGGTGCTGTGGTGATCGCCGACACCGGCAACCACACCGTGCGCCGTGTCGATGCGGGCACGATCACGACCGCTGCCGGTGCGGCCGGGGTGGCGTGCTCTGCCGTGACCAACCTCTGCGGCGATGGCGGCGCCGCAACGGGCGGCCGGCTGAACGGCCCGCTGTCGGTGGCCGCGGACGCGGCGAACGGCTACCTGATCGCCGATACCGGCGACAATCGCATCCGTCAGGTCAGCGCCGGCGGCGTGATCTCGTCGGTCGCCGGCACCGGCACCGCCTGTGGTGGCACGACATGGACCTGTGGGGATGGCGGTCCGGCGGCCGCCGCGCTGTTGAGCGCGCCCAAGGCCGCGATCGTCGCTGCCGACGGCACGATCTACGTCAGCGACGGCACCAACCGCGTGCGGACCAGGGCCGTCGACCCGGGAACGCCGGGCCCCACCGGTCCGACCGGCCCGACCGGACCGCCAGGTGCCGGTGGCCCGTCCGGACCGAGCGGCCCCAGCGGTCAGACCGGACCGGCAGGAGCTGACGGCGCCGCGGGCGCAGCGGGCGCTGCCGGGGCAAAGGGGGCACCTGGGGCGGCCGGGCCCAACGGAACGGACGGCGCCGCTGGTGATCGCGGCGCCGATGGCGCGGCCGGTGACGATGCCGCACCGCTGCCGTTCGTCGTCGCGTTCGCGAGCTCGTGGCAGACGGCGGGGCACAGGCGCGCGGTTCGCCTGGCCCTGTTCGTCAGCCGTCCGGGCAGGCTGACCGTGACCGTCATGCGCGGAAGGCGGCGAGTGCGCACCGTGACGGCGTGGTCGTTCGGTCCCGCTCGCCACCGGCTCTCGCTGCGAAGGCTCGCGCGCGGCCGCTACCGCGTGACCGTAACAGCGGTCAACGGCAGCGCCCGTTCGAGCGACCGGCTGACGCTGATCGTGCGCTAGCCCGATGCGGGCGCTCCGACCGGGTCGGCTTCTGATGGTCGCCGTGTCGGTGAGCCTGCTCACGCCCGCGATCGCCGGTGCCGGCAACACGATGGTTACGGTCGCCGGCAGCGGCAACAGCGGATGGTTCGGCGACGACGGCCCCGCGATCGCTGCCAACCTCAACCAGCCTGGGGGCCTGGCGCAGCTCGCAGACGGCTCGATCCTGGTTGCGGACACGACCAACAACATGGTCCGCAGGATCTCGCCGTCCGGGACCATCACCCGCGTCGCGGGCACCGGCTCGAGCGGCGGCACCGGTGATGGCGGCCCGGCCGTGCTGGCGTCGCTCTCCAGCCCGATGGATGTCGCGGTCGCGCCGGACGGCGTGACCTTCTACATCGCCGACTACAGCAACCAGCGGATCCGGCGGATCGACTCCAGCGGCGTCATCACGACCGTTGCCGGCACCGGCGCGGCCGGCTACACGGCAGACCTCGTGCCGGCGGGCTCGTCGCGTCTCAACAACCCGTCGGGGCTGGGTGTCGCCGTCAACGGCGACCTGTACATCGCCGACTCAGCCAACCATCGCGTCCGCCGCGTGCTCGCAGATGGTGGCCTCGTCGGCGCAGCGAACACGATCCAGACGGTGGCCGGAACCGGTGCCGTCGGGAACTCGGGCGATGGCGGACCGGCGACCTCTGCGTTGATCAACAACCCATTTGACGTGTTGCCGCTGGCCGACGGTCGCGTCCTCTTCTCCGAGTTCTACAACAACCAGGTCAGAGAGATCGTGGCCTCGGGTGTGATCGGGACCGCACTCGGCACATGCGATGGGCCGGGGAAGATCTGTGGCGGCGGCGGGCCGGTCGCGCGTGCAGGCGTCTATCGCCCGACCGCGCTGGCATCGGACCGTGCCGGCGGCTATCTCGTCGCCGACAGCAACAACGGTCGCGTCGTGAGGGTCGACGGCACGGGAGTGGTGACGACGCTGATCGGCAACGGGACGCTCTGCGACAACCCGCGGTCTCGCTGCGGCGACGGCGGCCCGGCCGAGAGCGCGTCGCTGCAGAGCGTGGTGCGCGGGCTTCTTGCCGGTGCCGACGGCACGATCTACGTCGCTGACACGCTCGACAATCGCGTTCGCGCGCGGGTACCCGATCCGGTCCAGGTGGGCGCCGCGGGGCCGGCCGGTACCGCCGGCACGGCGGGGGCTGCGGGCGCGGGGACGGCGCAGATCAGCCGCGGTCCCCGTCCCTTAGGGACAGGGGCCCTGTTCACCGAGGTAGCGGAAGCCCTCGGGGGCCAGGGATACCAGGCATTGGTGAGGGACCGTAGGGCGCCCAACCCCGGAGCGAATACGGCAATCGGCTGATCGGCTGAGGGAGCCAACGGCGGCCCGGCCCTCAGCCGATGCGGTGGGCCGGTTCGTGGAGGCGTCCCGATGCCTCACGAGCCGGGCGTGACCGGGAGTTCGCGGCGCGGATCCGCGGGCTGGAGGCCCGTGGGTCCGCGACGGGGGTGGTCAGACGCGTCCGGAGGCCACGAGGCATGGACGAATCCGCGGACGGGTCCACCGGCCCGGCTTAGAGAAAGGGCTTTGCCGTCATCACGTAGATCGTGACGATGATGAAGATGCCGACCGCCGTGCCGACCATCCCGACCTGGCGGTTGAGCGCGTTGAAGTCGTTCGACAGCGTGACCGGGCCATCGCCCGCCGCTGCGATGTCCCGTTCGACGATCTCGATCATCTGCTTCGTCTTCGGGGTTAAGTACGCGCCCGAGGCCGCGCCGATCACGATCACCGCGATGAACCCCCAGGAGACGAAGAAGTCGCTGAACTCCCAGGCGCGACCGAGGCCGCTGTTCGTCGCGACCATGTAGATGCCCGCGAGCAGGATGCCGATCAGGAGGATCTGCCCGATGCGGTCCCAGGCGACGATCGCCTTGCCGATGACGGGGAGGCTCCGGGGGTCCGTGCGCTCCGCCGTGGCGAGGAAGAGCGGGTAGGCGAACGTCGGCCCGAACGC
>CAZYMM010000184.1:0-4057 GCA_964648515.1 uncultured Conexibacter sp.
CACGGCATCCACAGTCCGCACCCGTCACTCGCCATCTCATTTCGAAAGAGGTTCTAAGTCGCGGGTGGCGGCTACGGTTGTGTTCTCGGGGCTTGTGTTGCGGGGGTCGGGCCGGGTGAGGTCGGTGCGGGTGACGGTGACTGCTTCGGGGGTAAAGGGCGCGTTTGTCAAGTCGGTTCGGGTCAAGAAGGTCAAGGGCGGGTTCCGTTTGAGTTCGACGTTCAAGCTGCCCGCACGGATGGCTGGTGCGAAGCGGCTTAAGGTCAGGATCACCGGTAAGGGCGTTAGGACTGTGACGCGCACGATCACCGTCTCGGGTAAGGGCAAGGGCGGCAAGAAGGGCGTGTTTGTCGCGCGTCGGACTTTGCGGCAGGGATAGTTGGTTGCCGAGGCAGCCTCTCCTATCGAAAGGTCTGAATGATCATGAGTCGTCCCCCGACGGTCCCGGCGGAGAAGAAGCTCCGCATCGTGTTGTCCGTGCTGCAGACCCGACGCTGCCGGCAGATGTCATGGACCGGTCTGCCGTGCGCCCCTCACATCCCCATCTCCGGCCGCGCCCCGGACCGCACCAGCTCGTACGGGTCGGCGCTGATCAGCGGCGGTCGGCCGCCGCGCACGGCGTCGCGAAGCGCCGTCGTGCCGGGCGCGGCGAGGTAGTACCGGCCGCGGCGCTCGCCCTTCGCTTCGAGTAGTCCGGCTGACGTGAGCGCCTGCAGATCCCGGGTCGCGGCGAGCGCGCTCACCGCTTCGCCCTCGGCGCTCTCGACGATTCTTCGGTACTGCTGGTTGCGCAGCCGGAAGCCGAGCGCCGCCTCGAAGATCGCAGCGGCCGTGCGCTCGTGCACACCGGCCTCGCGTGCGGCCTCGACGCTCCGCCGCCACAGGTCCTCGGCCTCCTCGATCCGGTGGAGGTGGGTCTGCGCCTGCCGGAAGTGGGCGGTCAGGCTGAACTCGATCCAGGGTCTGGCACTGTGGGCCGGATGCCAGCTGCCTTGACCGACCTCGGCGAGCACGTCGTAGTAGCGCTGGGTGTTGTGGCCCAGGTACTCCTCGATGCTTGAGAACGTCGGCTCGGGGACGGCGCTACGTGCCAGCACGAGCGTCTGGAGCCCGCGGCCCATCCGTCCGTTCCCGTCGCGGAATGGGTGGATCATCACAAGGTTCAGGTGTGCCATCGCCGCACGAATCAGCGGGTGGTCGCGGCGTGCTGCGTGCAGCGAGGCCAGCATCGCCGAGACCAAGGCCGGCACCCGTTCCGCGTCGGGGCCCATATACACGATCTCCCCATCCGCTTCGCGTCGGACGAAGATCTCGCCCTTGCGCCACTGCCCGGGGCTCTTGCCGAGCTCGTGGCCGAGCATCATGAAATGCATCGCAAGCAGCGACCCTTCGTCCACTCGCCCGCTCGCCCCGGAGGTCTGCAGCACGAACGTCATCGCATCCCGGTAGCCGGCGATCGCCGCCCTTGTCTCGTCGCTGACGCTCAACGTGGGCTCGTCGTCGACTACGGCGCCGACGTCATCAAGCGACGCGTTGTAGCCCTCGATGCTGTTGGAGCCCTGCACGGCGCGGGCGAACGTCGCGCGCCGTAGCGATCCGGTCCAACGTTTCGGCGGCGCAAGGCGCCCGGCGAGGTGCTCGCGCAGCCCGTCGAGCAGCGCGAGCACCTGCTCGGTCTCGTCTGTGAGTTCCGGGGCGGAGAAGACACGTTCACGCATACATATAATCTATCGTCCAACGAAAGAAAGTATCTATCATTCGCTCGCCGTAGCCCGCCTGCTGTCGTCGAGTGGTCGGTTGGGCCCGGACGCCCGGGCCCAACCGACCACTCGACGAGGGCCGACCGGCCCACAGGCACCCAATGTGTCCAAACCCGTCCAGGCGCCCTCAAGCGCGGGGGCGGCGGTCGATCACATGACCAGGAACGATCGCGACGGGCCTCCGGCGCGACGCAGGGACGCAGACCAACCAACCATTTCCGGCCGGACCCCTTCGGGGGAAGCCGGAGCAGCACCTACAAGGAGCTCTCCAGACCATGATCCGCGGTATGTACTCGGCCGTCTCCGGCCTGCGGACCCACCAGATGATGATCGACGTGACGTCGAACAATCTGGCCAACGTCAACACCGTCGGCTACAAGGGCGCTCGGACCACCTTCAAGGACCAGCTCCAGCAGACGATCTACGGCGGCACCGCCGGCGGCCCGAACTCCGGCGGCACCAACGCCGCCCAGGTCGGCCTCGGCGTCCAACTCGGGTCGATCGACAGCCTGATGGGCGCCGGGCAGATGGCCCCCACCGGCCAGCCGCTCGACGTCGCGATCCAGGGCGAGGGCTGGTTCCGCGTCGGCACCGCGACGACGACGCCGCCCGCGCCGTCGACCGGCGGCACGCCGCCCGCGCCGCAGACCCCGGACGTCTTCTCCGACGTCCAGTACACCCGCGCCGGCAACTTCACGCGCAACAGCGAGGGCTACCTCGTCACAGCCGACGGCCAGTACGTGATGGGGATGCCGTCGACGCTTGCGGTACCGAACGCCACGTCGGGCTCGTACATCTATCTGCCGAGCACCGCCAAGGCGATCTCGATCGGCAACGACGGCGACGTCAGCTACATCGACTCCAGCGGCCAGCGCGTCAGCGCCGGGGCGCTCTCGCTCGCCAAGTTCCCGAACACCGAGGGCCTGTTGCGGGTCTCGGCCAACAAGTGGTCGCCGAGCCCGGCCGCCGGCGACCCGGCGGTCGGCGTACCCAACGACCTGACGCTCGGGATGGGCAGCACGATCGGCGGCAACCTCGAGGGCTCCAACGTCGATCTGGCGCAGGAGTTCACGCAGATGATCCTCGGTCAGCGCGGCTTCCAGGCCAACTCGCGCGTGATCTCGGTCGCCGACCAGATGATGGAAGAGCTGGTCAACCTGAAGCGATGACGGATCGCGTCACCGCTTCGGGCTGAGGCGATCGCGGTCGCCACCCGACTTGCACACCGCGACCGGATCCTGGAGGGGCTCCGGTCGCCGCGGTGGATCCTGGAGGGGCTCCGCCGCATCGTGCAGAGCAGACACCGCACGTCGTTCCGGCTCCCGGAGGGGGCGCCGGAACGACGTGCGGCGATGTCGCTCCGGCCCGCGTGTCAATCTTCTGCTGCCATGATCGAGCTGCACACGCTCTCCCGGGATAGCGAGCCGTTTCATCTCAACCCGGACCTGATCGAGCGGATCGAGGCTGTCCCGGACTGCCACATCTGGCTGACGACGGGCGCCAAGATCGCGGTCACCGAGACCGTCGACGAGGTCGTCGCTGCGATCCGTCGCTGGCGTGTCGACATCCTCGCCCGCGCACTGCGGCTGGCCAAGTAGAAGCACCGGCAGGCGAGGCCGCGCGCCAGGCCCGCTGCTCAATGGCTGCGCTCGCAGGCCGATCAGTGGGCGGAGAACCGGCATCACCGGCCGCCACCGCCATGCCCGGCCCCGCACGCACCCAGACCGTCACCACCGGCACCGCACGCCCCGCTGGCGACTACGAGCGCTTCTGCCGCGACGCGCGATCGCTCTGCGGGATCGATCTCAGCAGCTACCGGCGTCAGCAGATGGAGCGCCGGGTGCGGATCCTGGCCTCGCGCCGGGGGCTGCACCGCAATCTCGAGGCCTACGCGACGCTGCTCGCCGGCGATCCGCGCGAGCACGCGGCGTTCATCGGCCACGTGATCGTCGGCGTATCGGGCCTCTGGCGCAACCCTCAGCAGTGGCGGGAGCTGGAACGTGACGTGCTCCCCAGCCTGGCGGCCTCCGGCGGCGACCGCCTGCGCTGCTGGAGCGCGGGCAGCAGCTACGGCGCCGAGGCCTACACGCTGGCAGCGGTCGCGCTGCAGGCCGCGCCGCAGGCCCAGACGACGATTCTCGGCACCGATATCGACGCCGCGCTCGTCGCGCGCGCGGCGGCCGGTCGCTTCGGTGCCGGCGACGCACGCCGTGCTCCGGCGGCGGCGCTCGCCGCCCACTTCACGCGCACCGCCGACGGCTGGCGCGCGGGCGAGTCGCTGCGGCGGCTGGTGCGGT
>CAZYMM010000185.1:0-4045 GCA_964648515.1 uncultured Conexibacter sp.
TGCGGCGGGCGGCTGCGCGACGGATGTGATCGTCGAGTGCGCCGGCGCGTCGAGCGCGGCGGCGGCCTCGAGCGCGGCAGCCGCATCGAGCCGGCCTCCGCTGACCGCGAGCCCCGCGAGGTCAGCGGGATGGGCGACCGAGGACAGGATCGCCTGCTTGACCGCAGCCGCAGAGAGTGACGGGTGGGCCGACAGGATCAGTGCCGCGGTCCCGGCGACCATCGGTACTGCCATCGACGTGCCCGAGAGCTCGGCGTAGCCGGCGTCGGGCCAGGTGGAGACGATCCGCTCGCCGGGCGCGAACAGGTCGACCGAGACGGCTCCGTAGTTGGAGAACGTGGCAGGCCGGTCGAACGGATCGGATGCGGCGACGCAGATCACGTTCGGGAGCTCGAGCGCACACGGATAGACGGGCCGGCGGTCGATGTCGGCGCCGTCGTTGCCGGCCGCCGCCACGTACAGCGTCTGCGGGTTGGCGGCGATCACGCCGGCCTGCGCGGGTGAGTACGTCGATGTCCCGAACGCCGCGGTTACGATCCGGATGCCGGCACCGCCGGCATCGGCGAACGCCTCGACAGAGTTCGATGTCAGCCCCAGGCCGTCGCCACCGAGTACGCGCAGCGGCAGGACCGTGGCCTCCGGTGCGACACCGGCGATACCGATCCCGTTGTCGGCGTTGGCCGCGAGGATGCCCGCGACGTGCGTACCGTGGCCGTTCTCGTCCTGCGGCTCGTCGTCATCGTCGACGTAGTCCCGGCCGCGGCCGTCGATCCGTCCGTCGAGGTCGGGGTGCTCGGCGTCGACGCCGGTGTCGGCGGCCGCAACGAGCACGCCGCTGCCGCGAGTGACCGCCCAGGCCGCCGGCACGGCGATGTCGGCGCCGGCCAGCGAGTCGTTGTGATCGCCCCAGCTGCCGGTGTTCTGGAGCCACCACTGAAGCGGGAAGTGACGGTCGTCGGTCGCGGCGCGGATCGGCCGGTCGAGCTCGACGCTCGCGACCGCCGGATCGGCGCGCAGCGTGGCGATCGCCGCTCCGGTACCGGCACCGTCGACCGGCTTGACGAGATCGAAGCCCGCGCTGCTGCGATGCACGAGAGCGACGCCGGCGGCCGCACGGGCCGCCGCGCTCTGGGCACGATCGGCCCCGCGCGACGGAACGACGATCAGGTCGGCGGCGCTCGCGACCGGCGGCAGCAGACCACCTGCAAGGCAGGCCAAGACGGCCAGGTGTCGCAGACCAACGGGCACGGGGGGACCTCGGCCTACATCGACCGCTCAGCCCCGAACTGAAATACCAAGAACGGGGGATCTCTGTGCTGTGGCCGGTCAGGCGACCCGGTCGAGCACCGCGACGCACTCGATGTGCGGCGTCTGCGGGAACATGTCGACCGGCGTAACCGACCGCAGCCGGTAGCCGGCCGCGGTCAGCTGAGCGGCGTTCGGTGCCAGCGTCGTCGGATTGCAGGAGACGTAGACGATCCGGCGGGCCCCGGCCTCGATGATCCGGCGCACGACCTTCTGGCTGAGCCCGGCCCGCGGCGGATCGACGACGATCACGTCGGGGCGTCCGGCCCGCTCGACCAGCTCGCGCAGGCTGGTGCGAACGTCGCCGGCGAAGAAGTGCGCGCCCGCGATCTCGTTCACCCGCGCGTTGTCGATCGCATCGGCGATCGCGTCCTCGCTCAGCTCGAGGCCCCAGAGCTCGCCGGCGCGGCCCGCGAGCACGAGCCCGATCGTGCCGATCCCGCAATAGAGGTCGTAGACCCGCTCCCAGCCCTCGAGCGCCGCCCCCTCGGCCGCGATCGCGTAGAGCCGCTCGGCCATCTCGGTGTTGGTCTGCAGGAACGCATCGGTCGACAGCCGGAAGCGCAGGCCGCAGACCTCCTCGGCGATCTTGGCGCTGCCGGCCACGAGCTCGGAGCTGCCGCCCTGCGTCGATTCGGCAACCGAGTCGATCTCGGTGACGATCAGCGAGTCGGCCTGCACGGCCGCCGCCAGCGACGCGCCGTCGACGCCGCCCTGCCCGGCGGCGATCACGAGCCTGACCATCAGCTCCCCGGTGCGCCGGCCCTCGCGGATCACGAGGTTGCGCAGGATGCCGCTGCCGGCCCGCCGGTCGTGGAAGCGGTAGCCCCGTGATCGCGCCCAGTCGAGCACCGCGCGCCGAACCTCGTTGCCGCGAACGGACTGCAGCAGGCAGTCCCCGACCGCAACGATCTCGTGCCAGGATCCGGGCGCGTGGAAGCCGCAGACGAGCTCGCCCTGCTCGTCCTCGCCGAACGAGAACTCGAGCTTGTTGCGGTAGCGCCACTGCTCGACCGCAGGCACGATCGGCGCCAGGGAGAAGCCGTCGAGACCGCCGATCCGGCGCAGCGCGTCGTCGACCTGCTCGGCCTTGTAGGCGAGCTGACGCTCGTAGGGGATGACCTGCCAGGGGGCGCCCGGGTGGCCGGCGAGCGGCTCGATCCGCTCGGGGCTCGGCGCGAGCACCTCGACGATCCGGGCCTCCGCATAGGAGCGCTTGCGCTTGCCGATCCGGGCGCTGACGCGATCGCCGGGGACGGCACCGGTGACGAACACGACGTAGCCGGAATCGGTCCGCGCGACGCCGGCGCCGCCGTGCGCGAGCCGCTCGATCGTCAGCTCGACGATGTCGCCCGGCTTCGGGCGGGTGGACGCGGTCATGCCGTCAGCAGCCATTCGAGCATCGCCTTCTGGACGTGGCGGCGATTCTCGGCCTGGTCCCAGATCCGCTGGCGTTCGCCGTAGAGGACCTCGGCCGTGATCTCCTCACCGGGATGCGCGGGCAGGCAGTGGAGCGCGATCGCACGCGGGCCGGCCGCGTCGAGCAGCGCGTCGTCGAGGCGATACGGCGCGAGGTCGCGCAGCCGCTGCCGGGCGCTCTGCTCATCGCCCATCGAGACGAAGACGTCGGCGTAGATGGCGTCGGCACCTGCGACCGCGACACGCGGATCGGTGTGCACGGTGGCGCCGTCGAGCGCATAGCCCTCCGGGGCGCCGAACACGACCTCGACACCGGCGATGGCGCCGAGCCCGGCCAGTGAGCGGGCCATGTTGCTGTCGGCGTCACCGACGAACGCGAGCTTGAGCCCGTCGAGCTCGCCGAAGGTCTCGCGCAGCGTCATCAGATCGGCGAGCACCTGGCACGGGTGGTGGCGCTCGGTCAGCATGTTGAAGACCGGAACCTGGTCCTCTGACGCGAGCTCGGTCAGCTCGCTGTCGGCGTGCGTGCGGATGCCGGCCGCACAGACGTGCCGGCCGAGAACGCGGGCGGTGTCGCGCAGCGACTCGCCGCGGCTGAGCTGCGTGTCGCCCGGGGCCAAAACCATCGCGGCGCCACCGAGCTCGTTGATGCCCGCCTCGAAGCTGACCCGGGTGCGCGTCGACGGCTTGCGGAAGATCAGTGCGACGGTGCGGCCGGCGAGCGCGCGCGAGCAGAGCGGATCGCGCTTGAGCTCGTCGGCGCGGTCGAGCAGCGCGGTCAGCGCGGGACGGTCGAGCTCGTTTCCGGTCAGCATGTGGCGCATGGGAGGCGGGCAAGGATACGGACCGCTGCGCGTGCTGAGCTGGAATCTGTTCCACGGGCGCGCGAAGCCGGACCGGCGCGGCGGCCTGCTCGGTCAGTTCGCGCCCGCGATCGCAGCGATCGGCTGGGATGTCGCACTGCTGCAGGAGGTGCCGCCGTGGTGGCCGCCACTGCTCGCCGCGCCCTGCGGCGCACGCTGGCGCGCCGCACCCACCTCGCGCAACCAGCTGCTGGCCGCGCGGCGCGCGATCGCGGTCCGCAGGCCGGAGCTGATCAGGTCCAACGGCGGCGGCGCCAACACGATCCTCGTGCGATCCCGTGCCGGTGTGATCGCCGCCCACGCACGGCGGCGGCTGCGTCTCCTCCCCGAGCGCCGCGTGATGCACGCGGTGCTGCTCGCGGACGGTGCCGGAGACGGCTGGTGGATCGCCAACGTCCATGCCGCCGCCGGCCCGCGCGCGCGGGCGCGGGCCGACCTCGAGCTCGCCGGCGTGACGC
>CAZYMM010000186.1:0-2424 GCA_964648515.1 uncultured Conexibacter sp.
ACGGGTCAACGCCGATGTCCTCAACCACCTCACCGACGACTACATCCCGGTGATCGCGTCGGTCGGCTCGGACACCTCGGGGCAGTCCTACAACGTCAACGCCGACGAAGCGGCCGGAGCCGTCGCGCGGGCACTGCGGGCGCACAAGGTCGTCTTCCTGACCGACGTGCCCGGCTGGCTCGCCGATCCTGCCGACACCGGCTCGACGATCTCACAGGCCGACACCGTCACCGTCGAGTCGGCGATCAAGGCGATCGGCGGCGGCATGCGGCCCAAGCTGCAGGCCTGCGTCGACGCGATCCACGGCGGCGTCAGCGCCGCGCACATCATCGACGGCCGCCAGCCGCACGCGCTGCTGCTGGAGCTGTTCACAGACCAAGGGGTGGGGACGCAGATTGTCGCCGCAGACTGACGCACTTGTTCCGGCCTACGCCCGGATGGAGGTCACGTTCGTCCGTGGCCGCGGCTCGCGGCTCTGGGACGAGGACGGCAACGAGTACCTCGACCTGCAGACCGGCCTTGCGGTCAACAGCGTCGGCCACTGCCACCCGGCCGTGGTCGCGGCGATAACCGCACAGGCCCAGGAGCTGATCCACTGCGGCAACGTCTTCCACAGCCGTCCCGGCGAGGAGCTTGCCGCGCGGCTGTCGGCCTGCTCGCTCGGCGGCGCCGTCCACTACGCGAACTCCGGCACCGAGGCCAACGAGGCGGCGATCAAGATGGCGCGCAAGGCGCGCCCCGGCGGCAACGTGATCTCGGTCCACAACGCCTTCCACGGGCGCACCTACGGCTCGCTGTCGGCGACGCCGCAGGAGTCCAAGCAGGCGCCGTTCGCGCCGCTCGTCCCCGGCTTCTTCGCCGTCGAGGCGACCGCGCAGTCGCTCACGGCCGCGATCGACGAGCGCACCGCGGCCGTGATCCTCGAGCCGATCCAGGGCGAGAGCGGCGTGCTGCCGCTCGGCGCCGATCTGCTGCGCGCCGCGCGCGAGGCCTGCGACCGGACCGGCGCGGCGCTGATCTTCGACGAGGTCCAGGTCGGCCTCGGCCGCACCGGCACGCTCTGGGCCCACCAGCACGACGGTGTCGTTCCGGACCTGATGACGACGGCCAAGGCGCTCGGCGGCGGCCTGCCGATCGGGGCGGTGCTGACCGGCGAGCGCTTCGCCGCCGGCTTCGAACCGGGCGACCACGGCTCGACCTTCGCCGGTGGCCCCGTGCAGTGCGCGGCCGGGCTCGCCGTACTCGACATCGTCGCCGACCCCGGCGTGCTCGCCCGGGTCCGCGCGCAGGGACAGGAGATCGCCGCACGGCTCGGCGAGCATCCCGCGGTCGTCGAGGTGCGCGGCCGCGGCCACATGCTCGGCGTCGAGCTGCTGCCCGAGATCGACGCCCGCGCGGTGGTGCGCACGGCGCTGACCGAGCAGCGCCTGGTCCTCAACGCGCCGCGCCCGGCGACGGTGCGGCTGCTGCCCGCGTTGACGATCGAGGCCGGCGAGCTCGACGACGCGATCGGCCGTCTGGAGCAGGTGCTCACGGCCGCTGCGGCGTCCGGGTAGGCTCGGTGCTGCCATGTATTACAAGGCCCTCGGATATCTGACCCACAACGCGCTGCGCTGGTACATCCGCCGCCGGCTGCCCGAGCGGCGCCGGATCGAGGCGGCCGGCGCGGCATCGCTCGGCGTGCTCGTCCTGGTCGGCGCGCTGGCGCTGACGGTCCGCTCCCGCCGCAGCGTGCCGACCGTCTGAGCCGTCCGGGGCGCGCCGTAGCGTGCGCCCCGGGATGAGCACGCCAGCAGACACGCCGCTCGAAGATCGCCGCGTCACCGCACTCGCAGAGGGCGGCGAGATCCGTGTTCACGACCGCCGCCGTTTCGCGCGTCGCCGCAGTGACCACGAGGGGCCCGCGGTCGGTGAGCTGGAGGCGGTCGTCAACGACCTGCGCGCCCGTGTCGGCGACATCCAGGAGATCCACTCCGAGCTCGCCGCGGCGCGCGAGATCGTCGTCGCGCTGCGCGGCGAGCTGCGCGCCGTGCAGGCCGAGCTGGCGGCCGAGCGGGTCGCCTCACGGCGCGCCCGGATGCAGGCCGCATGGTTGGAGGGCGAGCTCGCGCGCCGTGAGGACCGCGAGCGCGAGCTGCGCAACGCGCTGGCATCGCTGACGTCGGTGCTCGGCGATCCGGCTGTCGCGGCGGTCGACGCTGCCGCCGACGCGGCCGCACTGGCACGCGAGCGCCAGGCCAGGGCACAGGCCGAGACCGAGCTGCGCGAGATCCGCGCCGACATCGCCGGTCTGCGCACGGGCGCCGGACCTGCGACCGCGGACGCGGACGCGGTCGCCGGGCTCCGCGATGCGCTCGCCGAGCTGAGCTGGCGCCCGGCCGGCCGCGACGACGGGCCGCAGCTCGCCGACCCGCCCGAGTTCGA
>CAZYMM010000186.1:2524-3977 GCA_964648515.1 uncultured Conexibacter sp.
CCACTCGATGGAGCCGTCCGCGGGCCGCTCGCGGCGGTCGTGCCGCTGCTTGCCGGCGGTGCGAGCTCGCGTCTGCGCGGTACATCGATCCGCGGTCGGAGGCGGCTGCGCCCGCTGATCGCGGCGCGGCGCGTTCCGCTCCAGCTCGCCGACCTCGCTCTCCTGCCGCACCCGCTCCCGGCCCGGACGCTGCTCGAGCTTGCGCTGCTCGGTGCCCGCTCTGAGCAGGAGATCGTCGTCGACGTGCAGGCCGGGGACGAGCTCATGCGCGTCTGCGTCGGCACCGGGCAGAGCAGGGTCGGCGAGCCCGACGAGCGCCCGGCCCCCGCCACCCTCGTGGCCGAGGCCGGCCGCTTGGCGCGTGTCCTGGCCGGCATCGAGGACGCTCGGATGCACGGCGACCGCGCCATGATCGAGCTGCTGCTCGACGCGCTCGACGGCGTCTCCCGGTAGCCGGGTCGAATCCCGCAGCGTGCGCGGAGCGCGACGCTCGCCGTCCGCGCTGCCGATTACCCTGGGCCGCCAGCCGTGAGTTCCGCCTGCGCCCATCTGCACGTCCACTCCGAGTACTCGCTGCTCGATGGGGCGGCGAACATCAGGGCGCTCGCAGAGCGCGCCGCAGCACTCGACCAGCCGGCTCTGGGGCTGACCGATCACGGCGTGATGAACGGCGCCGTCGAGCACTACCAGGCCTGCCGTGCGGCAGGGATCAAGCCGATCATCGGCTGCGAGGTCTACACCGTCGACGATCACACGGCGCCGCCGGTGCGCGGCGTCAAGCGCAACCATCTGACGCTGCTCGCGGCATCCGATGCCGGCTACCGCAACCTCGTCCGGCTGTCGTCGCTCGGCTTCCTCGAGGGTCTGCAGGGCGGCAAGCCGACGCTCGATCTCGCCCAGCTCGCCGCCCACGGCGACGGCATCATCGCCCTGACCGGCTGCCTGGCGTCGCGATCGAGCCAGCTGCTGATGGAGGACCGCTACGACGAGGCGCGCTCGTTCGTCGACTCGCTCGCGCAGGCCTTCGGCCCCGAGGATGTCTACTTCGAGATCCAGCACAACGGCCTGACCCAGCAGGAGCAGGTCAACGCGGGGATCGAGCGGATGGCGCGCGAGATGGGCGGCACGTTGGTGGCGACCGGCGACGTCCACTACCTGCGCAAGGAGGACTACGAAGCCCATCACGCGCTGCTCTGCGTGCAGACCGGCTCCTGCGTCGTGCCGCAGGCCCAGCGCACGATGTTCTCGACCAACGCCTACTACCTGGCCTCGAGCGATGAGATGCAGCAGTCGTTCGCGGCGACGCCCGGTGCTGTTGAAGCGACCATCGAGATCGCCGAGCGTTGCAACGTCGAGCTCGAGCTCGGCGGACAGCTGATCCCGCGCTTCCTGCCCGAAGGTGAGGACGAGCGCGCGTACCTGCGCGAGCGGGTCTTGCAGGGGCTGCGGGCGC
>CAZYMM010000187.1:0-3943 GCA_964648515.1 uncultured Conexibacter sp.
TACGGCTCGGCATCAACGTGGTCGGCGTGATGGGCAACAACGGCATCTGGGCACTCGAGAAGCACCCGATGGAGTTCCTCTACGGCTACTCGGTGGCCGCCGATCTGCAGCCCGAGCTCCGCTACGACGAGATGGTCAGGGCGCTCGGCGCCGACGGGACGCTGGTGCGCGAGCCGGGCGAGCTGCGGCCCGCGCTGGAGGCGGCGCTCGGCGGCGACCGGCCGGCGCTCGTCAACGTGCTGACCGATCCGACCGTCGTCTACCCGCGCAAAGCCAACCTGGCCTGAGCGGCCGTTGCGCTGCGCAGCTGGCGACGCTCCGGCTTGTCGCGTCTCGGTCTCGACCTGTGGGTCGTTTCCTCGCGCTCCTCGCGCAGCCCCGCCAGCTGGTTTGCGCAACGGCCGCTCGTCGTTTGTTGCGCTGCGCTGCTGTGGCTCAGCTGGCTGCCGCGAGCTCGAGTGCGGCACCGTGGCGCAGGTCGCGCTCGGAGACCTCGAAGGCATCGGCGCCGAGGACGTGCAGCGCCTCGAGGTGGATCGAGATGCCGGCGACGATCGCGGGTGCGCGCGCAGGGTGAAGGCCCTGCATCTCGCGCAGCTCCTCTTGCGTGGCACCGGCAACGCGGACCAGCAGCCCTTCGCACTCGGCGGCGCTGACGACCGCACCGTCGGGAGTGTGATGGCCGAGCATCGTCGCGCAGGAGATCGGCGTGCCGCCGACCGAAACCGTCAGCGGTGCGCGGCGACCGTCGGCAAGCGCAGCCAGCCGCTCGCGGACGTCGGCGCGCAGCGCGGCGATCTCGGGTGGTCGCGGCGGGTCGTGATGCAGGTGTCGCTCACTCTGGCGGACGACACCGACCTGTGAGCTGCTGCGGAACGTGACGGCGCCGCCGGACCCGATCGCCAGCTCGGTCGATCCGCCGCCGACATCCAGCACAGCGGTCTCGGCGCCCGGGTCGCGGCCGATCGTCGCGCCGCGAAAGACCAGCCGGGCCTCCTCCTCGCCCGTGATGATCCGGGTCTCGCAGCCGAGCACACTGGATGCGCGACGGGCAAGCTCGGCGCCGTTGCGGGCGTCGCGGCCGGCGCTCGTCAACAGCGCCAGCGAACGCTCGATCGCGTGCTCGTCGAGCAGCCGGCGGTAGTCGTCGAGCACCTCCAGCACGCGCGTCACGGCGGCCTCGCCGATCACCCCATCGGCGTCAACACGGTCGCCCATCCGCGTCACGACCGACCGCGACATCAGATCGGTGATGCTGGCGCCCGACGAGACATCGGCGATCAAGAGCCGTGTCGAGTTGGTGCCGAGATCGGCGACGGCGACGCGCATCGGCAGGGACGCTAACGCCGGGCGCCGATCACGACCTGCGTGCCGTGGCGCGGGATCATCGTCACGTTGCGATGGACGAAGCGTTCGGGCGCCGGGTCCGGAGCCTCGAGGTCGAGCCGCGACGCCATCGCCCGCAGCACGATCCGCTGCTCGGCGAGGGCTAGCGATTGACCGAGGCAGCGCCGGACGCCGCCGCCGAACGGGATCCATGTGTAGGTGCCGGGCTTGGTCGTGCCCGCCCAGCGCTCGGGCCGGAACGCATAGGGGTCGGGGTAGAGATCCTCGCGGTGGTGGACGAGGACGATGTTGACGCCGACCGCCGTGCCGGCCGGGATCGCGTAGTCGCCGAGCCGCCAGCGCACCGTCACCCGGCGGCCGATCGCCGGGACCACCGGCCTGTTGCGCATCCCCTCCCAGATCGTCTGCTCGACGACCTCGCCGGCGACAGCCTGATCGTCGCCGCGCACCGCCGCCAGCAGCCGGGCGTGGGCGTCCGGCGTGCGCAGCAGCCGCTCCCAGGTCCAGGCGAGCTGGTTGGCGGTCGTCTCGTGGCCGGCCAGCAGCAGCGTCAGCAGCTCGTTGCGCAGCTCGCTGTCGGTCAGCCGCTGGCCGTCCTCGGTCTCGGCGCGCAGCAGCATCGACATGATGTCGTCGCGCTGCTCGAGACGTGGGTCGCCGCGGCGGGCGGCGATCACCGGGTAGATCGCGCGGTCGATACGGGCCATCGCCGCGCGCAGCAGTCCGACCGGCCGCTCGGAGCCGAGGTTCATCAGCTCGACGAGCTTGGCGCCCGGCAGCGTCGAGACGCCGATCAGCCAGGAGATCGCCCGGCGCAGCCGGTCCTCGGCGCCGCCGGCCGGCGGGCGGTCGTCGATGCCGAAGATCCCGGCGAGGATCACGTCGAGCGTCACCGACTGCATTCGCGGCGCCAGCGCGAACCGGCGCCCGACCGGCCAGCGCTCGATCTCCCGGTCGATCACCGACTCGATCATCGTGCTGTAGCGCTGGATCGCCTTGCCGTGGAAGGCGGGCAGCAGCAGCTTGCGCTGGCGCATGTGACGTTCGCCGAGCGCTGTCAGCACCGAATCGGATCCGACGATCGGGCGCAGCTGCGACTCGCCGGTCAGCGACGGGACGAGCTCGCTCGGCGCGGTGAACAGCGCCCGCACGTGGTCGGGGTGCGAGGTGATCGCGATGTCGCCGAGCGCCAGCGCACGGAGCAGGAAGACGTCGCCGAAGCGGCGACGGTTCGCACTTGCGAAATGAGCCAGGCGCACGCTCGAACGCAGCGTCTGCAGCAGGCGCGGATCGGACGGCCCGGGCGGCAGCGGCAGCGCCGGCTCCTCACCGGCCGCGAGCGCACCGGACGGCGACGGCGGCGCCGTCCCGAGCAACACGGGCGCAGGTGCGTCGAGCGCGGTCATGATCCAAGTCTCTCAGCCTTCGTGCCGCTGCGTGCACATGTACCGTGAGCCGGCGATGCGCGAGGAATCCTGCTGATGGGCGCCGGCCGCCAGGGACTGGCGTGGCTGCTGCGCGTGGCGGTGGTCGCTGCCGTGGTCGCGGTCGGGCTGCTGAACCCGTTCGCCGCCTCCAACCGCCAGCACGACGACGCGACCGTCACGCGGATGGCGGTTGCGATGCGGCTGACGGCCGACGGCACGCTGACCAGTCGTGAGACGCTCGACGTCGTGCTGCCGTACGGCAAGCACGGCATCTTCCGGATCTTCGACACCGCCGACCCGCGCCGGCTCGGCATCAAGCACGACCCCGAGCACGTCGTCGTCATGCGCAACGGGCAGCCGGAGCCGTGGACCTGGAGCGGGCAGACCCAGGGCACCAAGACGCTGCGAATCGGCTCGCCGGACGTCGTCCTGCCGGCCGGGACAACCAGCTACACAATCGACTCGCAGGTGACGAAGGCGATCGAGCCGGGCGCCGGAGACCGGCCGGTCTGGTGGTGGAACGTCGTCGGCTCCGGCTGGCAGATGCCGATCGGCCAGGCCGACGTGATCGCGCGGCTCCCGGCGGCGCCCGAGAAGGTCGAGTGCGTGCAGGGCAAGAACACCCCGTGCAGCGTTAGCGTCCAAGGGCGCACGCTGCGTCTGCGGACCGGGCCGCTGGCCGCGTTCACGCCGGTGACCGTCCGCGCGACGTTCCCGCGCGGGTCGCTGCCGGCGCCGCCGGCCGGCGAGAGCTGGCTGCGCTACTGGTGGCCGGCGCTCGCGGCGCTCCTGGCCGGGATGCTCGGCGCCTTCCTGCTCGTCCGCCGCACGCGCGAGGTGGCCCCCGGCTTCCCGGTCCTGTTCGAGCCGCCCGCCGGCGTCTCGCCCGCGCTCGGCGCCTATGTCGTCGCCGAGACCCACTCGCACGATGATCTGCAGGCGACGCTCTACGACCTTGCCCAGCGTGGTCTCATCAAGCTTCAGGGCAGCGACTCGGGCTGGAGCATCGAGAGCCTGAGAGAGCCCGCCGAGAGCGAGGTCACGCCGGCCGAGCAGCGCGTGCTCGGCCTGCTCGGCGTCGCGAAGACGGGCGACAGCTTCTTCGTCGAGAAGTCCGAGCAGGCGGGGCTGGTCGTCAAGCACGCCCGCGACGCGCTGCGCGGCAACAC
>CAZYMM010000188.1:0-3925 GCA_964648515.1 uncultured Conexibacter sp.
ACGAGCACACCCCAGCAGCCGGCGGCGAGCGCCGCGGCGGCGAAATCGCCACCGTCGGTGCGCGTGCCGGCAAGGCCCACGAACAGCGCGCCGGGGCCGGCCGCGCGCGAGTCGATCACGGCCCGCTCGGGACCGGCTGCGGTCGATCCGGCGGCGACGACGCGCGCCCCGGCGAGCTCGGCGATCCGCTCAGCGTCCCAGCAGCGCATGCAGCTCCTCCCTGGCGACCTCGCGATCGTCGAACGGCTGCAGCTCGCCGCCGGCCAGCTCCTGGTAGCTCTCGTGGCCCTTGCCGGCGATCAGCACCACGTCGCGCGGCGCCGCCCAGGCCAGCGCCGCCGCGATCGCCGCACGGCGGTCTGCGATCCGCGCCGCGCCGGGCGCACCGGGCGCCATCGCATCGAGGATCGCCTCCGGATCCTCACTGCGCGGGTTGTCGCTGGTCAGGATCACCTGATCGGCGCCGGCGGCGGCCGCCGCCGCCATCAGCGGCCGCTTCTCGCGGTCGCGGTCGCCGCCGGCCCCGATCACGCAGCAGACGCGCCGTCCGGCGGCCAGCTCGCGCGCCGCCTCGAGTACGCTGGCGACCGCCTCCGGCTTGTGCGCGTAGTCGACGATCACGGCGAACGGCTGGCCGGCGTCGACCGGCTCGAAGCGGCCCGGCACCCCGGCCGCGGCCGCGAGGCGGCCGGCGATCTCCCTGTCAGGCAGCCCCGACGCACGGCCGACGGCGATCGCGATCAGCGCGTTGCGGACGTTGAAGCGCCCGGGCAGCGGCACCATGAACGGCGCGCCGCCGGCGCTGAACGCCGTCGAGGAGATGCCGGGCTCAAGGTCGGTTGCCTGCAGCGCGGCCCCGGCGCCGAGCCCGACCGAGAGCGCCTCGGGGAACTCCTGCGCGAGCCGGCGCCCGTGCTCGTCGTCGGCGCAGATCACGAGCGCGGCGCCCTGCCGGCCCGCAGTCTCCAGCAGCGAGCGCTTGACCGCGAAGTACTCGTCGACGCTGCCGTGGAAGTCGAGATGGTCGTGGCCGAGGTTCGTGAACGCGACCGCGCGCCAGTGGATGGCGTCGGCGCGGTGCAGGCTGATCGCGTGCGAGGAGACCTCCATCACGCAGGAGCGGTCGCCGCCCTCGAGCATCGACCGCAGCAGCGGCTGCAGCGCGATCGCCTCCGGCGTCGTGCGAACCGCGGCACGCTCGCTGCCGGCGACGCGGGTCGACACGGTGCCGACGATGCCGCAGCCGGGACGCTCGGGCCCCTGCGGCGAGAGCACGGCAGCGGTCAGATAGGCGCTCGTCGTCTTGCCGCTGGTGCCGGTAATGCCGACCATCGCGAGCGTCCGCGTCGGGTCGCCGGCCAGACGGGCCGCGGCCGGCGCCATCGCGGCACGCACGTCGTCCACGAGCACCTGCGGGAGATCGACGTCGAGCGGCCGCTGGACGACAAGCGCGGCGGCACCGGCCGCGGCCGCAGCCGGAGCGAAATCGTGACCGTCGCGCGTCAGACCCGGCACACAGAAGAAGAGCGTGCCGGGACCGGCCTCGCGATCGTCGAGCGCCAGCGCGGTGATCTCGATCTCGGCGCCGGGGCCGGCCGCTGTCTGCGGGTCGAGTGGCAGGAGCTCGCGCAGGCGCATGCGGGGCCCGACGGTAGCGACCGGACGGGACACGACGACTGTCCGGCCCCGCACCCGACCGGTCCTCAGAGGCCGTCTCAGTCGGGCGCGATCCGCAGGTACTGGAGCGCGAACGCGGCGATCTTGCCGAACGCGGGCGCCGCGACCTGGCCGCCGTAGATCACCCCGGTGCTCGGCTCGTCGACGACGACCGAGACCAGCAGCTTCGGGTCGTCGGCCGGAGCGAAGCCGATGAACGAGGCGACGTACTTGCTCTTGGAGTACGTGCCGTCGGGGCCGATCTTGTTGGCGGTGCCTGTCTTGCCGGCCAACGCAAAGCCGGGGATCGAGACCTCGGCCGCGGTGCCGCCGGGCCCGAGCACGCCCTTCAACATCAAGCGCAGCTGGGCCGCCGTGCGGGCCGAGATCACGCGCCGGCCGCGCGGTTCGGCCACCGGCCGCCCGCCGATCGAGCGGATCACCTGCGGTGTGCGCAGGATGCCGCCGTTGGCGATCGCGCCGTAGGCGGCGGTCATCTGCATCGGCGTCACCGCCTCGCCCTGACCGATCGGCAGGTTCAGCATCGAGGTGCCCGAGTACTTGGCGACCGGCAGCACGATGCCGCGCTCCTCGCCGGGGAGATCGACCCCGGTCGGGCGACCGAAGCCGAAGCGGTCGGTCCAGTCTGCGAACCGCTTGGCCCCGAGCTTGATCCCGATCGTCGCCGCGCCGACGTTGTCGGAGACGGCGAGGATCTGCGCCGTGGTCATCGTCGCCCAGCCGCGCGCCTCGTTGTTGTTGAGCTGGCGGTCATACAGCGACAGCACCGGCGGCAGGTTGAACGACGTCTGCGGCGTGACGACGCCGTCCTGCAGCGCGCCGGCGACCGTAATCGCCTTGTAGGTCGAGCCGGGCTCGTAGGTCATCGAGACGGCGCGGTCGGCGTTCGCCCATGGCGGCGCCCCGGCCGGATCGTTGGCGTTGACCTGCGGCCAGTTGGCGAGCGCCAGGACCTCGCCGCTGCGGGGGTTGGTGACGATCGCGGTGGCGCCCTTCGGCCGGTACTGTGCACCGACCTCGCGCAGCACACGCTCGGCCTCGTCCTGGATGTTGGCATCGATCGTCAGGCGCAGGTCCGCGCCGGGCACCGCGGGCCTGATGTCGCGCACGTCGATGTCCTGACCGACGCCGTCACGACCGAGCATCCGCAGTCCGTCGCGGCCCGAGAGCTGACGGTCGAAGCGGTACTCGAGACCGCCCGCGCCGTGCCCGGCGGCGTTGACGAAGCCGAGCACCTGAGCGGCCGAGTAGCTGCGCGGGTAGACGCGGAACTGGGTCGGTGTGAAGTCGATGCCCTCGATCCCGAGCTTGCGGACGCGGTCGGCGGTCGCCGCCGGCAGCTTCTTGGCCAGGTAGACGAATCCGGTGTCGCGGCGCGTCAGCGCGCTCAGTAGATCGCCCTGATCGCGGCCGAGCAGCGGCGCCAGCCTGGCGGCGGCGGCGCGCGGGTCCTTGACCAGGTACGGGGTCGCCGAGACGTCGTCGGCAGCCTCGGAGACCGCCAGCGGGGTGCCGGAGCGGTCGCTGATCGTGCCGCGTGCCGCCGGCACGACGACCTGCTGGCGCTGCTGGCTGGAGGCGGCGCCGGCGAGCTTGGTGCCCTGCAGCGTGGCGAGCTGCAGCGCGCGCCCGGCGGCGATCACCATCAGCAGCAGGAAGATGGCAAACAGCAGGCCGATGCGGCGCTCGATCAGCGTCATTGACTACTGCGTGCTACCAGCCGCGGCGGTCGGCACGGCCGGGGCCTGGGCGACCAGCGCCGGCGCAGCGGTGCCGGCGGCCGGCGTGGCGGCCGGAGCGACGGCCGGCGCGGCGACCGGTGCTGCGATTGTCCCGCCGCGCCGCGCGAGTAGCGCGATCTGGCGGCCGTCGGCGTCGGCGATCGCGCTGCTCGCGGCCTGCAGGTAGCGGCGGCTGCCGGCGACCGAGTCGACCATCCCCATCTTCCCGACCGCCTCCTGCAGGCGGACCGAGGACTCCAGCCGCGAGACCGTCGAGGCCAGCGCCGTGTTCTCACGCTGCAGCAGCGACGCCCGCTCGACGCTGCGGCTGATCTGCGCGTTGACGCCGAGCGTCATCACCTGGATCGCGACGATCCCGATCAGCGCCGCCGCGAGCACGGGGATCCAGAGCCGCCGGCCGATCAGGAGCTCGAGCAGCCGCGCGTCGAGCACGCGCGCTCCGAACGGACGCCGTGCGGCGGCGGTCCGGCCGGCCGGCCGGCGCGGGGCGGCGTGCCCGGAACGGC